>CAZLCI010000005.1:0-50928 GCA_964558115.1 uncultured Nitrospinaceae bacterium | reverse complement strand
GTTTCATATACCTCTTCTGCATTGTTGGCTCTAAAGTTTGTAACTCCCATTGCTTCAAACACCTTTGGGGTACCCTGTCCCATAGGGACTTGCCAAGGAATAAATTCTCCCCATTCTCCTCGCATAGATACGACCGTGACGAAAGGCATTTTACAGGTGACAGGAAGAGCAAGGGCATTGATAGTATTTCCTACCCCGCTACTTTGCATTAAAAGTGCGCCTTTCTCACCCCCAAGCCAAGCGCCACTTACAAGACCTACCCCTTCTTCTTCAGTAGTAAGGGTAACGACCTTTATATTTTCGTCTTGTTCGCACATTTGTAGAAGTTGTAGGTGTCCAGCATCCGGAACATGGCACACGCAGGTAATATTCTGTTCTTTAAATACTTTGAATATTTCAGATGGCCAGTTCATCTCATTTTTTCCTAATTTATTTAGTTTGTTCGTTTGGGTGCACTTTATCCGGTGGAGGATATACTCGCTCCATTTGGAAAATATCTTGTGTCCTGCAATAGTTAGCGCCTCCAAGTCTTCCTAGCGGTTCTAATTTTTCAGGATTAATATATTTTCCATCAATCATAAGATCCTCTCTTACATGCCATAATAGGATTCTTCCAATTACAAGATGTGTTTTCCATTTATCTCCATACGTATGAAGGTGTTCTAATTCGCATTCCATCGTGATAGGAGAATCTTTAATACGCGGCGCTTTTACGATCTGAGAAGGTTCTGTTTCTAAATTAAGTTCTTTGAATTCGTTTTCTTCAGGTTTAAAATTTGCAGAACTTTCGTTCATCGCATTTCCAGTTTCATTTACTACGGTGTGTATCACATATCCTTTAGTTTCTATAATATTTCTAGAGGTATCTTTCATATTATAATCTCGTTCTCCTACAGAAATCGATACCAGAGGAGGAGCATGACAAACACAGGTAAAGAAACTAAAAGGTGCAAGGTTTGCAACTCCGTCTGAACTTATCGAACTAACCCAAGCTATAGGTCTAGGAACGATAGAACCTGCTAAAAGTCTATAGGTTTGCATATGGTCTATTTCTGATGTATTAAATGTGACGTAACTCATAAAAATCCTCGAGAAATATTTAGTCAAAAAAAGAATTTATCGCTCTTCAGTATTTATTTAATAGAAAAGCGATAAATTCAAGATTTCTCTATAATAAATTACCTAAATGTTATGCGTTTTGTTCAGCCAAGAGTTCGTCAAGAACTTCTTCAAGCCTATCCGCTTCTGCCCAGTCTGCCTTGTAGGCGATTTTACCCTCTTTATCTACAACAAAAGTCATATTCGG
Organism: uncultured Nitrospinaceae bacterium; assembly: GCA_964558115.1. Classification (GTDB taxonomy): domain Bacteria; phylum UBA8248; class UBA8248; order UBA8248; family UBA8248; genus UBA3496. The sequence continues at coordinate 49,622 of CAZLCI010000005.1, read as the reverse complement.
CATTCTTCCAAATGCGGTTACAACTGCTTCGTCTAGACCATCAATCAGTACAGGAACCTTCATATCATGTTCTTTTACCAATTGACATGCATACTCTTTTTTGTGTTCGTAAGATGTGTGCTGTGTGAAGTTCTTGAAATACCTACCTTCTTCAGCATGAGGTTCTTTGGAATATACTACGAAAAATTCTACATCTTTTGATCGGTATTTTTCGTATGCGTTTTCTATGCCAGGCACCTGCCGGCGATAGGGAGGTCAGGTTATAGCACCAAATTCAATGACGATATTTTTCTTACCTTTAAAATCTTCAAGGTTAAATTCTACATCTTCTGTAGTCTTTAATTTTACAGGAGGCATTGCATCTCCTGATTTAAGAGTATCTACAAATGCGTCTTTTCTTGCTTTTCGAGATCCCGTGAAAACATTACGGTATATGAACTTCCATTTATCAATATACAGCGAACTCCAGAATCCAAATAATGGACCCGGAGGTCTATCAAAAATTTCTTCTTTTCTCATAGAGTTGATCCCCCATGTAGTTAAAAAATTTTAACTTTCATCTATTGAATAGGAATTATATTTATTTTCGAACCTAATTTCCAGTAATTCTTTTTTTTTTATTAAAGTCCAAGAAGCTTAGCAGGTACTTTTCGAAGAATATTATCTTCTTCTTCTGAAGATAATCCTGCACTTTCGACAAAGTCTACAACATTTTCTTGCATCATATCGTAAGGATAATCTGTTCCACATATTACGTGATTGGAACCAACTTCCTGCACAAGCCATTTTAAACCTGTCGGATTAAATGTAATTACATCAAAATATAGGTTTTTGAAATAATGACGAGGTGGATGTGGCGTATGAACTTTAGTTTCTGGTCTTTGCTCCCACGCGTGCTGGATTCTTCCAATTGCCCATGGAAGATTTCCCCCTGCATGTGCAAGAAGTACTTTTAGATTCGGATACCTCTCAAAATGTCCAGACAAAATTAATCTTGTGGCAGCGACTGTTGTTGATAAGGGATTTCCAACACAATTTGCCATATAAAAGGGGAAAAGTGGTTTGTAATCTGCAAAATCAGGATGTATGAAAACCAGTGCTCCTAATTTTTCGGCAGCTTCCCAAAACGCATCAAATTGAGGTTCATCTAAGGCCTGACCTGCAATTCTATCGGAAATAATACAACCTAAGAGACCATTGGACATACTTCTTTCTAACTCCTTTGCAGCGTCTACTCCGCCATTTTGCAAGGGAAGATTAGCAAGTCCTCTGAATTGAGCAGAATTATTTTTGCAGAAATCGGCGGTTCCATTATTTTGTAATTCTATAATTTCTTTTCCCTTAGTACCTCCTATCCAATAATAAAATGTAGGAGGTGGAGGTGACACAAGCGCCATATCAAGCCGATCTGATTTCATGTCACTTAATTTTCTCTCAAGACTTAAAAGTTGTTCTCCCCATTTTTCTTTAGTGAGTTTTGCATTATGTTTTGATGAAACCTCGGGGAAAAACCCTTCAAAGCTGTCTGCATGTTGCGGACGTTTTTCCCTTTCTATCTTAGCTAAATCTTCTGCCTCTTGGATATAAATGTGATGATGCATGTCTATGTTCGACAATGGTTTCTCCTTCCTTTCGTTTGTCTATAAAAAACATAGTAAATTTCTTTGTAACAAATTATTGTGTTTGTAAATTAAGTTATTTTGAGCGTATGATTTGTTCTTGCGAACGTCAAACGAATTTTTATATCCTTTTTGTTTTTTTGGTGTTGACGTTTAGCTTATAGGGGTGAGAAACTTCCGCACTTGATTTTAGTCTTAGGATTGAAGACAATCACTCTTGTTTTTTTATTAGTTTAATCTTTTTATGAGATGAATAATGGATGAAAATTCAGAGTTTTTGCCAAGTTCTTATGAGGGATTAAAAAAACTCCAAAAGGAGTTTGAAGGTTACCAATCGAAGGCTTTTCCATCTAGAGAGCCACGTTTTTTTGCTTTAGAACTCGCTGGAGAAGTTGGCGAACTTGCTAATTTAGAAAAAAAAGAGTGGAAAGGGAGAAAAGTTAAGGATTCGGATTTTGTAGATGAGGCTGCAGATGCGATGATAGCAATAATAAATTATGCAAATTCGAAAGGGGTAGATTTATCGAGTGCTGTAAGTGAAAAAATGAAAAAAATTGATAACAAAAGAATAGAAAACCCAGAATTTTAATTTAAAAAAGGAAAGAGACATTTATGTCGGACAAAATACTTGATACTGCATCTTTAGCTGATGTTCAATCTTCTTCTGATGACAGAAATGTTAGGATTGATAAAGTTGGTGTAAAAAATATTGATTTTCCTGTTCTTGTTCAGGATCGTGATAAGGAGTCACAAAATACAGTTGCACAAGTTAGTATGTTTGTTGATCTTCCTCACCATTTTAAAGGCACACATATGAGTCGTTTTATGGAAATACTCAATGAACATAACGGTATGATTGGAGTGGATAATATTTCTACAATTCTAGATCGTATGATAGAAAGATTAGATGCACAGACTGCCTTTCTCAATCTTTCGTTTCCATATTTTGTTCATAAAGATGCTCCTGTAACAGGTTCTTCCGGTACTATGGCATATCAATGTTCATTTGAAGTTTCAAAAGGGGCAGTAGATGACTTTTCCATTTCATTAAGAATTCCAGTCACTACGCTTTGTCCGTGTTCTAAAGAGATTAGTGTAAAAGGTGCTCATAACCAACGCGGGGAAGTAACGATCAAGGTTAGATTTAATGAGCGTATCTGGATAGAGGAACTAATAGAAATTGCGGAAGATTCTGCAAGTTGCTCTTTATTCCCAGTTTTAAAGAGAGAAGATGAAAAATATGTTACTGAAAAAGCATTTGATAATCCGCGTTTTGTAGAGGATCTTGTTCGGGAAGTTGCTTTAAGATTGAGAAAAGATTCTCGAATTGATTCGTTTCGCGTGGAAGTTGAGAATTTTGAATCTATTCATGCACACAATGCTTACGCTATGATTGAAGAAGACAAATCTTCTACTTAACTTCCTCGAAGTTGCAATCTTTTCCTAAGTTACCTTTTTAATCAGAACTTTTAATTGTTTTGCTATTCAATTGTAATTGAGGTTTTTTGATTCAATGGATAAGAGAAGAGAAGAAAGACTAAAAAAATTAGAAGAAACTCTCTGTCAAAGAATTATGATTTTGGATGGGGCTATGGGAACGATGATTCAGTCCCATAAACTTTCAGAAGAAGATTTTAGAGGAAAAAAATTTGAGACTCATGATTCTGAATTAAAAGGGAATAACGATCTCCTTTCGATTACGCAGCCAAAACTCATTCAATCTATACATAGATCCTTTCTGGACGCTGGCGCAGACATCATTGAAACAAATTCCTTCAATTCAACATCAATTTCAATGGCAGATTACAAGATGGAAGAATTTGCATATGAGCTAAATTTTAGTTCAGCCAAAATTGCGAGAGAAGTTGCAGACGAAAAAGAAAAACTCGATTCAAGTGATTTTCGTTATGTAGCCGGAGTGCTTGGACCAACGAACCGAACTGCTTCTATTTCTCCGGATGTAAATGATCCTGGGTTTAGAAACATAAGTTTTGATGAACTAGTCGAAGCTTATACGACATCTTTAAGTGGGCTTATTAACGGGGGATCAGATTTGATACTCGTTGAGACCGTTTTTGATACACTTAATTGCAAAGCAGCACTCTTTGCTATTGAAAGTTACTTTCAGAAAAATGAAATAAAACTTCCTGTAATGGTTTCAGGTACTATTACGGATGCAAGCGGCAGAACGCTTTCTGGACAGACTACGGAATCTTTCTGGAATTCTATAGCATCCTATAAACCTTTTGCAGTTGGTTTGAATTGTGCACTAGGAGTAACACAACTGCGAGAATATGTGGAAGAGTTATCTAGAGTTGCAAATACAAGAGTAAGTACTTGGCCTAATGCAGGGTTGCCGAATGAACTTGGCTATTATGATGATTCTCCTGAATTTATGGCTTCTCATCTTTGTGAATTTGCAACTTCAGGATTCGTAAATATTGTTGGTGGTTGTTGTGGCACTACTCCTAAACACGTACAAGCTATTGCTGATGCATTATCTTCGATTGCTCCCCGCAAAATTCCAGAAGTGCAAAAACGCTGCAGACTAAGTGGTTTAGAGCCACTTAATATTGGAGAAGAAACAGGTTTTGTAAATATTGGTGAAAGAACGAATGTGGCTGGTTCTGCAAGATTTTCAAAACTCATTTTACAAGGAGAATATGAGGAGGCAGTGCAAATTGCACTTCAGCAAGTCCAAAATGGTGCGCAAATTATTGATATCAATATGGATGAAGGAATGTTGGATTCTGTTGAGGCTATGACTACGTTTTTGAAATTGTTAGCCTCAGAGCCCGAAATTTGTAGAGTTCCTTTCATGATAGATTCATCAAAATGGGAAGTCATTGAATCTGGATTAAAGTGTGTTCAAGGGAAACCAATCGTCAATTCGATAAGTCTCAAAGAAGGAGAAGAGGCCTTTATCGAACAAGCGAGACTTGTAAAACAGTACGGTGCTTCCGTCCTCGTTATGGCATTTGATGAAACCGGACAAGCGGAAACAGCCGAAAAAAAATTGGAGGTTTGTACGAGGGCATTTCAGATTTTAATTGAGAAAGTAGGTTTTGAACCGACAGATATTATTTTTGATCCTAATATTTTCGCGGTAGCTACTGGAATTGATGAGCATAATGATTATGCAAAGGCATTTTTCGAATCTGTCAGACTCATTAAAAGAAAACTTCCAGGTGCTTTGGTCAGTGGTGGTGTAAGTAATGTTTCTTTTTCTTTTAGGGGAAACAACGGTATTCGTGAATTTATGCATTCTGCATTTTTGTATCATGCTATAGAAAATGGTATGGATATGGGAATTGTAAATGCGGGGCAACTCGCAGTTTATGACGATATTCCTAAAGACGTTTTGGAAAAAGTTGAAGATGTTCTTCTTAACAGAAAAGATGATGCTACAGAAAAACTTCTTGAAATTGCTTCAGAAGTGCAGGGAATGAAAAAAACAAAAGGGGATGATCTCTCATGGAGAGAAAATTCTGTCGAAGAGCGTATTTCTCATGCGCTGGTCAATGGTGTATCTAAGTTTATTGTTGAGGATGCAGAGGAAGCACGATTAAAGTTAAAAGAACCCATTCAAGTGATTGAAGGTCCTTTGATGGATGGAATGAATGTTGTGGGAGATTTGTTTGGGTCTGGAAAAATGTTTCTACCCCAAGTTGTAAAAAGTGCAAGAGTAATGAAAACGGCTGTTGCCCATCTAACTCCATTTATTGAAGCTAAAAAGGGTGGGTCTGGTCTAGGAGAAAAAGGAAAAATTCTCATGGCTACTGTTAAAGGTGATGTGCATGATATAGGAAAAAACATTGTTGGAGTTGTTTTGCAATGTAATAACTTTGAAGTAATAGATTTAGGAGTAATGGTTTCATCATCAGAAATAATTAATCAAGCGAAAAAACATGGGGTACAGGTAATAGGACTAAGCGGATTAATTACTCCTTCTTTAGATGAAATGGTTTTCGTAGCAAAAGAAATGGAAAGAATAGGTTTACAGGTCCCTTTGTTGATTGGCGGAGCAACGACTTCAAGGGTACACACTGCGATCAAAATTTCCCCAGAATATACTGGACCTACTGTCTATGTAAAAGATGCTTCAAGAAGTGTGAATGTTATGAATAATGTGACAAATGAGGCTTTGAAGAAAGGTTTCTTTAAGGAAATTGTGGATGAATATCAAGAAATTCGTGTTAGGAGAGAGAGAAAAGAGTCATTTTCAAATATTTTATCTTTAGATAGTGCCCGTTCAAATAAACCTATGTATGAAACTTCTAATAAAAATATACATAAACCGAATTTTATTGGGATAAAAGTTTTTAAAAATTATCCTGTTCAGGATGTAATAGAAAGAATAGATTGGACTCCTTTTTTCTCTGCTTGGGAAATGAGAGGAACCTTCCCTAAAATCTTTTCAGATCCCTCTATGGGAGAGGAATCAAAAAGACTTTATGAAGATGCACAGAGAATTCTTCAATCTATAATAGAGAATCAAGAACTGCGTATGTCAGGAGTTTTTGGTATATTTCCAGCTAATTCTGTTGGAGATGATGTAGAAATTTACTCTGATGAAAATAGATTAGATACACTAGAAGTTGTACATTTTTTAAGACAGCAATTAGATAAAAAAAATAATACTCATAATTTATGTTTGGCAGATTTTATAGCTATGAAAGAAGACAAAATTGATGATTATATAGGAGCATTTGCAGTGACTGCTGGGCATGGTATAGATGCTCTAGTTGAAAAACATGAAGCAAATAATGACGATTATAATTCGATCCTGATAAAAGCAATTGCCGATAGGTTGGCAGAAGCTTTTGCGGAGAGATTACACGAGAGAGTGAGAAAAGAATTTTGGGGATATTCACCTAAAGAGGATTTTAATAATGAATCTTTAATTAAAGAATCTTATATTGGAGTGAGACCCGCTCCAGGATACCCTGCATGTCCGGATCATTCTGAAAAAAGAATTTTATTCAAACTATTAAATGTAGAAAAAAATACTAAAATGAAATTAACTGAGAATTGCGCGATTTATCCAGCTGCATCGGTTGCAGGTTTTTATTTTGGGAGTCCCCACTCTCAATATTTTGGTATAGGTAAAATTGGGAGAGATCAAGTAGAAGATTACGCTACAAGAAAAAAAATGGAGAAGAGAGAAGTTGAAAAATGGCTTGGTTCAAGCCTTGACTACAATCCTTAACTTTTGAAAGGGTTCTCTATGGATAATGCGATTTCGGCAACTTGGTACGATCTTCCTCAAGAAGGAAGAGATGATTATATTTCTTGGTTGCATGAGATACATATCCCAAAAGTTTTAAAACGAAATGGCTACTTATGGGGCACACATATTAAGAATATCTGGAATGAAGAAAGAGAGAAAGAGAAAGAAAGAATTTTGGTTCATACAGATGATCCCAGTGTTCCCAATGGGAATGAGTATTTAATCCTTTTTGGTGCTGAAATGCCTATCGCATTTGTTGATCCTTCTTCTTCTCAATTAAAAGAGAATCGAACTAAAGAGGAAAAAAAGATGTTAAGTCGAAGGATTGGAGAACGGTCTTGTATTTTTATGGTACAAGACCGAATAGAAGGAATGGAATCTTACTCCAGAAGTCCAGGGATTACTCCTGGGCCTGCAATACAGATTGGGACTTTTAATGTGAATTCACTTAAGAACGAAGAAGAACTTAGTTCATGGTATGCACAAGTTCGTATGCCGCGTCTTAAAAAAATGGAGGGGTGTGTAGGTGCACGGTTACTTGTTTCTGTTTCAGGTTGGCCAAAACATGGGATAATGTACGAGTGGACTAGTGCGAAATCTCTTTTGAAAAACTTTAATACAGAAGCTATTCAACGTTCAAAAAATGCTGTGAAAAGTTTGATCCATTCTCCCGGTTCTCCTACTCTTGGAGAAAGAGTTTGGCCTACTTCCCAGTAAATAGTTTTCAAAAATTCTTTTCTCATTGATTGATAGATTTTTTTAACGTATTCCTTGTAGTTATTTGTTTATTATTTTAAGGTCTTAAGTATGAACATATAACTACGTTTTTTACGTATTTAAATGGGTTCAGGTTTCCATTTTTTTTTAGGGTCCTTTGAATGAACAGAAAAGATTTGTCAGTTGGAATAATATTTGTTTTATTCAGTATGATTTATTTCTTCTATTTAATTCCTACTCAGATTATATCTTCCTTTTCTGAGTCTGAGTTTGCTGGACGTGTTTTTCGGCCTGAAACATTTCCTCAAATAACAATTTGCATTTTCGGATTTGTTAGTCTACTGCTAGTCGCGGATACTCTTAGAAACAAAGTAGAGGAGAAGGCTGTTCCTTCTTCAAATAAAAGACCTTTTTTTCAAGCGGCCGTCGTTTTTTTTGCTTCTACGGTTTACGTGTATCTTTTGGAATGGCTCGGTTTTCACTTAAGTTCTCCTTTTTTCTTGGCTTTTTTAATATTTTTTTATGGGACAAGAAATTGGAGAATTATCATTCCAGTTGCACTTTTTGTTCCATTTTCAATAGAACGATTTTTTTGGATTTCTTTCAAAGTAATGCTGCCTGAAGGTGAGTTGATTAATCAATTGCTAGGTTACATAAAAGGATAATTTTTGATGGAACAGATTTTTGATGCAATAATGCAAGCTATAACTTTACAAGCTCTTGGTATGGTTGCACTTGGTGTTTTTGCAGGTATTACTGTAGGGGCTATTCCTGGACTAACAAGTGTAATGGCTATAGCAGTTTTAGTGCCTTTTTCTTTTTTTATGACACCGATCAACGGTATTCCTTTCCTTTTAGGAATCCATAAAGGAGCACTTTTTGGTGGTTCCATACCCGCAATTTTGATAAATACTCCAGGTACAGCCGCTGCTGCTGCAACAACTCTAGATGGTTATCCTTTAGCCAAAAAAGGTGAGGCTAGGAGTGCAATTCAAATGGCACTTTATTCCTCGACTCTAGGAGATACGTTTAGTGACATTGTTTTAATTCTAGCTGCTTTTCCTCTTGCTGCAGTTGCACTGTTATTTGGTCCGACAGAATTCTTTGCTCTCATGGTTCTTGGATTAACTATTATTTCTGCTGTTACGGGTTCTTCAGTGTTAAAGGGTCTTCTTTCTATGCTCATAGGAATTTTAATTGGTCTTGTTGGCCAAGATATTATTTCGGGTTCTGAGCGTTTCACATTTGGGATTGCAAATATTGCCGATAGTGTTGGAATAGTTCCTATGTTGATCGGACTTTTTGCTATTAGTGAAGTTTTGATTCAGTCAGAGAAAAAAATTGTTGAACTTGCCAATCCTCCAGAATCTTCTCATTTGAAAGGTGGAAGATCACTAAAGTGGATCGAATTATTTCAAGCAAAATGGGCGATAATTCGCTCGTCTTGTATTGGAACTGCGATTGGAGCGATACCTGGAACAGGCGCTGCAATAGCTACATTTATTAGTTATGCTCTTGCTAAACGCTCGTCCAAACGTCCTGAAGAATATGGAAAAGGAAGTTATGAGGGAGTTGCAGCTGCCGAAGCTTCAAATAGTGCGGTTGCAGGTGCAGATTTGATTCCAACTTTGACCTTTGGTATTCCGGGAAGTGCTTCAGCAGCTATTCTTATGGGGGCATTTATGGCGCAGGGATTACGCCCTGGCCCTGAGCTTTTTGAAGAACAAGCTTCAACTATGTATGGTATTTTTGCTCTTCTTTTGGTTGGAAATCCTATTATGCTTCTTCAAGGAAAACTTCTTACTGGGTTATTTGCTCGGCTAGTCACAATTCGAAAATCAGTTTTGGTTCCAATAATTCTCCTGCTCTGCGTAGTAGGAGGTTTCATTTATCAGAATAATATTGAAGATGTAAAACTTGCGCTATTTTTTGGTCTTTGTGGATACGGCCTTCGTAAGTTGAGATTTCCTCTTGCCCCTCTTGTTATCGCATTTATTCTTACTGAAACAGCAGAGGAGTCTATGAAGCAAGCTTTATTATTGTCTGATGGTGATTATTTTGTATTTTTTACTAAATTAGCTGGAGGTTTTCCAGTTTCTGGCTTTTTAATTTTACTTAGTGTTTTCTTATTAGGAATGGCTATTTGGAAGAAGCCATGGGCTGAAGCTGAATAAGCCAAATTTGCTTACCATTCATAAGGAGAAAGGTATGTATAAGAGTAAAGTTTTTGTTTATTTAAGCGTACTAGTTCTTGCTGTTCTTTTCACAATAGTAGGAAGCGCAGATGCTAAATATCCAAATAAGCCAATTAAGGTTATTTTGGCAACTGGTGCAGGAGGTTCACACGACATGCATTGTCGTGCTGTTGCAAGTGTAATTCACGAACACCTTGGACAACCTTTTTTGTGTACTGTTAGAGGTGGTGGTGGTGGAAAAATTGGTATGACTGCACTTAAACGTTCTAAGCCTGATGGATATACTATAGCTCTTGGTTCTGGTTCACATTTTGCAATAGCTCCTCATGCAAGAAATATGGGTTTTGATCCAAAAACTGATTTTATTCCGTTCTTCCAGGTTAATTACGCTCCATTTTTGCTTGTTGTTAGATCTGAAAAACCATGGAAAAATCTTCAGGATCTACTTGATGACGCTAAGAAGAGACCAGGAAAGATTTCCATTTCTTCAAATGGTGCATGGGGTTCTAGTCACTTAGGAATTTTACAGATGATGAGAGCTAAAAATGTTAAGTTTAAGCATGTTCCCTTTAGAGGTGGAGGTAAGGCATGGCAGGCAATGTGGGGTGGTCATGTCGACGCTGGTTGGGCTAATGTAACAACTGGTGGAACTTTAAGTAGAGTTAAAAGAGGACAGTTAAGACTACTTGCTACTGCTTCGGAAGAACGTATGAAAGAATTTGGGAAAAAATATCCTACTTTTAGAGAATTGGGTGTAGATTATATTTATAAGTCTTGGAGAGTATTTATGGCTCCTAAAGGAACACCTAATGATCGAATTGAAGTTTTGAAGACTGCTTTACACAAAGCAGCTAAGAGTAAGACACTGAAAAAATTAATTAAACGTTTCGGGGAAAGTCTTGCTCCATTATCTGGTCCAGAATTGAGAAAAGCATATGACAATGAAATTGATTTTTATGGACAGCTTTTCAAGACAATGGGTTATAAGAAAAAGAAATAAATAGAATTTTTTCGCAATAATTTTGGGGCGGGATTTATTCTCGCCCCATTTAATTTTTTGAGTAAGTTTTAATCATTCTTTTACAAGTGTACCTGTGTCTATGAACTGAGATGATATCATAAACTTTACTATCCAATCTCTATTTCTAATATCAGTTTTATTCTTCACTTGTGCCTACAATAGTGTCTCATATATGAGTACGTGAAATATTTTAGGTACTCCCCAACTCATAATATATTTTAGTGCAAGATTATTTTGTGAGTAAACAAAACCTTGTTAAGCAACTTTTTTTATATGTTTCTTCAGATTCTTTAAGACAAATCTCTATAATTTATTGGGAAAGTATTCAAAAAATAAGAAGAATAGTATAAATAACTTTAGGAAAAGGATGAATACGCAACTTATAGAATTGCAACTGGTAAAGTTTTTATTTACCAATCATACTATATTTCGAGAAAAAAACTTGTAAAAATCACTATTAGTGTTGAATAAAACTCCTTTTTTATTTAGTGTAACCTGTTGATTTTTTAAACGGTTTTTTTTTGCGTTAGAATCGTGAAGAAGCTAAAATTAAACAAAAAAATAATTTTGATTTTTTGAAATATAAATTTTAAAGAAATAGAAAATGTGCGAGGGTGGCGGAATTGGTAGACGCGCTGGATTTAGGATCCAGTGCCTTCGGGCGTGGGGGTTCGAGTCCCCCCCTTCGTACCATTTATATGAACTTTTATTGTGATGCTCTTTGAATAATAATCCGATTTTTTGGGGAAAATTGATGTCAGAAATAACAATTAATGATGTTAGTGATTGTACTAAGAAGCTTGAGGCAGGAATACCTAAGAAGGAAGTGTCTAATGCCATTGAAAAGGCTTTTTTAAATTTATCTGGAAGAGCGAATATAAAGGGATTTAGAAAAGGAAAAGTCCCTAGGAAGGTATTAGAGCGATACTATGGCGAAGAACTCAGAAATGAGGTTTATACAAATTTAATTTCAGATTCGTACACTAATATTTTGAGTGAAAAAGGGATGAGACCAGTTGGAGAACCTAATATCACTGATATAAATATAAATGATGATTCTGAAGAGTTGACGTATAAAGCTACTTTAGAAGTTATTCCTCCCATTGATTTAAAAGATTATAAAGGAATTGAGGTTAGTATTAATAGCCGTCCTGTAACTGATGATTTAATTGATGAAAATATCAAGCGCTTATTGTATCAATCTGCAACTTATGAAGATGTAGACAGGAATGCAGAATCCGGTGATTATGTAGTTTTTGATATAGAAGCATTCAAAGATGGAGAATCTGTTCCTGGTACTAAAGGTGAAAATCAATCTCTTATTTTAGGTGAAACACAAAATGAGAAACTTTTAGATGAATCTGTTCTTGGAATGAAGAAAGGAGAAGAAAAAGAAGTAGATTTTCAGCCTCCTGGAAGTACTGGCGAAGATGTGGATCAGCAGAAATTTATTTTTAAAATAAACTTAAAAAGTGTTAAAAAGGCTAATTTGCCTTCTTTGAATGACGATTTTGTCAATTCTCTTGGTAGTGAAATGAAGACTGTGGATGAACTAAGAAAGCAAGTTGAAAAAGACTTGAATATGTCAGAAGAGCAACAAAACAGACAGCAGGGAATAACAAAGTTAATTGAACAACTTATTGAAATGCATCCATTTGAAGTTCCGCCTAGTTTAGTAAGAGGCGAGATAGAAGGTAGAATGAAGGAAGTAGAAAGACGTTATCAAACCGAAAACCCCGATGTTCAAATTGGAGAAAATCAAAGAGAGGACATACGTTTAAAGCTCAAACCTGAAGCAGAGAAGAGAGTGCAAGAATTAATACTTATAAATCGTATTAGAGAAAATGAAGGAATCAGCATTGGTCCGGAAGAGATAGATTTACATATTCAAGAAACTGCACAAAGATATGGGATGGAGGTAGAAAAATTAAAAAAACGTATGGCTATGACTGGTTCTATAGAATCTCTTATTTCTAATCTTAATTTTAATAAAACAATCAATTGGCTGTATGATGAGGCTAAGATTGAAATTGAAATTCATAATGTCCATGATAATTCTCATTCTGATAAAGAGAATGATCAAATAAAGGAAGGATAAAAAAGTGGCCCTTATACCTATGGTAGTAGAACAAACAAATAGAGGTGAACGTGCCTACGACATTTATAGTCGTCTTTTAAAAGAAAGAATTATTTTTCTAGGGACCCCCATAGATGATCAGATAGCAAATCTTGTTACTGCACAGTTATTACATTTGGAAGCTGAGGAACCTGATCGAGAAATATCGATCTATATTAACAGTCCCGGTGGTTCCGTTACTGCTGGTTTAGCTATTTATGATACTATGCAGTATATCAATTCACCAGTATCAACCATATGTGTCGGTCAAGCTGCTAGTATGGGAGCCCTTCTACTAACTGCTGGCTCAAATGGCAAACGTTTTGCACTTCCAAATTCTCGTATTTTAATCCATCAACCTTTGGGTGGAGTACAAGGACAAGCTTCTGATATTGATATTCAAGCACGTGAGATCCTAAGAATACGTGAGAAATTAAATAAAATATTATCTCAGAAAACAGGGCAAACGTTAAAAGCTATAGAAAGAGATACTGACAGAGATAATTTTATGACGGCCGAGGAAGCTAAATCTTACGGAATTGTTGATGAAGTCATAGAATCTAGAACTGATCAGCCATCTAATAGTCCAAAATCTAAGTCTGGCAAAAAAGATAAAAGTGATTAATAAGTTTCTTAGAAATTTTAATTTAATTTTTAAAAGAGATTACTAATGTCTAAATTAACTCCTGATTCTTCTGTACCTAATTGTTCATTTTGTAATAAAGGACAGGAAGAAGTTAAAAAAATGATTGCAGGTCCGGAAGCATATATTTGCAATGAATGCGTTGAACTCTGTAATGAAATTTTAAGCGAGGATTTTAAGGAAGATTTAGGAACAGAAAATGCAGTTCTTATAAAACCGAGTGAAATTAAGGAAGTTTTAGATAAGCATGTTATTGGTCAAGAAAAGGCAAAGAAAATTTTATCAGTAGCAGTTTATAATCATTACAAAAGGATTGATGCTGAGATAAAAGACGAAGATGCTGAATTAGACAAGAGTAATATACTTCTAATTGGTCCAACAGGATCTGGAAAAACTTTGATGGCAAGAACCTTAGCTCGTCTTTTAAATGTTCCTTTTGCTATTGTTGACGCAACTACTTTAACCGAAGCGGGTTATGTTGGCGAAGATGTAGAAAATATTATACTTAAGTTGTTACAGTCTGCGGATTTTGATTCTAATAGAGCAGAAAGAGGAATAATCTATATAGATGAAATAGATAAGATTACTAAAAAAAGTGAAAATCCTTCTATAACACGCGATGTTTCGGGAGAGGGTGTGCAACAAGCACTTCTTAAAATTATAGAGGGTTCAATTGCAAGTGTTCCTCCCCAAGGTGGAAGGAAACACCCTCATCAAGAGTTTGTGCAAGTAGATACAACAAATATTCTATTTATTTGTGCAGGTGCTTTTGTCGGGTTGGAAGATATTATACGCAAGAGGATAGGTAATCAGGGAGTTGGTTTTGAAGCTGATTTAAGGAATGAAGAAGAAGTTTCTTTAAGTGAAATACTTTCAGATGTCACGCCTGAAGATTTGTTGAAATATGGATTGATTCCTGAATTTATTGGACGATTGCCTGTAGTAGCTTCCTTAAGTGAACTTAATAAAGAAGCGTTAATTGAAATCCTAGTGAGGCCAAAAAATGCTTTAATAAAACAGTATAAAAAATTCTTTGATTTAGAAGGTGTAACCCTTACATTTACGAAGGAGGCTCTTGATTGTATTGCATCTCAAGCTCTTTCTCAAAAATCTGGAGCACGTGGTCTGAGATCAATAATTGAGAATATGATGCTTGATACAATGTTTGATTTGCCAAATATGGTAGATGTTAAAGAGGTTTTGATTAACGAAAGAGTAGTGAATTTAGAAGAAAAACCTAATCTAATTTTTAAGAGAGCAAGTTAGTTTTCCAAAATAATTTTTGAAGGCGCGTAGCTCAGGGGGAGAGCGCTTGCTTGACAGGCAAGAGGTCGGCGGTTCAAAACCGCCCGCGCCTACCACTTATAGTTTGAAAGGATAAAATTAATATAAAAAATGTCTATTGATAAGGATAACTCAACTGACAAAATAATTGCTGCTAAAATAGATAATGCAGTTGTAGATTTAGATCTTATATCATCTGACGATGAGAAAGCAGAATTTGTTATATTGGGTACAGATGAAGGCAATGAAATACTGCGTCATAGCTCAGCTCATATTATGGCACAAGCCGTTCTAGAAATTTTCCCTGATGCACTCTTTACTATTGGACCACCTATAGAAAATGGTTTTTATTATGATATTGATTTAGAAAGATCTCTTACATTAGACGATCTTGGAATCATAGAAAAAAAAATGAAAGAAATTTCGAAAAGGGATTTGCAGTTTGTGAAAGAAGAAATCAGTAGAGAAGATGCAATCAAAATTTTTAGGGATTTGGGACAAAGTTATAAAGTTGAAATGATTACGGATCTACCCGTTGATGAAAAGCTGTCTATATACAAACAAGGTAATTTTATAGATCTGTGTCGAGGTCCGCACGTGCCTTCAACGAAATATTTGAAGTTTTTCAAACTTTTAAATGTTGCCGGTGCTTATTGGCGAGGTGATGAAAATAATAAGATGCTTCAAAGAATTTATGGTACATCTTTCCCTAGCAAAGAAGAACTTAATGACTATCTGACTTTGTTAGAAGAATCTAAAAAAAGAGATCATAGAGTTCTAGGAAAACAACATAGTCTGTTTTTGACAGATGAGATGGCAGGCAGTGGACTTATATACTGGCAACCTAAGGGCACGGTTATCAGAAAAACAATTGAAAGATTTTGGGAAGATGAGCATATACTTAGAGGATATGAATTAGTCAGTATTCCGCATATTGTTAAAGATCAAATGTTTCGTACTTCTGGTCATTATGAGTATTATCATGAAAATATGTACGTTTTAAATGTTGATTCAAATGAATATGTTTTAAAGCCAATGAATTGTCCTGGACATATTTTGATCTATCAACAAGAAATTCATAGTTATAGAGATTTGCCTATAAGATATGCAGAACTTGGGACAGTTTATAGGTATGAAAGAAGTGGAACTCTTCATGGAATGCTTCGTGTTCGTGGATTTACTCAAGATGATGCGCATATTTTCTGTACACCTGAACAAGCAGAAGATGAAGTATTAGCAGTTATAGATTTAGCTCATTTTATGCTTGAAACATTTGGATATAATAATTTTGTTACTGAACTTTCAGTTCATGACAGTAAGGATTTTGGAAAATATGCAGGAGTTTTAGAAGATTGGGAAATTGCTGAAGAAGCTCTAATTAATGCACTAGAGAAAAGAAAAATATCTTATAAACGTATTGAAGGTGAAGCAGCATTTTATGGACCAAAAATTGATATAAAAATGCTTGATGCATTAGGTCGTGGATGGCAAGGACCTACGATACAGTTTGATTTTAATTTGCCGAAGCGTTTTGATTTAAATTATGTAGGACAAGATGGGGAACGTAAAAAAGTAGTTATGATACACAGAACAGTATTAGGTTCTATGGAAAGATTTGTAGGTGGTTTAATTGAGCAATATTCTGCATCTTTTCCTACTTGGCTTTCACCTGTACAGGCTCGGATTATGATCATAGGAGAGGATCAAAAATCTTATGCTGAAAAAGTTTTTGAAGAGTTAAAAAAATCTGGTATTAGAACAGATATAGACTTTAGAAATGAGAAGATTGGTTATAAGATAAGAGAAGCAGAATCTGACAAAGTGCCCTATATGCTTGTGATTGGTAATAGGGAAGAGGAATCTTCTCATGTTTCTGTTCGTGTTCGTGGACAAGGGAATAAAGGTTCATTTATAATTAGCGAATTGATTGAAAAAATTATAGAAGATATAAATTTAAGAGCACCTTCACCAAGGATTGATTAAAAATGGTACAAAGATCTCGTGGAAATGAAAAGAATAGTCGTTCTGGACCTAAAGCGAATATGGATATCTCTGCTGCTCACGTTCGGGTTATAGATGAAGATGGAACTCAATTAGGAGAGCTTTCTCTTGAGGCTGCAGTTGTTGCAGCGGAAGAAAGAGATTTAGATTTAGTTGAGGTTTCACCAAACTCTGATCCTCCGGTATGTAAAATTATGGATCTAGGTAGATATAAGTATATTCAACAAAAGAAAGCTCAAGAGGCAAAGAAGAAACAAAAAGTTGTAGAAGTCAAAGAGGTGAAACTAAGGATAAAAATAGAAGAGCATGATTATCAGATAAAGAAAAAACATGCCGAGAGATTTTTGAACGATGGCAATAAAGCAAAAATAACCATCATGTTTCGTGGCCGAGAAGTTACTCATTCTCAATTAGGCAGAAAATTGATAGATAGAATGATTGAGGAACTTGATGAATTTGGTGTAGTTGAGCAAGAACCAAATTTAGAAGGTAGAAATATGACTGTTGTTATTGGGCCCAAGGTTTCAAAAAAAGGGTCTTAAAATTCTAAGGATAAAAATGAAAGTCGAAGAGGAACTACAAAATGCCTAAGCTTAAAAGCAATAGGGGAGCGGCTAAAAGATTTAAAGTAACCAGTAGTGGAAAGGTGAAATTTAATCATTCCCATCGTAGACATATCCTTACTAAAAAGTCTACAAAACGGAAAAGAGAACTAAGACATAGTTCTATTGCTAATCCTATTGATGAGAAAATGATTAAAAGATTGTTGCCATACAGTTGATTTTTGAAAGAAATTGATGTGAATGGTTGCGTTATTGACTACTTGTAGATATATTCGCTGACTTCTTAAGTTTGAGTTATTTTAGGAGTTTTAGATGCCACGTTCAACTGGAAATGTAGCTAGTCGTGCAAGACATAAAAGAGTTTTAAAGCAGGCAAAAGGTTTTAGGGGTGCTAGATCAAAGCGTTTTAGATCTGCTAGAGAGACACTTCTTCGATCTATGGCTTATGCAACTAGAGATAGAAAAACTAGGAAAAGAGAATTCAGAAGATTGTGGAATGTAAGAATTAATGCTGCAGCCCGCGAATTTGGCTTATCTTATAGTAAATTTATTGGTGGTTTAAATAAGGCTGGAATTGATGTGAATAGGAAGGTTTTAGCAGAGTTGGCTGTATCCGATCCATCATCATTCTCACAATTAGTAGAACTAGCTCGGGCAGAAATTTGAAGTTTCTTTTTTTATCGAGCTCCTCCTAATTAGGTGGAGCTTTTTTTTATGGAATTCTTTAAATGGAAATAAATGATTTAGAAAAAATAGGGAAAGATGTCTTTGAGTCATTATCTTTATCGGAAGATATTTCAAATCTTGATGAGGTCCGGCTTCGATATCTAGGTCGTAAGGATGGTTTAATAACAAAATTAGCGAAGAACTTAAAATCTCTTGATATTGATCAGAGGCGTTTGTTTGGACCACTTGTCAATAGTTTGCGTTCATTAATAGAAGAATTTGTAAAGGAATTTAAAAAAAGAGGTAAAACTTCGGCCATAGAGCTTTTATTATCCAAAGTTGAATTAATAGATGGCAAATCTTTTTTACTTAAAAAATTTGAGATTTCAGTAGATCTTTTGAGTGATTCAGTTGAAGAAACACATTCAAAAAAAATTATAGATTTAACAATTCCAGGTAATAAAATTCCTATTGGTCATAAACACCCACTTGTTCAGACTTCTGAAGATTTGATCCAAATTTTAACACGACTTGGTTATAGTGTTGCAGAAGGGCCTGAAGTAGAACTTGATTATTTTAATTTTGAGGCATTGAATATACCTAAGGACCATCCAGCTAGAGATATGCAAGATACTTTCTATATTTCTGAAGATGTTCTTCTAAGGACTCATACCTCTCCAGTTCAAATTAGGGTCATGAAATCCCAGAATCCCCCGGTAAAAGTTATTGCTCCTGGAAAAGTCTTTCGTTGTGATGCAGATGTAACTCATTCTCCTATGTTCCATCAAATAGAGGGTTTGTACGTTGATAAAAATGTTACTTTTTCAGATCTGAAAGGAACAATTGAAACCTTTATTTCTGAAATCTTTGGCCCTGAATTTCGTGTACGTCTTCGACCAAGTTTTTTTCCTTTTACTGAACCAAGTGCAGAAGTAGATATTGCATGTGACCATCTGGCGAATGGTAATTGGATGGAAGTATTAGGTGCTGGTATGGTTGATCCTGCTGTTTTTGAAGCTGTAGGCTATGATCCTGAGGAATGGAGTGGTTTCGCTTGGGGATTGGGTGTGGAAAGAATCACAATGTTACGTTATGGAATAAATGATATTAGGCTATTTTTTGAAAATGACTTGAGAACAATCAGACAGTTCTAAATATCCTATTAAAGGATTAAGATTATGTTAATTACTTTAAATTGGTTATCAGAATTCTTAGAATTAGAAAAAAGTGATAGCCAGTTTGCAGTTCAACTTGCTGAAGAATTGCTTCTGTCAGGCCTTGAGACAGAAGTGCAAGAAATAAAAGAATTAGATTGTGCCAATCTCGTAATTGCCGAAATTATTTCTGTACAGGATCATCCCGATGCTGATCGTCTTAATTTATGTATGGTAAATGATGGATCAAATGAAAGACAAATTGTTTGTGGTGCAAAAAACGTTGCTCCTGGGCAAAAAATCATAGTAGCAAATCCTGGTTTTGTTTTTCCTGATGGACAAAAAATTCAAAAAGTAAAAATTCGTGGTATTTCAAGTGATGGAATGATTTGCTCAGAAAAAGAGCTCGGCATTGGAGAAGATCAAAGCGGCATTTTGGTTCTTGCAGAAGATGCACAATTGGGAATATCTCCAAAAAAAATACTTGGTTTTGGAGATCCTGTTTTGGATATATCTATAACTCCAAATAGGTCAGACTGTCTTTCTGTTCTGGGTGTTGCAAGGGAAAGTTCTGCTATTTTGGGAAATAAATTAAAAATTCCAAAAGTTACAGTTGAAGATGAACCGATAGATTTTAATAAGAGTATTGAAATATTAAATATTGAAGATTGCCCAAGATATACAGCAAGAGCTGTTTTTAATTCTAAAATTGGAGATTCTCCTGATTGGTTAAAAGCACGTTTAAGATCTTCTGGAATGCGTCCGATTAATAACGTAGTAGATATTACAAATTACGTTATGCTTACTTTGGGGCAACCTCTTCATGCATTCGATATGGATAGTCTTAAGGGTGATCAAGTTTTGATTAGAAGATGGGAACAATCCGATGGACCTTTTCTTGCCTTGGACGGAAAAAAATATGATTTATCTGACGAAGATCTAATGATATGTGACACAGAGGGTCCAATTGCTTTAGCTGGAGTTATTGGAGGTATTCATTCAGAGGTTACTAAAGAAAGCAGAAATATTTTATTTGAAAGCGCACATTTTTCTCCTTCTTGTATTAGAAGAACTCGACGTAAGATTGGTTTGAATACTGAAGCCTCATATAGATTTGAGAGGGGAGTTGACCCAAATGGAACTATTTTGGCTGTTAATATGGCAGTTGAATTGACCCGTCAATTTACTGAGGGAAAAATTTCTGAAACAGTCTTGGATATTTGTCCAGTACCTTTTAATCCAGTTATTATATCTCTTCGTCTAGATAGAATTAAAAATCTACTAGGGATTACTTGTACTTTAGAAGAAATCAAACTATTACTGGAACCACTTTCAATTAGTTGTTCCGAAATTAAAGAATCAGTTATTGATTGTGAAGTTCCAACATTTAGGTCAGATATTACTCGTGAAATAGATTTAATTGAAGAAATAGCAAGGAGAAAAGGGTATAATAAATTTGTTTCTTCACTTCCAAGAACTTCTAATCCTCCGAATCCTATTTCAAAAAGAAGAAGTATAGAAACTGGTCTTAGAGATGCTATGATTCATTCTGGATTTGATGAAGCGATTAACTATAGTTTTGTTAATTCATCGAATCTTGAATTATTGGGTGGAGATCCTAATAAAATAGTTCCTTTGAAAAATCCCTTGAGTAGCGAAATGTCTTCTTTGAGAACTACCCTTCTATCAGGATTACTTCAAAATGTTTCTCTAAATCTAAACCATGGGCAGCGTTCAATAAGACTTTTTGAGATAGGAAAAACATTTGAAAAAGACGAAAAATTACCTAAGGAATTCCTTAAAATCAATGCCGTTATGATTGATAGCGATGATTTAGAACTTTGGGGTGACGGCATATCTCCAGGGGGAGATTATCCATTGCCAAGAGACATTTTCACCCTAAAGGGTTCTATAGAAAGAGCATTAGAATTTCTCAATTATTCATCCTTAAAATTTGAGAATGTAGTTCCCGGTTCTTCCAACCCTTACGAAATTGGTTCGTATGCAAGGATTATTCTAAATAAAAAGCAAATTGGAGAAATAGGATATATAAAAAGAGTGTGTCTTCAAAATTTCGGAATTGATCACAAATTATGTTCGTTTGAGATAAATCTAGATTTTCTATCTGAAGAGGATTTTTCTTTAAAAAGAATGGAAGAACTCAATCGATATCCAGCAAGTTTTAGAGATTTGGCAATCGTTTTAGATGAAAAAATTTCAAATTCCTCGATCGAGTTGGAAATTTCTCGAGCAGCTGGAGATATTTTAAAATCAATTAAATTATTTGATATTTACCAAGGTTCTAATATCGAAAATAGTGACGAAAAAAGTGTTGCTTACTCTCTTGTTTTTAATAATCCTGATCGTACTTTAACAGACGAAGAAGTTAATAGTGCTTTTGATGCCATTGTATCTAATTTAAGCTCTAAGTTTAGTGCTCGTCTAAGATCATAATCCTTGACATTCTATATATGCGATCAATACAATGGATGATGTGAATATATTGAATTGAAAAGGTGTATTATTATGGTTCTAGAGAAGATGGATAATCTTGAATTAGATATAAAAAAAATTCTAGAAGAAGTAGTAATGTTAAGGAAATCTGTGGATGAAATGGGTGTCCTGATTGAAAAGACAAAGAGTGATTTAGAAAAAGCGAACGATGAAATTTTATTGAATAGGGAAAAATTACAAGATTTAGAAGTGGAAAATGACAAACTTAATAATGTACAACAGTTAGCTATAGAACGTGTAGAAAAAGTGCTTTCAAGTTTATGTGTAAATTAGTTAATGGGATGAAGGATGAGTGAGAAGAAATTAACTTTGAAAATTTTTGGACAAGTTTTGAATTTAAAGAGTGATGCTGATACAGAGTATGCTCAGAAACTCGCAGATTATGTTGATAAACAAATTATGAAAGTTTCTAGACAGAGCAATGATCCTCTTAAGGTAGTTTTATTGGCATCCATGAATATTGCTAATGATTTTTTTAGTGAACAAAAAAACTTAATTGATAGTAATGAAGCTGTATCTCAAAAAACAGATAAGCTAATTGAATTGATTAAGGAAACTGTTTAAATTCAGATTTAATTTCTAATATTTTCTTTCTCTCTCCTCTGTATTTTTCCCATTGTATTTTTAAAAGACCCTGTCGTGAACGTGATGGGCAAAAGCATTTGACCCAGTAATTTTTGAAAAGGGAATCCTTCTATGAGGTGGTGAGTCATTTCCAATTGGATTTGAACCTAAAGCCCCATTTTGGATGCCCACCTGGCCATGGCTGGGTTCATAGTTTAACTCACACGGCACAATGATGGGGTCGACTGCTTTTCTTATTTTATGGGATTATAATTATGAGTACTTTAAACCTAACAAAGAAAAGTGCATTAAGAGAAAAAATGAAAAAACTAAGGAGCGAAGTCTCTGAAAGTAACCGAAGAGCATTTAGTCTTAATTTGTGTAATAGATTAGAAGTATTTTTTACTATTTTTCAACTAAGAAATATAGCTATTTTTCATCCGATTCATGAAAAAAAGGAGATTGATATTTCTTCGATTTGGGATCTTAATAAAAATTCTAATAGAGTTTTTTATTTCCCGAAAGTGAATGGTAAACGTCTAGATTTTTATTCTGTGAATAATTATGGAGAAGATTTTTCAGTTGGATATTCGAATATTTTAGAGCCTAATGATTGTAGCGTTAAAGTTGATTCTTCAGTTTTTGATGTAATTTTAACCCCTGGTTTAGCATTTGACTTAAATGGAACTAGATTGGGTTATGGAAAAGGTTTTTACGATAGAATTTTAAGTATTTTAGATTTAAAAACTATAAGAGTAGGAGTTGGATTTTCATTTCAACTTTTTTGGAAACAGGATTTGCCATCAAGAGAATGGGATCAAAATCTAGATTGGATAATTACCGATAAAGAGTTGATCAGATGTTCTTGCTAAAATATAGGAGGTGCCAATGCTAACAATACCAAATTTATTGATCATTTTTAGCATTTTAATGGTCTTAAGTGGTGTGATTATTTTTTATGTAATCTTTAATTCAAAAAAAACTCTTACAAAAGTCCAAAATGATTTTGAGGGTAAAATAAAGTCTAGAGAGCATGATGCTGAGGAAAAATTAAATCAAAAAATCAAGGATTTAGACATTGATTATAAAGGAAAAATGTTTCAACTTAGAGAGAAATTGGTTGATGAAAATAAAGGTAGATCTGATGAGTTGCAGAAAATTGAAGAGCGTTTGACTCAAAGAGAAGAAGTTCTCGATAAAAGAAGACAAAGTCTTGATTCTAAAGATTTTTCAATTGAAAAACGGGTTTCACAGATACAAGAACGTGAAAAAAAGATAGAAGAAAACGAAAAACATTATATTCAACTAATAGAGCAAGAGAATTTAAAGTTGGAAAGGATTTCAGGTTTAACTGCAGAAGATGCAAAAAAAGAATTAATGCAAAAATATGAAGAACAAGCTAAAAAAGATATACATGAAGAAATTAAAAAATATGAAGAAAAGGTTAAACAAAATTTAACAATGGAATCACAGAAGTTAATTGCAAGTGCTGCTGAAAGATTTTCAAATGATTATGTTGCAGAGAGTTTGGTGAGTGTTGTTTCAATTCCAAGCGAAGAGATGAAGGGTAGAATTATAGGTCGGGAGGGAAGAAACATTCGTGCACTTGAGATGGCAACTGGTGTGGATATCATAGTCGATGACACTCCAGAGGCTGTAGTTGTTTCAGCTTTTGATAAGGTTAGAAGAGAAATAGCTAGGTTATCCCTTGAATACTTGGTTGAAGATGGTCGAATTCATCCAGGCAGAATAGAGGAAGTAGTAAAAAAAACTACCAAAGAAATAGAAAATCTTATTCTACAAGCAGGAAAAGACGCGGTAATTGAACTTTCAATAAAAGATGTACATCCAGAATTAATTAAATATCTTGGTCGAATGAAATATAGAACAAGTTATAGTCAAAATGCACTTGAGCATTCTAAAGAGGTTGCTCATTTAGCTGGAATTCTTGCAAATGAATTAGGTTTAGATCCTTATATGGCAAAAAGAGCAGGTCTTTTTCATGATATTGGAAAATCTGCTACACACGAGATAGAAGGTTCTCATGTTGAAATTGGTTATGACATGGCAAAAAGGTTTAAAGAGCCTCCTCAAGTTCTTAATGCTATCGTTTCGCATCATGAGGATGAAGAACCGAATTGTATAGAGTCTGTTTTAGTAAAAGCAGCAGATACATTATCAGCAGCCAGACCTGGTGCACGACGTGAAATTGCAGAGAGTTATGTTAAAAGACTAGAGGCTTTAGAGGGAATAGCAAATTCCTTTAAAGGTGTTGAAAAATGTTATGCTCTTCAGGCTGGACGTGAGATAAGAGTAAGCGTTTTACCTGAAAGTGTTTCTGATTCACAGGCAGATTTTTTAGCTAGGGATATAGCAAAACGTATTGAATCTGAGCAAACTTATCCTGGAGAGATAATCGTAACTGTTATTCGTGAAACTCGTCACATGGCTACCGCTCATTAATAAGTCAATGAAAATTTTATTTATTGGTGATGTTACTGGAAAAGTTGGCAGAAAGATGGCTGTTGAGAGAGTTCCACTCTTAAAACAAGACTATTCCGTGGATTTTTGTGTTATTAATGGAGAAAACTCAGCGGGTGGTTTTGGTATTAATATTCAGAACGCAGATGATCTTTTCGAGTGTGGTGCAGATGTAATAACCACTGGGAACCATGTCTGGGACCGAAAAGAAATTAAAGATTTTATGTTTACCGAACCAAGATTACTTCGACCTGCAAATTACCCAGAGTCCAACCCTGGCAGTGGTATATATATATCTTCTAGTTCTTCTCCTAAAATAGTTGTTATCAATCTTATGGGAAGAGTTTTTATGCCTTCCGTTGATTGTCCGTTTAGAAAAGTTGAAAAATTATTAGCAAACCTAAACGATCAGGAATATGTAATTTTTGTCGATTTTCACGGAGAAACCACTAGTGAAAAGGTTGCTATGGGATGGTACCTTGATGGCAAAGTTTCTGCGGTTGTTGGAACTCATACTCATATTCAAACTGCAGATAATAAAGTTCTTCCAAAGGGCACTGCTTATATAACTGATGTAGGTATGACAGGTGCTTTTAATTCAGTTATAGGTATGGATACATCTATAGTGCTTGAAAAATTTCTTATGGGAATACCTAGAAGATTAGAACCTGCAAAAGGAAATGGACAACTCAATGGTGTTTTAATCGATATTGACTCTATTACTAAAAGGGCTAATTCTATTAAAAGGATTTCTATAATAGGAGAAACAGAAGAATAGGAATTTTTTCTAATATATATTTTAATTTTTTCTAACCTTTGATTTCTGCGTTTAAAAAGCAAAGTTCTAAAAATGAAAAAATCTCATGATTCTATAAATAATGTTGAAAACACAATACCTGGGAAGTTTCCGTTTACTAGAGGAATACGTCCAAATATGTACAGAGGAAGATTTTGGACAATGCGTCAATACGCAGGCTTCGGGTCTGCTTCAGAAAGTAATAAAAGGTATAAATATTTGTTGTCTAAAGGACAAATGGGAATTTCAGTTGCATTCGACTTGCCTACTCAGATTGGTTACGACGCGGATAATCATTTGTCTGAAGGAGAAGTTGGACGTGTAGGAGTATCTATATCTTCAATTGAGGATATGGATTTGTTATTCAAGGATATTCCTCTTGATAAAGTTTCTACTTCTATGACTATAAATTCTACAGCTACAATCTTGTTATGTTTTTACATAGCTATAGCAGAAAAAAGGGGTTTTAAAATAAGTAATTTAAGAGGAACAATTCAGAATGATGCTTTGAAAGAATATATTGCCCGTGGAACTTATATATACCCCTTGAAAAATAGTCTAAGACTCATATCTGATTCGATTTCTTTTTGTAGTAAAAAAATGCCAAAATGGAATCCTATTTCTATAAGTGGATATCATATTCGAGAGGCTGGTTCTAATGCTATACAAGAAGTCGCATTTACATTATCGAATGCTATAACTTATGTTCAATCTGCTATAGATTCTGGGATGGATCCTGATGTTATAGGTAAACGAATTTCATTTTTTATGAATGTACATAATAATTTTTTAGAAGAAATCGCAAAATTTAGAGCTTCAAGAACACTTTGGGCTAAAATAATGAAGGAAAGATTTGGATGTAAAAATGAAGAGTCATGTAAATTTCGTTTCCATGCACAGACTGCAGGGAGTTCTCTGGTAGCTCAACAACCTAAAAACAATATAATTAGAACTTCACACCAGGCTTTAGCCGCTGTTTTAGGTGGAACTCAGTCTTTACATACAAACTCTTGGGATGAAGCACTTTCTCTTCCTACAGAAGAAACAGCAAGCTTGGCTCTAAGGACTCAACAGATAGTTGCTGAAGAGACGAATATTCCAGCCACAGTAGATCCTTGTGGCGGTGCTTATATTCTTGAGAAAATGACTTTAGAATTAGAAAAAAATGCGTTAAGTTTGATTGAAAAAATTGATTCAATGGGTGGAATAGTTGCATCTATTCAAAATGGATGGATTCAAAGAGAAATTCAAGAAAGTGCGTTTAAATATCAGAAAGAAATCGATGAAGGAAGTAAGAAAATTATTGGTCTCAATTGTTTTAATAAAGATGATGATTTTGACGTTCCTTTGACAAAGATAAATCCAGAAATTGAGAGAGAACAACGCAGAAGATTAAAAAGACTTAAAAAAACAAGAAACAATAAAAAAACAATTGATTCTTTAAAATCTCTTTCTGATGCAGCTAAAAATGATGGTAATTTAATACCTTATATTTTGAATGCTGCGAAATCTCATGCTACTTTAGGTGAGATCTCTGATGAACTTCGAAATGTTTTTGGTATATATAAAGAACAGGTTGTTGTTTGAAATAGTGATTTTTCTATTTGATAGGCGATGATATGATGACAGGAAATGAAATTCGTTCCACTTTTCTGGAATTTTTTTCGAATAAAAATCATCAATTGGTAAGGAGTTCTTCTCTCATACCATTAAGTGATCCCACTCTTTTATTTACTAATGCAGGAATGGTTCAATTTAAAGATGTTTTCACTGGATTAGACAAAAGAAATTATAATAGAGCGACCACATCCCAAAAATGCCTTCGTGTTAGTGGAAAACATAATGATCTCGAAAATGTAGGTAGGACAGCTCGTCACCATACTTTTTTCGAGATGTTAGGCAATTTTTCTTTTGGAGATTATTTCAAGGAATCTGCAATTGAATTTGCATGGGAATTTTTGGTAAGTGAAATCGGTCTCGATAGTGATAAAATCTGGGTAACCGTTTTTCTAGAAGATGATGAAGCAGAACAAATATGGTCGAAAAGAATAGGAGTTCCATCGAATCGTATTGTGAGAATGGGTGAAAAAGATAATTTTTGGTCGATGGGTGATACAGGACCTTGTGGTCCCTGTTCTGAGTTAATATTTGATCAAGGAGCAGGACTTAACGGATCTCCTCCAGGAGAACATGATGATGATGGAGATCGATTCTTAGAATTATGGAATCTAGTTTTTATGCAATATGATCGTGATTCAAAAGGGAATTTAAATTTATTGCCAAAGCCTTCCGTTGATACAGGGATGGGTCTAGAACGTCTTGTGTCTGTTTTACAGAATAAAAATAGTAATTTTCATACTGATTTATTAATGCCAGTGATAAATTTTTGTGAAAATAAAACTGGGATATCTTATCAAGAAAGTGAAAACGATATAGATGTTTCTTTTAGAGTTATTGCCGATCATAGTAGAGCGGTAAGTTTTTTGATTTGCGATGGTATTTTGCCAAGCAATGAGGGAAGAGGGTATGTTTTGAGAAAAATTGCCCGTCGTGCTATGAGACACGCTAGAGTCCTTGGTATCAAAGATCCCTTTTTGTCAGAAACTGCATCCGTTTTGTCTGAAAATATGGGTTCTGCCTATCCAGAGTTACAAGATAATCTTAACTTTATTTCTAAAATATCTGCCGTTGAAGAAGAAAGATTTTCTAAAACTTTATCACAGGCACAACCAAGAATGGATGAATTATGTGAAAAAGCTCAAGAATCTGAAAATAAAATTATTCCCGGAGAGGATGTTTTTACTCTTCTTGATACTTATGGATATCCTTTAGATTTAGCGATCGAAACATCATCATCGCAGGGTCTGGAAATAGATCACAAATCATTTGATCAGGCTATGAATGGTCAGCGTGAGAGAGCTCGTTCTTTTTGGAAAGGTTCTGGAGAACTTGCTGTAGAGGAAATCTGGAAAAAATTAGAGAGTACTTTTGGGGATATTCGTTTCCAAGGATATTCGGAATTTTCTGTTTCATCCCAAGTACTTACGATAGTTAAAGATAATATAGAGGTGAAAAAAGCAGAAACAGGATCGAAAGTGGATGTTTTAATAGATCCTACTCCATTTTACGCTGAATCAGGTGGTCAGGAAGGAGATCAAGGTCGTATTGAATGGGATTCTGGTTCGGCTATAGTTTTGGATACGAATAAACCATCTACAAATTTAAATGTTATTAAAATTTATATAGAACGTGGAGAGTTATCTCAAAAACAAAAAATAATGACAAAAATAGATGATTTGAGAAGAACTAAATTATCCGTCAATCATACTGCTACTCATTTATTGCATCATGCCCTAAGAGAGGTTTTGGGAGATCATGTTAAGCAGGCAGGTTCTCATTTGTCTCCAAACAGACTTCGTTTTGATTTTACACATTTTGCTTCTCTTTCACAGAATGAAAAAGAACAAGTTGAAGATATAGTCAATAATTTTATAACAAAAAATAGGGAAGTTCTTACACGTGAAATGTCCTTAGATGATGCACTTTCTATTGGAGCTACTGCATTATTCGGAGAAAGATATGGTGACAATGTGAGAGTTGTTTCAATCGGGGATTTTAGCAAAGAATTATGCGGAGGTACTCATGTGAATTCTACTGGGCAGATTGGTCTTTTCAGAATTATGCAAGAGAGTAGTGTTGCATCAGGTGTAAGGCGAATTGAAGCATTATCAGGAGAATCTGCTTTTTTAAATGCAAGGGATGAACAAAAAAAATTGAATATAATTAGACAGATTCTAAAATCTTCAGCAAATGAAGAAATAAAAAGGGTTGAAGAATTATTAGAACGTTCTAAAAATCTTGAAAAAGAGTTGAGTTCTTTAAGAACTAAAGAATCAACATCTGAGTTACAAAGACTAATTGAAAATTGTCAAGAAATTGATGGGGTTCGATTTGTTGCAGTTCGTCATGATGGTATTGATTCTAAAGAACTCAGAAGTATGATTGATTTTTCGAAATCAAAAATTAAAAGTGGAGTTGTAATTATAATTACAGTTTCTGATGAAAAAATATCAATTGCTGTAGGAGTTACAAAAGATATTTTGGACCGTGTACATGCAGGAAAATTAGTTGGCAAAATCGCATCTCGACTTGGAGGTAAAGGAGGAGGGCGTCCTGATTTTGCGCAAGCGGGCGGAGGGAATGATATTCATAAAATAGATCAAGTACTTTCAAATATTTCTACCCTTATTAAGAATCATTCTGAATAAGAGGTTTTTTTGCAATCTGATAAATCAGTAGCTATAAAAACAAAACCTACTTTTCATCGGAAGAAATTATCTTTTCTTGTCATAGCTCATATTGCTAATGATAGTTGTTTCGGTTTTTTATCTCCTATTATCCCTATTTTAAAAGAAATGCTAAACATTCCTCTTTCTCTGGTAGGATTTCTTGGTCCAACACTTGCTGCTACGGGTGCCCTTGGTCAACCTATCTTTGGAATGATTGCAGATAGATTTCAAAAGAATTGGTTACTTGCACTAGGTCCAGTTTTAGGTGGATTGATTGCATTTGCTACGACCGTTAATAGTATCCCAATGCTATTTTTATTGCTTTTTGTAGCAGGTTTGGGGTCTGCCTGTTTTCATCCAATAGCTTCAGTTAGAGCAGTACAATTTTCAGGAAAAAGGAAAGGATTAGGGGTTTCTATTTATATTGCCGGGGGAAGGATGGGTGTTAGTCTTGGTGCGGCGATGGCTACGTTTGTAGTTACAAAATTTGGAGTTGAAGGGCTACCTTATACTTGTATTGTTGTCTTTATTATTGGATTTTTATTACTTTTTCTAAATTTAGATACAGGACAGGAAATTCATAAAAAACAATCTGAGAAAAATCCAATAGATCTAAAATCTCTAGTAACAGTTTTTCGTTCTTTGATGGGACTTTGGTTTATTAATTATTTCCGTACAGTTGTTACTATGTCTATCTCTTTTTATCTTTCAATTTATCTAATAGAAAAGGGAAATTCTTTTGCAGATGGTGGTTTTTCTATATCTTTCTTTTTACTTGCTGCTGCGATTGGAGGAATTTGTGGTGGATATTTTTCAGATCTTTTTGGTAGAAGATTAGTAATAATTCTTTCGCTTTTGATAGGAACACCTTGTTTAGGAATTTCACTCTACTCTAATGATATTTTTATTCGTTTACTTTTCTTAATTCTGTCAGGCGCAGCTTTTTACTCTCAGATGGGAGTTTCTGTTACATATGCACAGGAAATGATTCCAGAACATGCTGCCTTAGCGAGTAGTTTTATGTTAGGTGTAGTATGGTTTTGCTCAAGTATGACAATGCCATTAATCGGAGTTATTGCAGACTATTTTGGAATACTTATTGTTATGCCTATTACTTGCATTTTCTTTGGTACCTTTGGACTTCTTTTAGCTCTAAGGTTACCTAAACTAGAAAACTTTTAATCTGATTTAATTTTCGAATTGTTTTGCCCGCATTTTATCAAGTAAGTCGGAAAAAGATGATCTGTTAAGAATTGATTTGAATTGGTCTCTATATGTTTTTATTAGACTAACCCCCTCTATTATTACATCATATACTAACCAATCCCGTTTCTTCTTATGCATTTTATAATAAACTCTTATAGGTTGTTCTTTGGTGATCACCAACGTTTTTACTTTTGCATAGTTGCCGTCAATTGATTCCTTCATAAATTGAACAGTTTGACCATTATATCTCTCAATTTTTCCTATATATGTAGATTCTAAAAGATATTTAAATGAATAAAGAAATTCTTTTTTTTCTTTCTTTGTTCTCTTACGCCAAGCTCTTGATAAAGCCCTCTTAGCCATCTCATTAAAGTCAAATCGCTCTTCAAAAATCATCCTTAATTGTTTTCTTCTTTCGGACGAATTGTCAGTACCCTTTAAAGATTGGTTATCTAAGACAAACTTTAGATTATTTATACTCCCTCTAATTTGATTCTTCGGTTCACCAGAAAAGACAACGTTTGGAATAGAAAAAACAAATAGAGTAGAAATTAATATTGAAATTAAAGAAAAAGATTTCATTTCGGCCTTTTAATTCTTCTATGAAAATAATCTACAAGATACTAATAAATTATATAAGTTATTTAACTTTTCCAAAAATGAATTTTCCAATTAGTTTTTCAAAATCAAGAGGAGGTTCAGTTTCTCTTATAATTCCTCCCGCATTGATTCTTTTTTCTGCGCCACCTTGACTGATACTTAAATATTTCGCACCTAAAATTCCTTTTGTTCTTATCGAAGCTATTGCGTCTTCAGAAAGCTTGATTGATTTGTCTAACTTCAAGGTTACAAGAGCTTCTTCATCTTTAAGTTCTATTTTTGATATTTTGCCTATTGGTACTCCAGACATTTCTATGGAAGCACCATTTCTTAGACCAGTAACACTTTCAAACTTTGCTTTGACCACGTAGGTGTCAGAAACGAAAAAATCCAGTTCTCCTAGATGTACAGAAAGGTAGACCAGGGACGCTATTCCAATCATTAAAAATACTCCGACAGACAAATCGATTTTACGTTGTTTCAATTTAAACCCCCTTGACTGATTAACGGAAAAACATTGAGGTTAAAAAATAATCACTAATTAAAATAATCACAGATGACATTACAACTGCAGAAGTTGTTGCTTTGCTCACTCCCTCGGCTCCGTGCCCACAGTTATAACCTTTATAGGTGCAAATCCATACTACTAAAAGTCCAAATACAAGAGATTTCCAAAACCCACCCATCAAATCACTCATTTCAACTTTTGATGCCATTTCTCCAAAATAAACTCCCGAATTCAATCCCAGTAACTTTACTCCAACTAAGTATCCACCAAAAATACCAACTAAATTAAACATTGCAGTAAGAAGTGGAAAAACTAAGACTCCAGACAGAATTCTTGGTAAGACTAGTTGTTTCAGGGGTTCCACCGCCATACTTTTCAAAGCATCAACTTGCTCTGTAATTACCATTATACCAATCTCTGCTGCCATCGCAGAACCAGCTCTTCCAGTAACAACTAGAGCAGTAAGAACCGGTCCTAATTCTCTTATAAGGCTAAGCGCAACTGCAGGGCCTAATAGACTCTCAGAACCAAATTTTTGGAGCGTATAAAATCCCTGAAGTGCTAGTACCATTCCGGTAAAAAGCCCTGTTAGCATAACAATTAAAACTGAACCGAATCCAATGTCATAAATTTGTTTGATAAAAAGCCGTGTCTTAAATTTTGAACGAAATAAAAACGAAATCACCAAAAAAAGAAAAATGACTGAATTGCCAGTTTTTTCAATGACATAAATCGATTTGTTGCCTATTTTTTCTATTAGATTAATTAGTTGCAAATTTATTTTCAATCCTATTTTAGTCTCGAAATAGTTGCGAAAAAAGAAAATTCAGATATTTTAAAATCCTAGAAAATAAAAATGAGGCTGAAAAAAAACATACACTAGTGTATCTTTGTAATACGTTTAAGAGCAACTTTGTAAATCTTACTTATGAGTTTTTTAAAAGAGCTATGAAGAAGGGATTATATGCAAGATCACAAAGACACAAATCAGATTCTACATTATTTTAAATTTGGAGTGAATGCATTTTTTGATAGTTTTAATCAGACTACATTGGTAGTAGTTTCTATAACTTTACCAATAACAATAGTAGCATTTTCCATTCAGCCAGATCTTAAATCTATTTTTAGAGACATACCGGATTTTTCTCTTTTTTTAGCCTTAAAATGGCTTTTTTCTCAAGTGATTTTAAGAGCAGCTTCGGTTTTTATATTTATACTTGTAATTCTAAGATTAGAATTGCAAAGGAAAGGAGAGGAAATTTTCTGGGATTTCTCGTTAAGTTTTAATTGTCTTAAAAAGGTTATCTTAGTTGATTTTGTCTTTTCTTTTGGATTGCAAATTTTTCTCGCTTTAGTACTTTTTTTTATTAATGTTCTTTTAGTTTCTTTTTTGGGAAACAACGTTTTTACTGTACTTCTTGCATTCTCTTTATGTATTTTTGCTGCGGTCGTACTTTTTATACGATTTTATTTTTGTACATTTTACGTATTGTTAAAGCAGACAAATCTGAAGAATTCTTTTCAACAAGCAACACTTTTATCTAAGAATTCTGAAATTAAAATTTTTAAACTTGTTGTCATTTATCATATTTTTACTATTTTCTTGTCGTTCTTACTCTTTTCAATTATTGGCTCTTCTTTTTTCTCAAAAATCATCGTACATAACTTAATATCAGTTCTTTTTGTTCCATACTGTTATGCGGGGTATTCTCTTTTCTTTGACTTATTAGAGGAAAAGTTTGAAGTTACTAAAGATTAATCTCGAAACAAAGACCATCGTAAGCCATTTTTATATTATCGGGAAGATTTTTATTGGTCTCTTCATATTCAAGTTCATAATTAGTATGAGTAAAATAGGTTTTTTCAGGAGAAAGAAATCCTGAGATTTCAACAGCTTGATCTACCGTAAGATGAGATGGATGAGGTCTATGGCGAAGAGCATCAATAATCAGAGTTTTGACACCTCGCATTTTTTCTAAAGAAGATTCAGAGATGCTACTGCAATCAGTTGCATATACAAAATCACCTATTCGTATTCCCATAACTTTTGTTCCTGCATGATCTAGTTCGATTGGTAGTATTCTGAAATTTGCAGCTTCAAAGATTTCATCGTTAATTTGATTTAAAGTTAGACGAGGTTTGAATCCTTTGTGTTTGTTATTTTCACCGAAGATATATTCAAAATTTTGTCTAAGAACTTTGAGCGTATTGTTAAATGCATAGCAAGGGATAGTTTTTTTCATAATCATATTGAAAACTCTTAAGTCATCTATCCCAAATGTATGGTCTGCGTGGAAATGTGTATATATAACTGCGTCAATCTTCTTTAGACTATGTACTAAAGCCTGTTGTCTTAAGTCAGGGCTTGTATCTACAAGAAGAGTAGATTCCTCTGTTTGTATTACAATACTTGGTCGTAATCTCTTATTACGCGGATTGTCTGAAAGGCAAACGGGGTCATCACAACCTATGGCAGGTACGCCTGTTGAGGTTCCACAACCTAGAACTGTAACTTTAGCAATTTTATTTATCATATTTATAAATGGTATTAATTAATTTTTTCATTTCATATTCGATAATATTATATATTAAATTTGTTAATTGGAAGTTTGCAGATTCTTTTGTAAATATTTTTTCTTTTGTATTAACTCTTCAGGAAAGTTTAAAGATGGAAAATAAAATATATGAACAAAGTGAAAAATTAATTTTGGCCCAAAAATATCAAAAACAGAAAACGTTTTTGACTGTGGTCTCATCCTTATTTTTATTTTTTTATACTTTTCTTTTTGTTCTTTTTTTTCTTAAACAGGATGAAAATGTTTTTGAACTTGGTCCTTTTTTTTCTGGAGTATGTTATTTTGCAATATATTTTGTTTTGAGAACTTTTTTAAGTTTGCCTTTTGAAATTAAACAAAGCTTTAAGTTACCTAGAAAAATTGGTCTTTCTAATGAAACTTTTTTTCTTTGGATAACTAATCAGATTAAGTCTTTTCTTTTAGTATTATTTTTTGGCTCACTTTCAAGTGGAGTTCTTTTAGTCTGTATCCAAAAAAATCCTGATTATTGGTGGTTATATTTTTCAATTTTGATTTCTTGTATTTTTATTTTTATTTTTTTATTTGGACAAACTGTAATTGCTCCTTTGTTTTTCAATTTTGAAAAATTGTCTGATACGAAAATTGAAAATTTATTGTTAAATTTGAAGAAAAAAGTTGGATTTAAAGGACAAAATCATATTTGGGTCATGAAGGCTAAAAAGCATGGAGATTATGCGAATGCATTCGTTTGTGGATTTGGTCCTACTCGTAAAATAGTGATTACTGAAAATATACTAGAATATAATCCAGAAGAAATTGAATGTATTGTAGCTCATGAACTTGCACATCAGTTTTATTCACACAATCTATTTTTATGTATATATAAGATAATAAGTTTTGTGGTGGTTATTTATTTTTTTAAGTTTTTGTTAAGTACGGAACTCTTTTACTTTTATAGCAATGGACTAAATATTTCTTCTGCAAACACTATCGGAATTTTCCTAGTGTTTTTTTCCGTTTTGAATTTCTTTATTTCACCAATTTTGTTGAGAGTTTCTAGAGAGATCGAATTTGCTTGTGATTTATTTGCATTTAAGCATGTAACGAAACCAAAGAATTTAATCACTATTTTAAAAAAACTTTGTGTTAGAAACTATTGCGATCCAAGCCCATCATTATTTTCAAAATTTTTCTTTTATACCCATCCTCCTTTTTCAGAAAGAATTAACCGTTTAATATCTTTCCTGAATTAGTTTTTTTGAAGTATTTTTCTATTATCGGGACAACTCTTTTTTTGATAATTAATTTCTGAAAAAACAAACTTTTATTTTTTTCACTGATATCTAATATTTTGTATTTCTTGTTTTTGAGTTTAAGGAATTTAATAATTTCATTATGTTGTTCTAACTCGTAATCCTTTCCTCTAATATTTCTTATAATAATAATAGGGATTTCATTTTTCTCTATTTCATATAAGGAAGAACGAAAATTTGCTTTATAGTTTTTGTCTGACAGAAAGTCTTTTAGTCTGATTTTTAGATTTTGAGGACTTTTTTTTATGACTTTTCGAGGCTCGAAAAGCCCGTTTTCTAAAATAAGCAGTTTAACGTCAGAAACTTTTCTAGTGGCGATAATAGCGGCATTAGCTCCAAATCCATTCGCATAAATGAAAATAGATTTATTTCCATTGTTATTAATTTCAGATAAATAATGAATAGCTTTTTTAATGGATTCCACACTTTTTTTCCCTCCAAAATCATGAGGACCTGTAGAATTTCCAATGCCAGGAAGAGAAATGCTCATAGCAATAATCGGATAACCTATTAATGAGAGTAATTCTTTTGTGTTTTTTTGGTTGTTTTCATCAGAAGACTGAATGATCAAAAGGGATGGATAAGAGTCGTTGTCAGAGGGCCAAGTAATAGAAGCCTCTACTACTCCATATTTTGTACTTAAAAACCAATCTTTAATAGTTTGATTTTCGGATATCGCTGTTTGAAAACTAGTGTAACTACAGTTTACAAGAAACAGAAAAGATGCAGATATAAGAAAGATAAATTTCTTGTTGTACATAAACAATAAATATAATCCTTGTTAAATATAAAGAGTATAATTTTTTTTATTTTATCTGATACTATCAATTATTAAGCAAATTATTATATCGATTTAATTGTATAAAATTTTTTATTCTTCGGAAAATTGATTTTTTTGGATTCCTTTATTTATGAATAGACCGATTTTATCGCATAGAAGAAACATAGGAATTATTTCTCATATTGATGCAGGAAAAACTACGACAACAGAGCGAATGTTGTATTGTTCTGGCGCTGTTCATAGGATTGGTAAAGTTGATGAAGGTACAGCGACTACCGATTGGATGATTCAAGAAAAAGAACGTGGAATCTCAATTACTTCTGCCGCAATTTCGTGTCTTTGGACCGGTTATGAAATTAATATTATTGATACCCCGGGACATGTTGATTTTACTGTTGAGGTTGAAAGGAGTTTGCGAGTTCTAGATGGTGCCATTGCGATTTTTAGTTGTGTTGAAGGCGTAGAAGCACAGAGTGAAACTGTTTGGTCTCAAGCAGATAAATTTAAAGTGCCTCGAATTGTATATATAAACAAGATAGATAGAATTGGAGCTAATTTTTTAAGAACATTAGAAATGATAAAACAAAAATTTTCGAAAAATTTTGTTTTAATGCAATTCCCGAATGGAGAAGCAGATGAGTTTGAGGGCCAAATAGACATTCTTAATAATCAGATTGTCTCTTGGGAGAAAAATGATATTCAGCAAATTAAATTCGAGCCAATTAATGAAAAATTTAAAGAAAAAGTTTTCGAATTAAGGAACGAAATAACTGAAGTTGCGTCAGATTATAATGAGATTATTTTAGAAAATTTTCTTGAAGGAAAAGATGTTGAAAATCATTTAATAGAAGAAGCGATTAAAAAAGGAGTGATCGCCAATGAGGTAGTTCCTGTTTTTGTAGGATCCTCACTCAAGAGTTTAGGAATTCAGCCACTATTGGATGGGATTATAAAATTCCTCCCATCACCAGAAGAAACACCCCCCGTTGTAGGTATTGTTCCAGAAGAAAGCGAATTATCAGAAGCAGTTCGCTTATCTTCTATTGAAGAACCTTTCTCTGCATTAGTTTTTAAAGTTGCTTTGCACGAAAATCGTCGCCTTAGTTTTATTCGTGTGTATAGCGGTAAAGCAAAAGTTGGTGATCTAGTATGGAATCCGACAAGAAGAAAGAAAGAAAGATTTTCTAGAATTTTTCGAATGTATTCAGACAAACGAGAGAGAGTAGAGAAAATTGGTCCTGGTGATATTATTGCAGTTTTAGGACTAAAAGAAACTCTCACAGGAGATACCCTTTGCGATTTAAATGCTCCTATTTCTTTTGAATCTATTTCACCTCCTGAACCTGTTATTTCAATGGCAGTTGAACCAAAAGAGACTATTGATTTAGAGAAACTTCAGGAATCTCTTAAGAAATTAATGTTGGAGGATCCAACTTTTATTGTTGAATTAGAAAACGAATCTGGTCAGATAGTTATGAGTGGAATGGGGGAATTGCATTTAGATGTCCTAACTAGAAGATTAATTGATGAATTTGATCTTGAAATACGAGTTGGGGAACCGAGGGTAGTTTTTAGAGAAACTCTTTGTAGCATTGCAGATGATAAATATTTATTTGATAAAATTATCGGTGGAAAAACACAATACGCTAAATTACATATGAGAGTTTCGCCAACTCCTGGAAAAGGTATTCAAATCAATTTTGAAAATGATGTTTCTTTGATTCCAGAAAGCATTATTAATGTAACCGAAGAGGCTATAAGGTCTTCATGTTCAGGCGGAATACTCGCAGGATATCCATTAATTGATATAAAGGTTGATATTCTCGATATGGAATATATTCCAGAAAAGAGTAGTGAATTTGCTTTTTCTGCAGCTGCATCTGTTTGTTTTAATAATGTATGCAATAATGCATCTGGACAACTTCTTGAGCCAATTATGCAAGTAGAAGTTTCAATTTTAGAAGAACATTTAGGTGGTGTGATTAGTGAATTAAACACAAGAAATGGAAATGTTTCTGATATAAAGGATGGTCCAGGTGAAGACAACTTTAAAATTATAGAAGTGACTGTACCACTAAGACAGATGTTTGGATTCACAACAGTTCTTCGTTCTTTAACTCAAGGTCGTGGTACATTTGTAATGACATTTTTTAATTTTTCCCCTTGTGATGTAAGTCTATAGCATAATAAGTTCTGACTGTATTTCCTGTTATTTCCAAATAGAGTTGATATTTTTTCTCGAAAGAAAGAAAGAATCCTGTGACTGATAATTTGTTATCTGTTTTTTATGCTCTGACTACTGCAGTTGGTGCAGCGACTTTTAGTCTTATAGTCAGAAGAGCGCAAAATCACGGCTCTGCATTTACTGGGGTAGTTATTGGACTAATTGTAAATATTCCGTGGTTATGTTTAGCAACTTTTTTATTATGGCAAGATAGTTGGTGGAATCCGAAAGCTTTTTTACTATTTGCCCTGAGTGGATTAAGCGGTCCTTCTCTTGGTCGTCTGTTTATGTTTAGAGCTATTCATCAGTTGGGGGTTTCAAGGGCTTCTCCAATGCTTTCGATGAATCCTCTTTTTTCTGCTTTTTTTGCTTTTTTATTTTTGGGAGAAAGACCAGGACCTTATATTTGGCTAGGAACATTATTAGTTGTTATTGGTGGTGCTACTCTTTCTTTGAAAACTAAAAAGGACATAGAGTGGAAGAGAATTTCACTTTTACTGCCAATTATGTCAGTTCTCGGTTTTTCAGTTTCGAATATTTTTAGAAAATTAGGAGTAGACATTGTTCCCTCCCCCATTCTTGGAATAACAATTACTAGTATTTCAGGACTGTTCTTTCTTTGGTTCCTAAGTTTATTTTCTAGTAGAGAAAATAAACCCGATCTCTCTTGGGGTAGATCGTGGTGGTTATATGGAGTTAGTGGATTAATCAATACTCTCGCATTTTTAAGTCATTATACTGCGCTTGTTTATGGAGATTTAACAATTGTTTCTCCACTTTCTGCGACTGCTCCTTTTTTTGCTCTTTTTATGAGTTGGCTTCTTCTTAAAGATGTTGAAAGAGTAACGGTTCCAATTTTAATTGGAACCGTTTTTATTGTTTCGGGTGGAATTTTGATTGTTATGAAATTAATTTAGTTCGCTAAGAGAAAGTCCTCTATATCTTTCATGGATTCTTCAAAGCATTGAATTAAGAAGAAATGACTAGCTTCATCATAAACCTTTAATTTACAGTTAGGAATTCTTTTTGCGATATCTCTAGAAGCATCTGTTGAACATAAGACATCTTGTCCCCCCGCCATAACAAGAGTAGGACATTTCACTTCCGATAATCTGTCCAAGGCATCATGATTTAAGCAGGCATGGGTTGAATTCGTATAACCATGAATAGGTCTGTCTGTAATGGCTAAACTTTCTTCGAATTTTAGCATTTGTTCTTCATTCTCATTAAAATAAGAAGGTGGAAAAAAACACAAAGATTGAATTTTTGACGCAAGTGGATATCCCTGATTTTTTACTACTTCATTTATATTGTGCAAAATTTGATATCCATATCTGTCTAACTTTCCAAATGATGCAGTTATTATCATACTTCGTGTGCGTTCTGGATAACCAAGTGAAATTTCTTGGGCTATGGCACCACCCATAGATCTTCCAATAATGTGAGCAGGCTCGTTAATATTAAGTGCATCCATTAACCCTATAGTATCTTCGGCGAATTTTTTTGTCGTGTATGGATAATCTGGAGCTGAACTCCTACCTGCACCCCGGTTATCATAGGGAATAACTCTAAAGTGAGGTTTGAGTCTTTCTATTTGTGCGTTCCACGCGCTGCAATCTCCAGCTAGACCATGAATTAGAATTACGGGTGTTCCTTTGCCGTGTTCTTCATAATAAAGCTCCACATCATTGATCTGAATTTTTGGCATCTTTCAGTCCTCGAAGTTTAGAAATTATATATCAAAATTAACATATTATATTTTGAGGCATGTTAAACGATTTAGGGGATTTACGAAAGATATTTATTATCTGGATTTTCTGAAATTAGGTGTTATTTTAGATACTTGACTCAACTTAATGGCTTACATAAGATCAAAACATAGAAAATATATTTATGTTTTTAACAAATCCGTGTTCGTAATTTGTCCCGGGTTTAGATGGTAGCAAACCCTTTACTGGAGGATTTCTAATGGCAAAGAAGAAAATCAAAAGACGTAATATTTTGAAAGCAGGTTTAGGAGCGGTCGCTGTTGGCTCAGGTTTACTTGGAAAAGCAGGAACAGTTTCAGCAGGTCCAGAAGAAGATAAAATTGTAAGTTCAGCGAAAAGACTACAACCGGCGGCAATGAATGGAATGATGTGGTCTTTGTATTGGAGAAACTATCCTAAATTAAATAAAGAGTATAAAAAAGCAACTGGTAGTTATATGGCAAAAGTGAATGATGTTCCAAATCTTCTTATTCCTCAGCGTGCAATGGCTGAAGCAATAAGTCGTTCTGGTAAATTTGATATTTTTCACGTTGAATCTATGATGATTCCCTCACTCGTTGCTGCAGGTCTTGCTGAACCTCTAGATGGTTATATGAAGCAGGCAAATTTTGATTTGAAGATGGTGGGTAACTTTGAAAAATTTATGCAGTATAAAGGTGTTACATATGCAATGCCTACAGATGGGAATGTTTGTCCTCATTTCATAAGAAAAGATCTTTTTGATGATCCTGATGAGAGAAAGAAATTTGCGGATAAACATGGGAAGGAATTAAAATGGCCAGTAACGTTTGAAGATGAACTAGAAATGGCTAAATTTTTTCACCGTCCAGAAAAAGATTTATATGGTTTTGGTGGTTTGAGAGATAAGGCTAATAGTAGTTTTTGGTTCTGGCAGTATTTGTATGCTGCTGGAGGATTTCCTATTACAGACGATGCAGAACCTCAATTGACTACTCCTGCAGCGCATTATGCTATTGATACTTTTTTAGCACTTAAACAGGTTTCTCATCCAGAAGCATCTGCTTGGGGTTCCCCTCAGATGATTCCGAGATTAGTTGGTGGAAAAATATTCTCTTGTCAGTATTGGGATGGAATAATTGCGAAAATAGAAAGTCCAACGGCTAAATCTCCTACTCGTGGAAAATTTTATTATGGTTTAGTTCCAGGTTCTAAATTTTCAGGAAAGTTGATACATAGAGCTTTTTCTGCACCGGTAATGGGAATCGTGGTTAATAAATATAGTCCTAGGAAAAGACAGGCAGCGCATTGGGCTCTTTATATGAGTACCTTAAAAAATAGTACAAGTGTTGTTGGTCATCCAACTATGACTTTCCATGATCCATGGCATCCTGGACATATGAATGCTAAAAGTACATTAGACGTATACACTAAACAGGGAATGAAGGCAGTGCATGATTGTCTGCAAGTGACAACTCCACCTCCTTATTTGACGGGATATCATGAATTTAAAGAAGCCGTAGATAAGAATCTCTCGGAAGCTTATAACGGACAAAAATCTGGAAAGCAAGCTTTACAAGACATGCAATCCCGTTGGTCAAAAATTGTTCGTAAGATAGGGAAACGAACGATTAAAAAGGAAATTCCCTATTATAAAGGAATGATGCCTAAGGTTAATGTTCCATCTTAATCTGATAAATCAATTATTTACCAGTTTTTCCTGTTGAATATGTGTACCTGGTGAAAGCCAGGTGCACGTATGACAGATAATATAAAGAATCTAAAATGGCACAATCAATTTCAAGTCAAACCAATGATCTTAAAAAAATGTCTAGTCGTTCCTCAGGAATAAGAATTTTTAAGTGGACACTTTTAAGCCCTTTAGTTTGCCTCGCTCTTTTTTTGTTGCCTGTTTTTATTCTTCAGCTATATTTTGCTTTTCATTCGTGGACAATTTATCTTTCAAGTTGGTCCGCTGCAGAATACGTAGGAATTGAGCTTTTTCAAGAAGCACTCCAAGATAAGCGTTTTTTTTGGGCTGTTGCAAGATCTCTGCTTTTTGCAAGTTTATCGACTATAGGATGTTTTGTCTTTGGTTTGATTCTTGCACTATTAATGTATAAACCTTTTCGTGGACATGGATTCTTTTATATAGTTTTTATTCTGCCAATGTTAACTGTTCCAATAGTAATTGCCTACACCTGCGACATGCTTCTTTATAGGGCTGGACCTATAAATGGTTTTTTGAGTACGATTTTTGGAACTGAGATGAGATTTACTTGGCTTTCTAATCCTGATTTTGCAATTTTTACAGTTGTCATGCTAG
Organism: uncultured Nitrospinaceae bacterium; assembly: GCA_964558115.1. GTDB lineage: Bacteria > UBA8248 > UBA8248 > UBA8248 > UBA8248 > UBA3496. The sequence continues at coordinate 6,547 of CAZLCI010000005.1, read as the reverse complement.
AAATATGGAATTGGACTCCCTTTACATTTATTATTTTAATCGCAGGTTTATCTTCTATACCAAAAGAACCTTTGGAGGCGGCTCGTATACTTGGAGCCAATCGTCTTAAAATTTTTATGGAAATCCAATTGCCACTTTTAAGACCAGTTATCTTTTTGGCTTTAATCCTTAGATTTCTTGAAGCAATGGCTGAATTTCCAAAAACTTGGGGTTTACTGCAAGGAGGACCGGGTTCGGCTACAGAAACAATTCCTATTTATCTGTATCTGATAACATGGCAGTTTTTTGATATTTCCAAAGCTGCTGCTACTTCTTATGTTGTTATGTTAATAATGATTTTTGTAATTCTTTTTGCAATTAGAATTCTTAGAAAAGAGAAACAGTCGATGGATACACTTTATTCAGTTCGTAGTTCCGGGAGTTAGGATTTAATGATTAAATACATCAAAAAGTCGAGGTATCCAATATTTCGATATTTTATGTTAGGGATATGGACGTTAATTGCGGGCTTCCCTATTTTTTGGATTGTAGCAACTTCTTTTAAACCCGCACATCAATGGACTTCTTGGCCTGTAGTTTATGTTTCACAAGAGCCAACACTGGAGAATTATAGAGAAGTTTGGGGCATCGGAGAAAAAACAGTTAAGGAGGCAACACAGATTTACGATAAAGCGAAAGATGCCAGACCTGAATCAGTTTCAATGAATAAAGCTTGGAAAGCTTTTGGAAATAGTCTTTTGATAGCCTTGATTTCAACCTCTTTAACAGTTGCTTTTGGAACGATTATCGCTTACGGAGTCTCTCGTTTTCAAATTTTATCTGAAGTTCGAATGTTTCAGTTGCTGATGCTTAGAATGATTCCGCCTATTGTAGTAGCTGCGCCTTTAACTTTGTATTATACGACTCTTAATCTTATGGATAGTGTTACAGGTCTTGTCTTAATCTATTTTATTACAACTCTTCCTTATGCAGTTTGGATGACCAAAAGTTTTATAGATGAAGTACCAAGAGAGATAGAACAAGCAGCAGAACTGTTAGGGGCTACTAGATGGCGGACAATTGTAGAAGTTGTTTTTCCACTTGTTCGTTCTGGGGTTGTTGCTACATTTATGTTTATTCTTATTCTAACTTGGAGTGAATATTTAATGTCATTTATTCTATCTAAGGTGGATGTAGTTACATTGCCTGTCCAATTAAGTAAATATGAGGGTTCTACAGAAGGTAGGATGTATGGAACGCAATCTGCTCTTGCGGTAGGTATTACATTTCCATTAATGCTAATAGGAATTTTTATTCGTAAACATCTCGTTAGAGGTTTTACTTTTGGAATGGTGAAGAGGTAATCCAATGTCTCAGATAGAATTGAAAAGTTTGCGTAAAGTTTTTGGACAAAATATTGAAGCAGTTAAAAATTTAGATTTAGTTATTGAAGAAGGAGAGTTTATAGTTTTGGTTGGACCTTCTGGATGTGGAAAAACTACAACATTAAGAATGATTGCAGGTTTTGAAGAGCCAACTGCAGGAGAGGTTATTATTGATGATGTCATAGTTAACGATCTAGATCCTAAAGATAGAAATTTAGGTATGGTTTTCCAAAGTCATGCCTTATTTCCACATAAGACGGTTTTTGAAAATATAGAATTTGGCCCTCGTATGAAAAAAATGCCATTAGACAAAAGAAAAAAAAGGGTAGAGGAAGTGGCCGAAATGGTTCATATAACACCGTTACTTAATAAATTGCCATCTCAATGTTCTGGTGGTGAGGCACAAAGAGTTGCGTTAGCTAGAACATTAATTACTGAGCCAGGATCATTTCTTTTAGATGAACCACTTTCTAGTTTGGATGCAAAACTTCGAAGAGAAATGAGAGCAGAAATTGATCGATTACATCAGGAACTTAAGAAAACATTTGTTTATGTTACCCATGATCAAGAAGAGGCGATGACTCTTGCTGATAGAATTGTGGTTATGCGTGCAGGTGAAATTGAACAACAGGGTACACCTATGGAAATTTATGGGGATCCAAGTTCTTATTTTGTTGCTGATTTTTTTGGCAGTCCATCTATGAATTTGATTGATGGACAGATTAGAAGAAATTCCTCTCAGGAGTCTTTTGTTTTTGAAGGATGTGGTCTATCTCTAGATTTGCCGCAATTAGAAGGTCTAAGAGAGGGAAGTCATTGTATTGGTGTTAGGCCTGAAAGTATTAACGTAAGTGATAGTGATTCTGATATTAAGTTATCTGTTACTTTGGTAGAACCTATGGGAAAAGATACTTTATTATATTTTGCTCATGATTCTGATCGTCATCTTATAGCAGTAGTAGAAGGTTCGACAGAAATTCAATCTGGAGATCTTGTCGCTGTTCAGTTTCCTAAAAATCGTCTTTACGTTTTTAACTCTGATGGTTCTAGAGTAAGGTGATCTAGTCTAAATACAGATATTTTCTTCAATCGTATAGACGTTTTTCTGAAGATATTAGAAAGTATCTTTCATAATTTAAAATTCTTATATTCATTTTAGTATTATTTTTATGGAAAGGTTAGAAGATGTCTAAAAAGATCGCATATCTAGGCTTAGGAACTATGGGCAGGGCTATGGCACGAAATTTAGTGGATGCAGGTTACACTGTTAATGGATATGATCCAGATCCAAATGCTAGAGACAATGCTAAGAGTTTTGGTGTTGAAGTTTTTTCGAGTGCTGGTGAAGCGGCTACTAATGTGGATGTGATTTGTAGTTCTGTTCCCAAAACAGAACATGTTAAAGAAACATATCTTTCAGATAGTGGTGCATTATCGACTGCATCAGAGGGGACGGTTTGTTTTGATTTTTCAACAATCTCGCCTGAGGGAAGCTGTGAAGTTGCTGAAGAAGCTAAAAAAAGCGGAATTATTTTTCTAGATACGCCAGTAGGGGGAAGTGAGCCGCAGGCTATTACCGGCGATCTTCATGTTATGGTTGGAGGCGATAAAAACGCTTTTGAAAAACATAAGGATATTTTAGAAACACTTGGAAAAACTGTACATTATTTTGGAGATAATGGTACTGCTTTAAAGATGAAGCTAGTAGCCAATCAAATATTTTCTATATTTATGTGTGCTATTTCCGAAGGATTAGTCTTAGGAATGAAATCTGGATTAGATCCCGTGGAGATGGTTGATTATTTTAAAACTAGTTCTCATCCTAGGGTTTTTGATTTAAAAGGGGATGCTCTTGCAAATAAAGACTATACTCCCACGTTTAAAGTTGATCTTATGAAAAAGGATTTAGGTTTGGTGGCTGAGATGGCGTCTCATGTGAACATACCTACTAATTTTGCTGCACTTGCTTGGCAAGTTTTTAAATCTACCTCGGCACTTGGTTTTGGGGATCAAGATCAAGCAGCCATAAGAGAATTTTTTGAAAAAAGCTCTGGAAAATAATTTAGTTTAGGTAAGTATTGCAATAATTTTGGGAGTGATTTCTATCGCACGTTCTCTTAGTTGCTCTTCTTTTAAACTACCTATAGGATGTGGTATATATGCTATGGGATAGTTTTCCATTCCCCTTATTTTAGCAACTACTTCAGCAGTATTTCGAAATGGTTCAGTACATATCACGGCTGTTGGTACTCCAAGTTTTTCTAGTTCTATACCGTCGTGCACACTGCACGATGAGCAAGATCCTCAATCACCGACGGCTGTAATTACAAAATCACATTTTTTTGCCATTTCTTCATATATTTCTTTTTTAGCGGGACGTGTATCGTATTCTTTTTTTAATTCTACTATTTCAGAAGGTTTTATGCCCTTTCTGTTGAGTTCCGAAAGGATAAAATGCATAAGTTTATCACCGCCTATTTTTGAATTCCAAAGGAGGCCACATTTTTTTGTATTTAAATCGGATTTTCTTTCTGCAAGAATCTCTTTGTTTGTATTCATTTCTACGGTTGGATCAAAAATAGGAATTTTATTTTCATTCATTCTTTTCTCCTATGATGTCTGCGAAAGCCGAGATTCTGAAGATAGTATTTTCTTGGTAACTGTTATTCCATTTCTTCTTCTACTCCATGAAGGAACCCAAGATGAATGTCCGCCTGCTTCACCTCCTGCGACAACAATAAAGATATCCTCTGGTGTAAGGGCATGTCTCACATTTCCTTTTTCATCAGCCCATCCGTTGTTGTTAATTTTTCCAGATTCTATAAGAATATTCTCAGGTATTATAGCATTCTCAAAAATGTACTCTTTTATTGCTTTTTTAGTCTTATATTTTTCACTAATAATTTTTGCATGTTCGGGAGAAAAAACGAAAAAACTTTGTCCTTCACTCATACTTCCGAGTGAAGACATGGTATTACATGCAGTATCTAAAATTCCCTTTGATTGCCCATAGTGGTTTTGAATATTATGAGGTCCTTCTGTTGCTAGAAGTGTTACGGTACTTTCTTCTTTTTTAAAGCCTAATTCTATACTTAATGGTTCCCATGGGCTCAGTTCTTCATTTTCTCCAAAAGTTAAACTGTATTTTCCGGGGTTCCCTTGCGTAGAACGATCCATAAGACCAGGTTTGGCACCTAAACAGTTCATTAAAATTAATCTTATTGCTCTGCTAATAGATGCATTAGCTCTAGTACCAGGTCCATAAAAATTTGTTCCTGAATTTATAGATATTTCGGAACGAATTGGTCCGTTTATTATAATACAAGGAGCTGCTCCACCTGTACTAGATGCACTTGAATGAATATTATATTCTGGGTCTGCCATAGCCTCTAATGCCGAGATGATAACAGGCATATAAACTGGTAGGCAACCTGCCAAAATTGCATTAATTGCTATCTTTTCAGCACCAACACTTCTTTTTCTTTCAGGTACTTCGAAAATTATTTGCCCCGCTCTAACTCCCCCAGACTCAAGGAAATTTTTAATCATTTCTTTTGTTGGAGGAATTACAGGAAGTCCATCTGTCCAACCCTTCTGATGATAAAAATCTATAGACTCAAAAAAACTTTTTTTATATTCAATAGGCTCTATCATTTTAAGAAAATCTTTCAATTTATGAATTCAATAGATCTAATAGTGCTATTACTAGTTGAGGAGTGAGGTTTTTGTGAAAAGGGATTTAAGTTTATAACCTCTTTCAGAGAGTATTTCTTTTCCACCTTCTTCTCTATCTACAAGACAAATTACTTCTTCAACTTTGAGATTATTTGCTTCTGATGCTTCTATAGCCATAATCGTTGAACTTGCGGTAGTAACAACATCTTCTACTATAGCAACTTTCATGTTTTTTCTTAGATTTTTTAGTCCTTCTATTCTATTTTGCAGACCATGTTGTTTGTCATTTTTTCTTATAATAAAAGCTGGTAAATCTTGACCATTTAGGGCTGCAGTTAATGAGATCGCAGTAACCATTGGGTCAGCACCAAGAGTAGGACCTCCAACAGCTTGACATTCCGTTTCTTTTAAAATTTGATAAATAAGTTTTCCTACCAATACTGAACCGACGCCATGAAGGGTAACTTGTCTACAATCCACATAAAAATCACTATCTTTTCCTGAAGCCAAAATCACTTGTTTTTTTTCGTATGATTTCTTAAGTAAAAGGTCTCGGAGTTTTTCTAAATCCTTTTTTCTTTCTGACAAAACCATTAACTCCTATTCTTAAATTGATTGAAAAGTTCTATTTTTTCATTTTTTCATCTGGACCTATACTGACATCAATTTGTACTAGCGAATCTTCGGGTTGTACATGGATATGAGCAATCCATCCCTTTTTCTGAAAAGTCATTAAAGTTGATTTTTGTTCAAAAGTTCTTACCATCGACCAACCGTAGGAGTGCATATTATCTTTATAAAAATTTATAACATTTACGTAATTATCCTCTCCCACATAGACTAGGTTTCCTGCTCTTGTACCTGTTGATTCAAATAGAAAGGACTTCTTTGTAATAAGTTTGAATTTTCTTGGTACTGGGACATCTTTAAGTCTATAGTTTGTTTTATTAAGTTTTTCTCGAAATTCTGCTTTTTTATCAGAGTCATTTTCTGCACTTAAACGAAAAATTTGACAACTCATCATAGATATTGATAGAAGAAGGATAAGTAGTATTCCAATTAACTTATTGATAGAGTGTAATGTTTTTTTATTTTTCATTTTCTTGAATAATTTAGGACGGGAGAATAAGAGTCTATATCTATTAATTGAAAAAACTAACAAATAGGTAGAGTTAAGTATAATCGTAAATATGATTCTTTGATAGTGTATTTTTTATTTTCTATAAAAAATGAGCGAAAAATGACACATAAGATTTATAGAAATTTCCCCATTTTCTTTGTAGTTTTAATTCTATATTTTTTTTCTTATAACATTTCTTTTGCTATTAATTTGAATAATTCTTTCCGAAATAAAAATTCAAATGATTCCAACAGTTATATTGTTGTAATTGATCCTGCTCATGGTGGCAGAGATTCCGGAAGTAAAGGTGTTAATTTAGATGAAAAAACAATAACTCTAAGAGTTGCAAAACTTTTGAAAGATAAAATTTCAAAATATAAAAAAATTA
>CAZLCI010000004.1:0-57688 GCA_964558115.1 uncultured Nitrospinaceae bacterium | reverse complement strand
GAACCTCTATTTTACAAAAAAAATCTATAAAATCTTTTCTAGAACTTCATATAGAACAAGGACCTGTTCTAGAAAAAAATAAAGTTTCTATTGGAGTAGTGGATCTCGTTGTAGGTTACATAAGAGGGCAAATTATATTTAAAGGAGTTTCTGCTCATTCAGGAGGGCAACCAATGCCTTACCGAAGAGATTCTTCTATGGCCGCAGCAGAGTTTATGCTTGAAATGGAGTCCATGGTAAAAAATGCTCCTGAGAGTCAGAGACTGACTATTACATTTGGTGAAATTAACACAAGGCCGGGATGGATATCAATTGTTCCTGGAGAAACAGAAATTTCATTCGATCTTAGAGGAAAAAATGATGCAATTCTTAAAAGAATTCTAGAAAGAATGAGAAAAAAACTACTCGAAATAAAGCAGAAAAGAAACGTTACTGGTATTATGAAACACGTATTGAAACTTCCAGTCTGTCCAACTGCAAAAAAAATTCAGTCTATTCTGACAAGAGCTTCTAAAAAAGCTGGATTCACATCTCTCAAACTCTCAAGCGGTGGAGTACATGATGCATGCAGGATGGCAAAATTATGCCCTATGGGGATGATTTTTATCCCTTCAGTTAAAGGATTGTCACATACACCGGAAGAATTCACTCACTTTGGTGATATGGTTAAAGGAGCGGAAGTGACAGCATTTGCTCTATTAGAACTATCGAAAAAAAGTGTGAAAATTTAAATCTTACCTGCAATAATGGAAATTACATCTTCTAAAGATAAAGTTCAAAAATCATGTGCAAATTTAATTAAAACATTCTTCTTTACCCCTTCTATTTTGAGATATGAATCAAATTCTGATTAACATCCCATCTGTCTCACTTTTTCGATATAATCTGAGTTCAACCTATATGACCAATTTTTTTAAACATTTTTACTTCCTAGATTTACTGAAGTTTTGATTTTCATCCACGAAAAAAACCATAAAAATAAAATACACCCACCCGTGCATTGCGCAAGAAGCATAGCAAACCATACTCCTTCCTCGCGCAATCCGGTTGAGTTAGAAAGATAAAATGCAGCAGGAAGCATAAGAATCCAGCTTATAATAATTTGAGTCAGCATTGGAGGTTTCGAATTTCCTGCTCCCTGAAATGCTCCAGCCATAACTCTTCTTATTGATTCCATAATCAGTCCAAAGGAAAAAACACGAAGCGCAAAAGAAGCAACCGAAGTCGAACTGCCAACTAGACCAAAAAAAATAGAGATATCTCTAGAAAATAAAAATTGAGCTATCGAAAGAAAACCCATTATCCCAACAAGAATTGTTAAAGTATATTGTACTGTTCTTACCGCGCGATTTGGCTTAGATGCTCCAAGATTTTGCCCCACCAGAGTTCTCGTAGATCCCTGAAGACCAAAACAAGGCAAACGGGCAATCATCGTAACTCTGTTACCCACTCCCCAAGCAGCCAGAGCGTCTGCTCCGAAAGGAGTTAGTATTCTAAGAAGCAAAAGATATGAACCTCTTTCTAAAAGATTTTGTACTGTTGCAGGCCAGGCAATTGAAAGGATCGAAGAGATTATTCCGAGATTTGGACGAAAAAATCTAAGTTTCAAAAAAACTTGAGACCATCCTTTAAGTAAATAGAAAAGCATAATTAGGAATCCGATCAATCTTCCGAGACCTAATCCAAAAAAACTCCCTGCAATACCTATTCCTTCAAAAGAACCAAAACCAAACATGAACAGTGGCATTGCTATTACAGAAACAATCGTTCCTGCTATCATAGAAACAACTAAAATACCTGGCTCACCAGTACCTCTAAAAACACTGCCAAAAACAAACATAGCTTCTATCGCAATCAAAGAAATAAAACCTGATTTCATATAATCGAGTGCAAAACCGGTCACCTCTGTATCAAGATTCATAATTGAAATAATAAAAGGGGTTAGGAAAAAACCGAACAATGAAAGAGTCACAGAGTATGCGAATAACAAGATTATCATCTGAGCAGAAACAACAGAGGCTTTTTCAAAATCTTTTGAACCAACTGCATGAGCAACAAGGGATTGTCCTGCAATTCGAATACCCATACCGAAAGATCTTAGAAAAAGAATAAATAAATACCCTAAAGAATATGCTGCAAGAGCTTTTGGCCCAAGTATCCCAATCCAGAAAATCTCAAATACACCATCAAAACTTCTTACTAATCTCTCGAAAAACATCGGAACTACGAGACGTTTAATACCTTTTCCGATAGGACCAATTGTATAATCGTATTTTTTCGAAATAGTTGGTGAAGAATTTTTCAGATTGAGACCTCTTCTGATTTAGAATTTTAAACTAGATTTAAACATTTCCGGATGTAAGATTCTCATGTTAATCTATAAGTCTTATCAAAAAAAGACACTGAGGATTTTTATATGGAAAGTTCCCTTTTTAAAAAATGTGCGAAACATATCAAGAAGAAAATATTGAGAGATACCCTAATAGATTTAGTAGATATCCCTAGTCCAACTTCGGGGGAAAAAGCTTTAGCTCAGTACCTTGTTAACAGAATGAAAAGTTCCGGAGCAAGGACTACTTTACAAGAAGTAAGTCTGGATAGACCTAATGCAATAGGCACTATTTCGGGAAATGGAACCGGCTCTAATCTTATGTTCACTGGCCATATGGATACTTCATATGATGGGAACGAAGAATACCTAGTTGGAGAAGGCTTTAAACCCAAAGGAGTCTATAAGAATGGCTGGATTTGGGGATTAGGTGCAAACAATATGAAAGGGGGGTTAGCATCCGCTTTAGTTGCATTTGAAGCAATACAAAAAGAAAAGATACTCTTAAAGGGGGACCTTATTTTTGCGGGAGTTGTTGGAGAAATAGAAAAAGCAGCCATTGAAGAATTTCGCGGTGAGGAGATGGCAGGCTATGGTACTGGCTCTAGACATCTTGTTCTTCACGGTGTAACTGCAGATTATGCAATATTAGCAGAACCAACAGGTCTTCGCATTTCAAATGCAAATTTAGGTGTTATTTGGGCAAAAATTTCCACATTTGGGACAGTTAGTCATAGTGCGATGGCTCATAGGCCAGGAATTAAGAATGCAATCAGATCTATTCACAAAGTTCAAGCCGCAATAGAGAAATGGATTCCGAAATTTGTCAAATCTAGAGAATTTATGGGGGAAAAACCTAGTGTAAATATCTCTTCCATCCGCGGAGGATGGCCATGGAGATTATCGAGAAATCCTGTAGAAGCAAGTCTTTATCTTGATATACGTATTCTTCCTGGACAAAAAATAGAAGATATTCGCCGTGAAATTAGAAAGGTACTTAGTAAACTTTCAAAAAAAACGGGAGAAGATGAAGCATCATTAGACTTCTACGTTACTGATCCCGCTACATATGTAGCGCCAGAAGAAGAAATTGTCCAAAATTTAAACAGTTCGCATAATGAAATCACAAAATCTTTTCCAGATTTTATTGCTAGAAGACCCGGAGCAGATGCTACTCACTTTAATCATTATGGGATACCCTGTATATGCTATGGTCCTGGTTTTAGAGTACATCCAGAAGTGGAAAAAAAAGGACAGTATATGCACGATGCAGGAGAACATATTCATGAAGATGACCTTGAAATTGCGAGTAGAGTTTTTCTAAATCTTGCACTCAAAATTTGTACATAAAAGTAATGAAAGGAAATATACAATGGAAGATTCCAAGGAAAATTTAGAAGATAAACTTACTCCTGAACAATATAGAGTAACACAGCAATGTGGAACAGAACCGCCTTTCTCCGGAAAATATTGGGATTCACATGATGACGGAACCTATGTTTGTATTTGTTGTGGCATAGAACTTTTTCATTCGAAAACCAAATTTGATTCCGGAACTGGTTGGCCTAGTTTTTGGGAGTCTATCGAATCAAAAAATGTAAAAGAAATTGAAGATAATTCACATGGAATGACAAGAATAGAAACTAGATGTGCTTCTTGTAATGCACACCTGGGACATGTTTTTCCGGATGGACCTAAACCTACAGGTCTTCGTTATTGTATTAATTCTGCCTCTCTTGATTTTAGACAGAAATAAAAAAACTCACTGAGTTTCAATCGTACCATTCCATAGAAGGTTGCTCTGGTGGATTCTCATACCTTTTAATTTCAATTTCTATATTATCAGGATCATAAAAATAGGTTGCATACCCAATACCAAAAGCACCTAAGTTTCTTTCCTCTCCCCTATGTACTTTGATATCATTATCTTTTAATCTTTCAATCAACCGAAAATATTCATTTTCCTCAAGTGAAAAAGCTACGTGATCAACTCCACTTTTAGAAGAAAGGTTTTCAGATATAAAATTTTCAGAAAAAAATAAAACTAAAACATCTTCGCCTACTCTAAATACAATTTGCTCGATCTCACCATTGGAAATTTTTCTTCTACCAACTGGAGAAAAACCCATAATATCTCGATAAAAAACAATAGACCGATTTAAATCGGTAACTCTCAAAGCTACATGTTCAATCATTTTTTTCATATAAACCTCAAAAAAACATTACAAAATTAAATATTTTTAAAAAATATAAATCTAAACTAATTGTCTAACTCCACTAGCAAATTCAGGTATAGATAATGTCTCTGAATCATGGCCGGGGAAAATCAGTTTTGGGCTATCTGCCAAATCTTTTACCTTGTCTAGTGCGGCTAAAGCTTCGTCTACGTGTACATGAATCCCAGGAGGAATCATAGATTCAAAACTACGAAAAACATAGGCAGAATCTACCGCTAGTACCGCCCACCCTTTTAAAGTTCTCACTCTTATAATTTGCAAACCAGGCGAATGTCCACCAACATGATGTACTGAAATGCCATCAAAAATATCTAAGTCTCCATTTACAATTTCAATTTGCTTATTTTCCTCTAACGATTCTAAATCTTTCAAATCTGCTAAAAAATGGTTTAAAAAATGGTAATCAGAAAAATTGCCTCTCCAAAAATCAATCTCTTTTTTTTGGATATGAAAAGTAGCAGATGCATAAATACGATTCGCCGAAAAGTGGTCCCAGTGTAGATGAGAAATAATCACATTCTTTATATCGCTTGGTCTGATATTAAAATTTTTTAGAAGTTCTACTGGCTTTTTATAATCATTATAATCTAAATATCTGTTCTTATAATGACCTTCCATAAAACCAGTGTCTACCAAAACAGGAGATGATTTACCATTGTTTGGAACTAACAACCAAAAAAAGTAAGGCAATTTTGCTTTTCTACCTATATCTGAAAGATATAATAGAAATGAAGCGTCACATTCACGCCAACCCTGACAGAGCGAAAAAATACGATATGTGATTTCACTAGACAAAAATAATTCTCCCAACTAGAAACTTAAAAGAAAAAATAAATGTGTTTTTTTTAAATACAGCTTGATGCAAAATCATATTTTATGTCAATATAAATTGTTTCCCGCCTTATAGTTTTCCGCTCATCCACGGGCATTAAATTGAAAACGTTTATCTTAATTTTCTTTCCTTTCTTTGTTGCTATTCTTATTCCTTTTCTCGGGAAACCAAATAAGAATGCTACTTTTTGGTACGCAATTACAGTTCCTTTAGTAAGCTTATTGAATCTCTTTTATATTTACCAAGACTGGCTAATCGCAGGATACAAAATTCTTAAATATGAGATCCCTTGGGTACCAGAAGCAGATATAAATATAAGTTTCATGGTAGATGGACTAAGTATTTTTTGGGCTTTTCTAATTATTGTCATGTCTTTCCTAGTAATCCTATACTCAAATTGGTATCTGTCAAAGCAAGAAGACCAGTCTCGATATTATTCACTTCTTATTGCGTTTATGGGTTCAATGATAGGAGTAGTTTTCTCAAATCATTTAATCTCTTTATTCGTTTTCTGGGAACTTACAAGTATAACTTCATTTTTTCTTATTGGTTTCTGGTTTAAAAAATCTGAATCTAATTATGGTGCTACAAAAGCAATTCTAATTACTGGAAGCGGTGGAATTTTGATGTTAGGTGGTTTCTTGCTACTCGGAAATTCAACCGGAGAATGGGAAATATCAAACCTCATTTCAAATAGAAATTCTTTACAGGTCGGTTCTTTTGCTACTTTATTAATCATACTAGGTGCCGTAACCAAAAGTGCTCAGTGGCCTTTTCATATTTGGTTACCTAATGCGATGGAAGCACCTACTCCAATCAGTGCTTTTTTACATTCTGCGACAATGGTCAAAGCGGGTATTTTTTTGCTTTCTAGATTTTATCCTATTTTGTCTGGTGAATTTCTTTGGGATTACTTAGTGCCATCTTTAGGAATAATGACTATGATTTCGGGAGGTTTATTATCTCTCCGCTCTTACGATCTTAAAGGCATTTTGGCTTATGGTACGATAAGTCAATTAGGAATGTTAACTACTTTTATTGGATTAGGTGGAATAGAGAGCATTACAGGAAGTACTTTGCATCTCTATAATCATGCAGCAGCAAAAGCAGGAATGTTTATGGTTATAGGTATCATTGACCATGAATGTGGAACAAGGGATGTGAGGAAATTGAGTAATCTTAAAGCAACAATGCCAATTTGTCATATTCTTCTTCTTGTATGCGCACTCAGTTTAATGGGGACACCTCCAACCGGCGGATTTATATCTAAAGAGATGCTTTACACAGTAAGCTTGAAATTTGGCACCGACAATTTTTCTTCTCTTGGACTCCCTGTACTAATTTTAGTTGGAGGAATAATCACGGTTCTTTATCACCTGCGACTTGTAGGCGAAGTTTTCTGGAAAAAGAAAGATGTAAAACCTCCGAAAAAGCCACATGACCCAAGTTTTGGTTTTCTAATCGCTCCTACTATTTTAACTTTATTTGTTCTTATTTTTGGCATTTATCCAAATTTATTTGAAAACAAAACATTCCATCTAGCTATAATGTCAACATTGGGAAAAGGAATCACAAACCAAATACATCTCAAACTATGGCATGGATTTAATTTAGAATTACTTATGTCTACCACCGCGCTTAGTCTCGGAATTCTTTGTTATCTCAGATTCGACAAAATCAATTTATTACTAAATCAATTAAGTAAAAAAATTCATATTTTTGGTCCTGATCGAATCTATAATGCTTTCATTAATCATGTAGAAAAAGGAACATGGAAATATCTTCTTTTAATACAAAGCGGTAATTTGAGGAAATATCTTCAATGGATGTGGATTGTTCCTATTCTTACTATTTTATATGTTTGTCTCAATTTAGATTGGAAAAAAATTATAATTTCTTCTCATACTATCGAGATGAATTTTTCCCTAGCCTTATGTTTACTTATATCTATTAGTGCCGTTGGAACTGCATTAATCAGCAAAAGAATACCTGCAATTTTAACCTTAGGAATAACCGGATATGCTATCGCGGGACTTTTTCTGATCCTAAAAGCTCCTGATCTTGCACTTACTATGATTATGATTGAAACCGCTTCAGTAGCACTTTTCCTCCTTGTCTTTTATCACATGCCAGACTCTTCTCCGGAAAAAAACACGACTTCGAAAAAAATTAGAGATTGGGGAATCTCGATTTCTATTGGCTTAACCGTATGTGTTGGCATGTTCTTAAGTATGACTTCTAAAGAATTCAGTACCATCTCTACTTATTTTTTAGAAACCAGCAAACCTTTAGCAGGTTTTAAAAATGTAGTAAACGCAATCATAGTAGACTATCGGGGATACGACACATTAGGTGAAATAACGGTTCTAGTTATTGCAGGAATTGCAATCTCTGCAATCATTCAAATCATGAGGAAATTTAATTGCGATCACTAATTCTTCAAACAACAGCACCTATAGTACTTCATCTGACGATGATTTTTTCACTCTATATTCTTCTTTACGGTCATGATCAACCTGGTGGTGGATTTATCGCTGGAATAATGACCTCAATAGGTATTGTGCTGCAATGGGTCGCATTTGGGACTAAAGAAGCATTAAAAAGATTTAACTGGAAATGGGATAATGTATTTATGGTAGGTCTACTTATATCATCACTGACAGGTCTCTATGGTTACTTCTCCAATGGCTTTCTAAAAAGTTCAATCTACAAGATAGACTTATTATTGATAGGTGAAATAAAGATTTTTACTGCTTTTATTTTTGATGTCGGTGTCTATTTAGTGGTAGTTGGTGTTTTGATGTTTATTTTTACAAATTTTTGCTCCGAAAAATCATAAAAGAAGAAGGAAAATGTTTCTAATACTTCCCCTAACTATAGGTATTCTGGTCACAGTTAGTGTGTACTTAATTATACAGAGAAGATTAATTAAATTAGTACTAGGTTTTGCGATGTTATCACATGCGACTAATTTAATGATCATGGCATCTGGTTGGGTCCAAGATGGAAAACCACCAATTATCCCTGTAGAAAAAATTTCAGTACAGCCCCAGATGTACGTTGATCCACTCCCTCAAGCAATGGTTTTAACCGCAATAGTTATTAGTCTCGCGGTTATTGCTTTTTTATTGACCGTTGCACTAAATATGCAGAGAAATTTTAAAACAGACAACATAGATAAATACAGAAGGCTTAAGGGATGAATAATTTACTTCCCATTTTCGTTGTATTACCGCTAATCACAGGCATTGTAACCTATTTGTTTGTCGGCAAATTGAAAATACAGGAGAAAATCAGCTTTGCGTCATTATTCATAAATTTTACGCTATCAGCTATCTTATTTTTTGACATAATAAAAGGAAACATCTATACCCATCAAATGGGTCTGTGGCCATTTCCTTATGGCATTATCCTCATAGCTGACAAACTCTCATCTACTATGCTTTGTATCTCGTCTTCAATTATTGGTATCTGCGTTTTATATTCTAAAAGTTATTTTACTAAAGAAAACAATTTGAAAATTTTTCAACCACTTATCCATTTTCTTCTTATGGGTATTCAGGGATGTTTTCTTACTGGAGACCTGTTTAATCTATTCGTTTTCTTTGAAGTATTACTTATTTCAACATACGCTTTATTAGCCTGTTACCACTCCCTTGAACAATTAGAAATGTCTTTCAAGTTCACGTGTATCAATTTAGTAGCATCTGCTTTTTTCTTGGCAGGAATTTCTTTTATATATGCACAAGTTGGGACAGTAAATATGGCTGACTTATCAATAAAACTATCGACACTAGATTATAATCCAATGATTATAATTACTGCTTTAATTTTTGTACTAGTCTTTAGTGTTAAAGGAGCTATCTTCCCAATGCATCTTTGGCTCCCATCTGCTCATTCTACTGCACATACACCAGTTAGTGCTATTCTTGCAGGAGTCCTAGTAAAGGTAGGTATTTATGCCATTATTCGATGTCAAACTTTAATCTTCATAAAACAATTTTTTTACTTCCAACATGTTCTTTTGTTTTTTGCGATTCTCACTATCTTTATCGGTGCCTTCGGGACTCTTCCCCAAAAAAACTTAAAACGTATTCTTGCATACAGTACGATCAATCAGCTTGGATTTATCAGTCTAGGTATTGCATTTCTCTCGCCTCCTGCATTAACAGCAACTATTTTTTTCATAGTTGTGCACTCTTACCTTAAAAGCTCAGTTTTACTAGCAGCGGGTATTAACTATAAAATCACAGGAACAGAGGACTTAGATGAAATGGGCGGATTAATGAAGAAGACTCCCTTTCTTAGTATTTTAATGCTTGTTAGTTTTCTGTCTTTAGCAGGCATTCCACCCTTAAACGGTTTTTTTGCAAAAATACTTATTTTTCAAGCAGGCTTTTCTTCTGGATTTACTTTAATAACTTCCTTAGCTTTAATTTTAGGTATTATTTCTCTTTTTTATAATTTTAAAACTTATCAAAGAATGGCATGGGGAGAAGGAAAAAATAACCTTAAAAAAGCCCCTCCGACAATGTATGTATGCGTTACTATTCTTACTTTGTTCGCGGTCGTTTTTGGGTTCGGTGCAACTTGGCTTTACGATTGGGCTAGTATGGTTTCCGAACAAATTTCAAATCCGCAACTTTATATTAATGCCATGAAGTCACTTACTTAGGAGAGAAACTTTGCCTATAGCAACTTTAACAATATCGATAGCCGCTATTTGGATTTTAATGCGGGGCACAGGAAACTTGAGTGACTTTTTTACAGGTATTATTATTGCAATTCTTATCATACTTTTTTTGTGGAAGAGTTATGAACACAAGAAAAAATTGATAAGGAGAAATGAGAAAAAAGAAAAAAACATCTTACGTTTGGTTTACACATTAAGATTCGTTTTAAGTTTTTTGTGGGAATTAATAATAGCCAATTTACAAGTTATGCTAATTGTCATAAGACCGAATCTATCTATACAACCTGGAATTTTTGCATTCAAAACTCGTTGCAAATCACCTCTAGGGATAACTTCACTAGCTAACTCTATCACTTTAACTCCTGGGACACTTAGCATAGATGTTTCAGACGAATCTGAAATAATTTATGTACACACTCTTGATTCAAAAGATCTAAAAGAAATGAAAATTAGAATCCAAAAAAGACTTGAAGACCCTATTCTAGGAGCATTCGAATGATCGAAGTAACGATTCAGATTTCAATCATTATGTTAGTGATATCTGTCTTTATAGCTCTATATCGATTTTTCAAAGGTCCAACAACCGCAGATAAAGTTATTGCGGCTGATACTATAGTGACAAACGGAAAAGGAATTATTGCTCTTTACGCAATTTACTCTGGAAATAAAATATTTGTGATTGTTGTTCTCACCCTTACGATTTTAAGCTTTGTTGGAACAACTCTATATGCTAAATTTCACGACCGGGGGAAAATAATTGATTGAAATTCTGACAGTAACAGTTATGTTTATCGGTGCATTTTTTATGTTAGTTGCAAGCGTAGGTTTGATTCGTCTTCCAGACGTATATTCCAGAATGCATGCAGCAACAAAAGCAACTACCTTGGGTTTAGGAGGTATACTTCTTTCCACTATCTTATCTTTTCAAACATTAGAAGTTACTACTCAAGCCCTCTTAGCAATATTCTTCCTTTTCATAACCGCTCCTGTGGCAGCACACCTTATCTCACGTTCAGCATATCACAGAGGACCCGATTTATTTGACAAAACAACATTGGACGAATACAAAAATTACATAGAAAAAATAAGGGAATCAGAAGATAATCAAGACACATAAGCAAAAGAAATAACTACTTTAGGAATAAAATTCCATTTTAAATTAACTGTATTTTCAAAAACAGACTTGGAGAGATTATTGTAATGACAGAAGAATTCTTTTTAGAAAGAGATGGGATAAAACTACACGGAATAGATCATGGCGGCGATAAAAAACCTGTTCTTTTATTAGTTCATGGAGCAGCCGCTCATGCAAAATGGTGGGATTTCGTTGCACCCCATTATATGGACAATTTCAGACCGGTAGCAATGGATCTTCGAGGACATGGTGACAGTGACTGGGCAGAAGACTACTCCTATGATGATTTTGCAAAAGATTTGGAATTTTGGATAGATTGGGCCTACAAAGAAACAAACAAGAAACCTTTTCTCCTAGCTCATTCAATGGGCGGTGGAATTTCTTTGCGGCTAACCGCTTCAAAATCTCCAAATATTACTTCTATGATCGTTGTTGATTCACCATTCCACATTAACGAAAGAATTCTTAAAGAAATGAATGCTTTCGGGAGTAGGCCGAGCCGTCCTTGGGCCTCACTCGAATTATTCATAGAAAAATTCAGAATGATTCCTGCTTCTGGCAAAGCCAAGAAAGAACACTTAGAACATATTGCGAAACATAGTGTTCGTCAGTTGAAAGATGGCACTTGGCTATTAAAAGCAGATCGTTCTTTTCACTCCAAACGAGGCGGCTCGGACTTAGTAAAAGGTTGGCTAAACTTAAATGTACCTGGATTACTAGTTATTGGAGAACTCTCTGACAGAATCACATCAGAAGATATTGAATGGGCAAAACAAAACTTGAAAAATGTACAAATCAAAATAATAAAAGGTGCACACCATCATGTATATATTGATGACCCAGACGAATTTATTAAAGTAACAAAAGAATTTTTAAATTCGATGCTTTCTTCAAAAGAAAATGTTTTATCCTAAACATTTAAACAATTGCAACAGGTCGAACTGGAGAGCCTGTTCCACCTCTTAATTTTAGAGGCAAACAAACGAACAAAAATTCATATGTTCTTGTTTTCGATAATTCTTCAAGCATTAAAATCTCAATCAGATGTATCCCATGCTCTACTAGCATATGACAGTGCACAGGAATAGAAGGATTCGGCATAACCTCTACGCCAAAATTATCAGAACCTACCATCGCAATCCCTTGATCACTAAGCCATTTTGCTGCCTCAAGATTAATACCTGGGACTCCTCCTCTCTGAGTATAAAATTCTTTATTAGGCCAGATTTGCATATGTCCTGTTCTTATAAGAACGACATCGCCTGATTTTATCTCAATTCCCTGAGAAGCACATGCTTTGAAAAGATCACCTCTTCCAATCGCTCTTCCTGGTTCCAATATTTCTTTGTCAAAATGTCTTGCCACATCAATTAAAACTCCCCTCCTACAAATAGGGGCAACTGTTTCTATTCCATATTGTGAAAAACCATTGATTTTGCTTTGTACTTTGGTTGCATCAACACCATTATAAAGATGCATGTCTTTAGAGATATGACATATTGCATCAATATGCGTACCTGTGTGTCCACTACAAAAGAAGACATCGACAGAAGCACAAGCACCGTCTTCAAACATTGCATCTCCATGTTCGCGAATTAGAGAACAAGAATACGGAGCATGTAGCGGAACGTGAGGCATTCCTGGAAACATTTCCACACCTAGATCAAAAATAGAACAACTTTTAGCTAAACTCTGAATATCTTCTAGGTGCACAATATTTCCTCCTTAAGAATAAGAGATAAATTTGCTATTTAAGTTTTTTATAACATACCCTAGAATGCTTGAAAATATATTTAGGAATCTAAATAAATGATATCGATAACTGTTTATTTCCACCCGATAATACAAATTACAACACTATTATTGGGTTTCTACGTACTAAAACTTGGACTTAAATTAAGAAAAAGCAGACTTGCAGAATCAACCGACTCAAGATCTGTTCTTCTTAAAAGACATATCCGCTTAGCGAAAATTTTTATTATACTATTCACTATTGGATACCTTCTTGGTTTAATAGAGATGAAATTCGTTTTAAAAAAACCTATATACAATTCTCTACACAGTTTTCTGGCAACTATTACTTTATCTTTTTTATATTTAACAGCATTCTTAGGTAGATCAATTCGAAAAAGACAAAATGAGAAATTCAGGGAAATTCACAGGTTTTGTGCATTTATTGGAATTTTTTTTGCATTGATAACAGGATTTGCTGGCATAGGTTTATTACCATAAAAGAAATTTTATTGAACCATTCCTCTAGCAGATATTTGCCATACAACTTCTAAAAGACCTTTTTCCATACCTCCCCTAATACCATAAAAATAATTAAAGAGATTTATTGTAGTATCACAATGACTTGGCTGAAAAAGTAAAGAATCCCCTAACTTTGGAAGTGGATTTAAAGAATCAACTGCAATTATTCCATGTTCATCGCTAGCTGAAATATAGATAGCCTCTTTAAAGTCATAACAAGAAGCAAAACCACTATCAGAAGAAAGACTTTTATGTCCTGCATCAACAACAAATTTTTTATCTTCAGGAAAACTAATGATTGTCGATAGCACGAATAAACTGGCTTGAAAATCTTCGTAAATTTTTCCCTGTCTACCTCCAATACTCCCGTAATGTGAATCCATAAATAAATAACTACCTGCTTGAACTTCATTTAAAACTTTAGAATCTAAGTCCCAATTCCAAGTTCCCGTTCCTCCTCCAGTTCTAACATCCATATTTAATCCATTTTTTTTAAATTCATAAACACTCTCTTCCATCAAAGTGATTGAATTTCTATATTCCTTCTCTCTTTCATAAAATCCTTCAATATGTTGAGCTTTTCCGTTATAAGCTTGGAAGCCACACAAATTTATTGAAGGTAATTCATCAATTTTTTTTGCCAGAGAAACTGCTTCATCAACTGTTCTAACCCCACAACGACCTTGCCCAACATCAATATCAACAAGCACTCCAATATCGGTTTCATTTTTTTGCATTACATTAGAAAGTAATTCTGCTCCTTGAATGTGATCAACAACTATCATTAGATCGCAGTTATTTGATAAGGAAGAAACTCGTTCCAGTTTTACAGGGGATACAATTTCACTACTTAAAAGAATGTTCTCTATACCACCCTGTTGCATAACTTCTGCTTCACTTACTTTTTGACAACAAATTCCTATTGCTCCCATTTCTATTTGCTTTTTAGCAATCAGCGGACTTTTATGTGTTTTCGAGTGAGGACGAAAATTCATCGAACTATTTTGAAAATTTAAAGACATTTTATTTAGATTTTCTTCCATGACGTCTAGATCAATCAACAAAACTGGTGTCTGCAAATCACGAACAGGAGTCCCTAATAGATCACTCAAAAAAAATACCTCTGAAATTTATAAAGTTTAAAATGGGCCTTTAATTTTATATACTTGCTCAAAAAAACACCATAGAGCATTATTATACGAAATATATTTTTAAAAGAGGAATACAAATGAGAACTGAAGCAGATGAATTACTAGAGGGTTCAATTGATCTTCACGCTCATATTTTCCCACAAGTTTTTTTAGAAGAACCGGGTAGAGTTAGAGATCATGAATGGGCAGAACTTGCATTAAAAGCTGGCATGAGAGGGTTTGTTATGAAAAGCCATCTATGGCCTACTATGGCACAAGCAAATTTGATTAACCAAGTTTACAAAGATTTTAATGCGATCGGCTCCATAGTTCTAAATTCAAATGTAGGTGGAATCTCACCATTTGCAGCAGAGAGTGCAACAAGACTTGGAGCTAAAATTATCTGGATGCCAACTTATACTTCAAAAAATGACATTAAAAAAGGTGCTTATAGCAAACAAATTCAGGCCGCATATAAACAATCTCCTCCAAAAAATAATTTAAACATTTTCGATAAAGACGGAGAAATAACAGAAGACGTTAATGGTGTTCTAGAAATTGCAAGAGATGCAAATGTCGCTATAGCTACAGGACATTTATCTGCTGATGAAGGAGTCGCATTAGCAAAACGAGCGAATAAAATTGGATTAAGAAAATTTATTTTCACACATCCAATTCTTTCGATTATCGGGGCAACTGATGAACAACTATTAGAAGTTTCAAACTTAGGTTATTTCATTGAATTTACCTGGATATCTGCATTCCCTATGTGGCAAGGTCTTGACCCAAAATTAATCGCAAAAACCGCGAAAAAAATTGGTCCTCATAGATGTCTCATGACAACAGATGCTCAGTTAGACTGGAATCCACCACCACCTGAAATGTTACGTATGTTTATCGCATCTATGCTTAGAATAGGCTTAAAGAGTAAAGAAATACGTTTAATGGTACAAGAAAATCCTTCTAGGCTAGTAGATCTTTATTAATAAAATAAATAAATGTAAAAAACAAAAAAATAAATTATGCCCTTGATTTCATATTCAACGCTCTGTTAGCATCAACCACATTAGTTTTTGGTTTTTTTAAGCTTACCGCCATTGATTTTCAAGGAGATGATACATGACTTTTGTTATCGGCGAAAAATGCCTTGGGGAACGCTATGCAACCTGTGTAGATGTATGCCCTGTAGATTGCATTCATCCTGGAGATTATCAAGATCAAGCTTTCATGATTATAGACCCGGAAGAATGTATCGATTGTGGTGTATGTCTTCCAGAGTGTCCAATTGATGCCATTTTAGAGACAGAAGATGATGATCCAGAATGGACACAAATAAATGCTGATCTTGCTCCTGACTTTAGTAGTAATGACCCTGTAGAGCCCAGAGCAGCTAATGACCCACCGAAAAGAACAGACAATAAATTGAGATAAGTATCTGAATTATAAAAAAACCGTGATTCCATTTGAATCACGGTTTTTTTTATATATTTACTAGGATTACATCTTAACCTGGAACTATATTAAGCCAATTTGAGGAAATCACTTTGAAAAAAAACAATTATAAACATAAAGTTGCCGTAGTTGGAGCTAGATTTGGTGCATTAACTATAGAAAATGATATTTTAAGTCCAATAGGCTGCAAAATAAACGAAGGAATAGGAAAAACTGAATCCGAACTTATCAAATTATGTGATGGTGCTGACGCTATCATAGTAGGTTCTATATGTGATCTGACAGAAAAAGTTATAAAATCTTTAAAAAAATGTAGAATCATTTCTAGAGCCGGTGTAGGAACTGACAATATTGATAAAATAACAGCAAAGAAGATGGGAATCATTGTCACTTATGTTCCCGATTATTGTGTAGACGAAGTGTCAGATCATGCAATGTCTTTTATTTTATATTATGCAAGAAAACTTCAAATAGCTAAGGATGAAGTTTTATCTGGAAACTGGGGTATTTCAAATATTAGACCAATATATCCTTTGAAAGAATCTATCTTAGGTATTCTCGGTATTGGAAGAATTGGAGCTGCTCTTGCAAAAAAAGCCTCTGCTTTTGGAATGAACTTGATTGCTTTCGATCCATTTACAGATGATTCAGTTTTCAAAAAATTAAAGGCGCAAAAAGTGACTTTACAACAATTACTAAAGAAAGCAGATTACTTATCCCTTCATGCTCCCTATACAAAAAAGACGAAAGAGATTATCCAAAAAAAAACACTTTCTTTGATGAAAAAAGATGCAGTCATAATAAATGTTGCAAGAGGTGAGTTAATTAATGAAACTGATTTGTATAATTCTCTTAAAAAACGGAATATTCGTGCCGCTTCGCTTGATGTACTTACAGAAGAACCGCCTAAGAAAACGAATAAACTACTTACACTAGATAATTGTATTATTACTCCACATAGTGCATGGTACAGTACAAATGCACAAAACGAACTTCGTCAAAAGGCTGCTGAAGAAGTGAGAAGAGTACTTTTAAGAAGAAAACCAAAAAATCAAATTAACTAAAAGAATTTCTTTTTTAAGTTTATTTTTCTATAGGAAATCCAACTATACTGCCCCATTCAGTCCATGAACCATCATAAACCTGCACATTTGTATATCCTAAAATAAACACCATCGCAAACCATACTAATGTAGCTCTATGACTGAGTCTACAATAAATAACTATCTCTTTATCATTATCAGAAGAACCACAAATCGGTTCTACGACGCTACGTAATTCTTGATTCTCTTTGAAAGTACCATCCTCATTTATCAATTGACCATAAAAAAGATGAGTTGCTCCAGGTATTCTCCCGGTTCTCTCAGCACCATGATCAAACCCAGGAGGTGGCATGACACGCTCACCATTATATTCTTCGAAAGATCTGACATCTAACAACAAACGATCCGAAGATGCTAAATTCTCCAAAACATTTTCTCTGCCAACAGAAAACGAACTCAACTCATCAAAAGAAGAGTTCATTTTCTCCTCATATTGCGATTGGATATCCGTAAGTGGTCTACCTTCAGCTTTCCATTTTTTTAGTCCACCATCAAGAATACAAACTTTCTGATGACCACACATTCTGAGAACCCAATACGCATAGGTTCCAAATTGTACAGGATCCCCATATAGGACGACTGTGGTCTCTGAATCAATTCCAAAAGTGCCTAAACGTATAGCCAAATCTTCTGGTGAAGGAAAAGACCTATCAGTTTCATGCCAAAGAACTGATTTCCAATACCACCAAACGGAACCTTGGATATGTTCCTTTTCAAACTCTGAATCGTCATTTCCAAATGAAACCTGAACTACTTTAAGGTTTTGATCAGTCAAGTTTTCATTCAACCACTCAGTGGAAACTATTTCTGAAAAAATTGAACTCTCCATTTTTGTCCTTTTCTTATCTAGTCCTTCCAGTAGTAGTATCAAGTGGATGTACATCCGTAACTAATCTTTCATCATATGGGTAAGGAGTATATACATCAGGTTCTCCTTCTGTAACAACCAAATTATTTTCTAATCTAAATCCACCAATACCAGGTTTTCCGGCATATGGCTCTAAATTATAAGTCATTCCTACTTCAAGTGGCATAGGATCCTCATACGCAGCGGGACTAAAGTAAGGAAGTTCCCAAGGATTTGTACCTGAACCATGTCCAAGACTGTCTAGAACATAAGGTTCTGCTGCCTGATATACATCTAAAGTGGTATTTCCAAGTTTTGATGCAGCACATGAATCCCAAACTGCATTGTAACATTTCATATGTAAATCTATTTGTTCCTCTGTTGGCATTATATCTCCACACACCCATGTTCTTGTAAAATCTCCCCAATAACCATTGAAACATCCTCCCACATCCATTATCACCATATCTCCTTTCCTGATAATACGGTCGGAAGTAAGTCTTCTATAAGGAGCTGTATAAGGGCCTGAACAAATAATATTTGCACATTGAGTCCATTCACTACCCAAAGCTGTCATTCTGTGCCACATAACTGCGAGAACTTCGCATTCGCGCACCCCAGGTCTTAAATAATCGATACCGTCTTCAAAAGCCGCTTCTGTTATAAAAGTAGCTGCTTTAAGACAAGATATCTCGTCTACGGTTTTAGTTATCTTAGCTTTCATCAAGACTTCGTAACCATCTATAAATTTTGATTTTGGAAAAGCTTCACGGAGTCTCTCTTCAATGGCAGGTGACCATAAATCAACACCAATTGTTTTTCCATCGAGATTATCTCCAATTAATCCCTTTACTCTCTCTGCCCATTCTTTAACAGCTGAAATATCTCGAAGATTTGCACGAGGCTGGATTTGTTCTTCATCAAGCCATTGCATTCTTAAGTGCGCATGGTCATTATCCATACTAAATAGATATGGATCACCGCCTTTTGCAAGTACACATGCAGCCATTCCTAAAGATGCAGTAGGATGTAAATGAGACCGAAATCCTGTTAAATATCTACAATCTTCTGTTCGAAAAACAAACAAAACGTCTGCTTCTGAAGAGGCAAGTGCGTCTTTTGCTTTTTGTAAACGCTCCTTACGCAAACGATCGTAATCAATCCGCTGTTCCCAATCTACTCCCATCAATCCCCAATCACCCATCACGACTCTCCTGTTTGTATTAACAAAATTTAATAAAATTCTGACAAATTTTTTTATACATCGATATTAGACATAGAACCTATTTTTTTCAATTAATGAACACAAAATTAAATAATTGGTATTGATATTATAACTAATCAGATATTCAAAACCTTACCATGAAAGAAAAATTGATTCTTCGATAAAATTCAATTTTATTTATGCTAATTTGACTATTTTTAGATTAAAATCAAGAGGAGGAGCTGATCGAACTAGACTACTTGTCGATATAAAATCGACTCCAGTTAAAGCAACTTCTAAAAAATTCAAATTTCCAATTCCTGACGCTTCAAGAATATAAGGTTTTTTTGTCATAGACGCATAACCTACCCGACGAATTCGTTGAACAGCATCTTTAAGATTATCCAAATCCATATTATCGAGAAGAAGCATATGCACACGCCCATCTTCCAAAACTTGATCTAGTTGTTCGAAAGTTTGAACTTCTATCTGAATATCAGTCATATAACGAAAATCAAACTTCTGATCTATAGCCGCCTCAATAGAACCAGCAGCGACTATATCATTATCCTTTATTATGTCACCGTCAAAAAAACCCAAACGATGATTCATTCCGCCACCTATTCTGACCGCATACTTTTCAAAATAACGTAAGCCAGGCCTATTCTTCCTCGTATCAAGAATTCCCTTAAATGTTTCAGGAAAATCAAGTGCCGAACAAAGTACTTTTTTTGTATACGTAGAAATTTCTGACATATGAGATAGTAAATTTAAAACTGTACGTTCTGCTTTTAAAATTGTCTGGCTACAAGCAAAAATTTGAGCAATCAAATCACCATTATTCACTGTGTCCCCTTCTTGCTTTAACCATTTAACAACTGGTTTCTCAGACACACCAAAACCTAACAATTCTTGGGTGATATCAAAAATGTTTTGAATAAAAATTGAACCAGAAATTACAGCTTCGGATTTAGATCGAAGTTCGGCCTCACAGAAAGGCTCTTTGCTTACATCAAAATGCAATTGGGCCTGTCCAAAGTCTTCTAAAAGCCAATCACGAATCTTTGAACGAATATCTATTTTTTCACCCTGTTTTTGATCAATTAGACGATCTCTAACATACGTTCTATAGGAATTCTGGCACGTTTTGCTAATTCTGCATCTACATTTATTTCGTACTTCAAATCTCGAAGACATTCATACAAATTTTTAAGGGTATTCTGTTTCATATAAGAGCAGAGGGCTTCCTTACTTGCAGGAATTAATGTCTTGTCAGGAACCGCTTTAGACATAGGATGTAAATTGCCAACTTCGGTAGCAACAATTACTTCATCTTGCGGTACCTCAGAAACAAGCTTGATCATACCCTGAGTAGAACGAAACTGAAGAAGGTCTTCAGGTACAACACCCTCATTTACTTGTCGCATACACGCACTTGTACAGCCACATTCGGGATGAACAACAGTAATTGCTTCTGGATGTGCCTTTTGCTGTTCCATAACATGATGAGGACGTATACGTTCATGAACATGGCAAGCACCCATCATCAAATGCAAACGATCAAGAGAATGTCCTTCACTTTCTAGAAGTTTTGCTGCATAGAATCCCAAAAAAACATCAGGTAAAAATAAAATTGGCTGCTCAGAATTTGTATTCTTAAGAACATGCAAGGTTACTTTACCGGCATTAGCAGAAGCACAACAAAAATCACTTTCGGCTTTTACTTCTAAATAAGTATTTACATAGCTAATAACTACACCATTTGTGTGCTGTTCCTTCCATTTTTTTATTTTAGATACATCTGCATGTGCAGCAAGAGAACAAAGCGCACCCAAATCAGGAGCTAGTACTGTTTGATGAGACTTCTTTAAAGCAGCTAACATTTGATTCATAAATAATACTGTAGCTTCTATTAGATAATCAGCATCCGAATCTGCCCCTTGTTGGGCCAAAAATAAAGAATCTCCTACTACATCAGATAATTCCTGAATATCCGAAGGAACATAATTATGCGAAAGAATCAGGGCATTTCTTTCTTCTTTCAGCCTCTTTATTTCATTCCTGTAAAACTCTTTTTCATCTTCCGGTATATTTTCAGAAAAAGCTTCTTCTGGAATAGGTGGAACATCTATAGTTGGGCCGAGATCAACTTGATCCATTATTTCAATAGCTTCCTTAGCAGGAAGTATATCTCCGGCTTCCACATCTAAAACCATCTAAATCTCCAACTAAACTAAATTTGAAAATAAAAAAATTGAAAACAATTATAAAGGAAAAATAAAAAATAACACCCCTAAAGACAGTTCTTCACTCATTTATACTTATAAAATAGATGAGTACCAAATTTCTCAAGAAATAAAATATGTTCATCTGAAGCCCATTTAGGAATAACATAATCTGCATGATAATGAGTAGCGCCGTTTGTGAAATCTAAGAATTCAGATCTATTTAAAAAAAGATTTCTCGAAATTTCAAAACAATTCCCCCAAGCTTTCTTCTCTTTTGGATTAGCTAACTGAATTTGATCAGATTTTCCATCACAATACCAAGAAAATTGGCATTTATGCCTCCGAGGAAGACTTTTTTTATAAGGATATACAGGCCCCTCCTTAACAACTTTGCAAATTGTAGATGGGAACTCAGGTAATCTCATTCTATTTAAAGTTGTAAGAGCTACAGCTACCTTAGCTTTAAGGTTCTGATTCCTTGCCTCAAAGTACACATTAGTAGCAAGGCATTTAATTTCCTTTTTTTGATTTTGAGTAAGTTTTATCTTAGACTTTTTCAATAACATTTGTAACGAAATCTTTTCTTTTTCTGCTCTTATTTTTTTTTTATTAGAACTAAAAAGATAAAACACACTAAAAATTACCAACAATAAAATAAAAAGAATAAAAAATTTATTGCTATTTTGCATTTCATACTTCCTTACAGAACGTAATGAGTTAAAAAAATTATGTTTGTAATAGTTTAGTTACAATTCTATCAAAAACAGATGAAAATTTTTGTAAATCTTTCCCTTTTAGAGGAGGTGGTCCTCCCCCAACCATTCCCGAAGTCCTTAATTCACTCATCAAATTTCTTGTTGAAATTTTTTCTCCTATATTCTCTTCTGTAAACTCTTCGCCTCTCGGACTTATTACATAAGATTTCTTCTTTAAAACCTCAGAAGCCATTGGGATATCGGCTGTAATCACAAGATCTTCTTTCTTTGTATTCTGAATAATATATTTGTCTGCAGCATCAGGATCTTTCGGTACATTAATGATTTCTAAAAAATTAGAAGGAGGGATATATATTGGACTATTAGCAACAAAAACAGCATTTACACTTAGTCTCTCGGTTGCTCGAAAAATAAGTTCTTTAACGGATTTGGGACAGGCATCTGCATCAACCCAAATTTGCATAAGGACCACTCCTAAAACGTTTTGAGTTCTCAAAAACTACCAACTCAATCTTCCTCCATCAAGCAAAATAACTGCGCCATTCATGTAATCAGCCTCATCAGATACCATAAATGCGGCACAGGATGCCACTTCATCCGGATTACCAAAACGTCCTGAAGGAATAGTACTCATTAGACGTTTTGCCTTCTCCGGATCATTATCTAACCTTCCCCCTACACCCTCACTTAGGATTGTCCCGGGTGCTAGGACATTAACCCGAATTCCTTTTGATCCAAGTTCAACTGCCATAGCTTTCGTCATAAGATGCATAGCACCTTTCGTAGCACAATAGAGAGAGTTGTAAGCAACTCCAGCCTCTCCAGAAGTAGAACCTATATTTAAAATCTGACCCTGAATTTTCTCTTCTAACATATAATCAACCGCTATACTACTTAAAGCAAAAGCACTCATAACATTGATTTTAAATATAGTTTCTACATCTTCGATTGTTACCTGGTGTGCTGGTTTGTTACATCTTAATCCAGCACAATTAACCAAGATATCTATTCCCCCTAGGAAATTCATTGCTTTTGACATCAATGAAGAAATTAAAGAAAGGTCAGAAATATCAGAACACTCCCCCAATACTTGGACATTGAATTTTTTGCAAATTTCAATCGTCTCATTTAGAGCTTTTTCATTTTTCCCACCAACAAGGTAAAGATTTGCACCTTCTTTAGCAAAGCGTTTTGCTATTGCACTACCAATTCCTACAGATGCTCCAGTTATTAAAATTCTTTTCTTTTTTAACGACATAAAATTTCTCCTAGAATCTATATAGATTGTAAAACAAAACATGTTACTTCATTACTATCTATTACATTATTTAAATTGCCTTGCTTTAAGGAAGCTTAGAATTAGTGTAATTTATTATGAAAAAATAGATAATGTAAATTATTTAATCCTTTTTTATTTACTCAAAGGAGTTTCTTCTATGGATTATACAAAAACAGAAGCAAAAGCATACTGTAAAGAAAATATGAAAGGTGTATGGGCCGCACTCACAACTCCTTTCGACGAATCGGGACAGGTTGATGAAAACGGATTAAGAAAAAACGTCAGACATTGCATTGATAATCTTAAAATTGACGGATTTTTTTGTAATGGTCTTATGGGAGAATATTGGTCTCTGACTTCAGATGAAAGAAAACGTATTCAACACATAGTTTGTGAAGAAAGTAGAGGAAGTGCTCAAGTCATTCCTCACACTGCACATATAAATATCAATGAAGCAGTCGAACTTACTAAACACGCTGAAGAAGTTGGAGCAGATTATGCTATTTTAATCAACCCTGTTTATGGTGCATATGAAGATGAAGAGATACTTCTATATTTCAAAACATTATGTGACCAAGTCGATATCGGAATTTCTTTATTTAACCAACCGAAATCTGGTACGACTTTAAGTCCTGAATTAATCGAAAGGCTATGTGAAATAGACAATATCTGCTGCGTAAAAAATGCAGTTCCTAGCATGGCTCACCAAAATGAAGTCAGGAGAAGAGTAGGAGATAAAATTGTTGTTTGTGACCCAGATGAAGAAAATTTCCTCGTAAGCCTTCAACATTTAGACATGCAAGTTCATATGTCTTCCCCAACTCCTTTTCTATATCAGGTGAAGGGCTACACACCCATAAGAGAATATTATGATTCTGCAATGAATGGCGATCTGGAAAACGCATGGCAAACAAACTACTCTCTAGAACCAATAAGAAAAGTAAGAAAAAAATATTTCACAACTGGTCCAGATGGAAAAACTACCGCATATATGAAGGAATGGACAAATCAACTTGGTATGCCATCAGGAGATCCTCGTCCACCTGTGGTTTCTCTAACAAAAGAAGAAAAAGATGCTTTTCGTAAGGATTTAGAATCAACAGGCATCTTAGATAAAATATAAAAAAACAAGAGACCCAAGGAGTAAGTGAATGGATTTCAAATTAACCGAAGAACAAAAAGCTCTGCAGTCGTTAGCACGTGAATTTGCAACTCAAAAAGTTCGTCCTATCGCTCAAGAATTTGATCAAAAACAAGATCCATCCGAGTGTATTCCTTTGGACGTAGTAGAAGAAGGATCAAAAATTGGGCTAAGAACACTTGCTTTGTCTGAAGAAAATGGCGGTGGCGGAGCTGATATGCTAACACTATCAATAGTTGGCGAAGAATTAGGCGCAGGAGATTTGGGCGTCGCTGCTACTTTTGATCAAACATGGAAATTTAGTCCCATTATTGAAAATTGGACTAACGATGAACAAAAGCAAAGGTTTATTCCAAAACTTATTAATGATCATAGATTTCTTTTGGCAACCTGTATTACGGAGCCTAATGCTGGTACCGATCATGTTCTTCCTTATCCAGAACCTGGTTCAGGAGTACAAATGTCGGCTGTAAAAAAAGGGAATACCTATGAATTAAACGGAACTAAACAATATATAAGTAACGGAGGAACTGCAAAGCTATATGTCACTTATGCCAGAACAGACAAATCGAAAGGCGGACTCAAAGGAATTACTGCTTTTTTAGTACCCCACGATACTCCAGGTTTAGAAATCGGAAGAATCCACGATAAAATGGGAAGACGCCTCCTTAGTAATGGGACACTCGTTTTTAATAATGCCGAAGTACCCGAAGAAAATCTTCTAGGAGAAGAAAACGGAGCAGAATCTCTTAGAGGTTCGAGAATTGCAAGAGGAAGAGGCGGTTACGGGGCAACAGTTCTTGGAACAGGAAGAGCTGCTTTCGAAGAAGCTGTGAAATTTTCTCAAGAGAGAATACAAGGCGGTAAACCTATAGCTCAACATCAAGCGGTAGCGCAAATGATTGGAGAAATGTATACACGAATCGAATCTGCACGTTCTGTTCTCTGGCGAGCTTCCTGGAATGTAGATCATGCTGAAGTATATGATCCAAAGTTTGCATGGCTAGCAAAAGTTTTCTGTTCTGAAGCATCCTACGAAGTATGCAAACTTGCAATAGAAGTTCATGGAGGGATGGGTTACATGAAAGAGTGTCCTGTCGAAAAATATTTAAGAGATGTTATATCTTTTCTTCATGGCGCAGGAAA
Organism: uncultured Nitrospinaceae bacterium; assembly: GCA_964558115.1. Taxonomy (GTDB): domain Bacteria; phylum UBA8248; class UBA8248; order UBA8248; family UBA8248; genus UBA3496. Next base: position 31,963 of record CAZLCI010000004.1, on the reverse strand, counting down.
TAATCATATTTTCAGAATTAAGATGAGTTCCAATATAACTGGACTTCTCACTAGTTAGAGTTACTTTATTTGAGGGAAAAATGAATACTATTTTATTTAGAATTTTTCTTCCATCTTTTTTATTTTTTTCACTTTTCACGTTCACTAATTTGGTCGAAGCAAGTTACACCGAAGGGCAAAGAGAAATATCTCGTGGAAATTTTAAATCAGCATTTAATAAATTTCTTGAAGGTGCTTCCAAAGGCGATCCAAAAGCACAAAATGCACTCGGAGAACTATATCTAAAAGGAAAGGGCACTTCTAAAAATCCTAAAAAAGCCCTGATTTGGTTTAAATTTGCAGCTAATGCTGGAAATAAAAAAGCCTACAAAAATTTATCCTTTATGTATGCAAAAGGAATTGGTGTAGATAAAAATCCTTTAGAATCTTCAAAATGGTTTAAAAAATATCAAGATGCAGAATCAACAAAAAGACAAGAAACTCTTGCAATTGATTCTGCTAGAAGAAATCTAGAAAGAAAAAATATCAAAGTTCAAAATACACAGAAAAACAGAATTCAAAACTTTCTTGATACATTTAATAAACTCGCATTAAAAGATGCAAAAATTTACGGACAAAAAATACTCAAAGCATCTAACGATTGTGAAGCCTTAATTTTGAAATCTGAGAAAGGAAGTTGGGGAAGTAAAAATTGGGCATCAAAATGTTACGATAGTTTTTGGGCGATCGCTGATATTTCAAAAGACGGCAAGCTATCAAAGGCAGAACTTACCAGAGCATATCGTCTTTCCACAAAATGGTTATTGCTTGAAATATCAGAAAAAAAATTACTGGGAAAAGAAGGTATTCCAAAATCTATAATCCCTTCAATAGATGGAATTTTACAAATATTTTTGCCCCTAGCGACTGAACTTGTATTCTTAAATTACGATTTTAATGGAAATCGTTCTCTAGACAAGTCTGAGGCAACCTATGATATCAAACCAAAAGAACAAATACTATATGCACGAAATCTGATTAAACTCATAAAAGACTATAAAAGCTTAACGCCTTCAGAGTTAGCACCTTTGATGAAAGAATTTCAAGAATTACAAAAATTCTTTGAAATGTTAGAGAAACTAAAATAATCACTTTGTTTTAATTTTTTAAACGACAGAAGTAGAACTTAAAAAAGGTTGGGACTATCTTGAAATCTTTTTTGTCTTTTCTCGCATTTACATCTTACATTCTGTTGTCTTTCTCCACTTCCTCTGCTCATCATGAAGAAGAAGTATATATGTTCCTCTATTTTGCACAGGAACCAGGAGTTCTTAAAATATCCACTTTCATATTGGGCAGTTTCTTAATTTTATGTGGTATTTATATTTCTTACAAAGCTTCTTTAGAAGTGAAAAAAAATAACAAACCAAATAAAAAAATGTTTGGGCCCGGAGTTATAACGGTTGTTATTGGAATGATTATGATTTTATCCTCTATCTTTATTTTGCCAGAAAATCCAAGGATAAAATATGAACAAAAAAACCCAATCAGTGCGCCTTCTAAAATAAAAAGAATTCACTAAAAATAATTATAAATTTTCCTTCATCCACTTAGAATTGCACGCTAATTGATAGTCCTCTCCAGGATATCCCATGTACTGAATACCTACTGGCAAACCATCAACTTCAATGAACGGAAGCGAAAACGCTGGAGTTCCAAGAGTAGATGAAACATCACCATACACAGGATCTCCTATATATGGATAATCAGGAGGAGGATCGCAGGAACATAGAAGTAAAAATGAACCTGCAATTTCTTTTAAAGAAATTTGCAAATCTCGAAGTTTTTGGCGTTGCTTAAGGATCGATCTATAGTCATCAACAGAAACAGACAAGCCTAACTCTAACGAATCAATCATTTTTTGACTAAGTGATTCAGGATGAGATAATTGATAATCTTTTAAAGGCCAACGAGATTCATAACCAAGCATACGGAACAGAAAATCTGGAATCTCTCGCAATGCCTCTTCAAATTTTTCTATCCTATCATCATCCTTCCTCGAAATAATTTTAATACCTCTAAGATTCAATTTCTCCAAAAAAGTTTCAAAGGCCTCTTTTGTTGAATCGGTTGTCGAATCCCATCCAATGGAATCAAGTCGAATAATCGCACCCGGATTTTTTGATTCTGCAATCGTTGGATTTCCAAATAAGCCGGGACAACCCGCGTCTCCTCCTGCATGGGAAGATATATAAAAAGCTGTAGACCAACAGTCTTCAAGCGAACCAGCATGTACACCAAGAACGCTTTGGCTAGGAGCCAATGAGTGCCCACCTCCCCTATTAATAGCGCCAAAAGTTGGTTTTAAAGCAAAATTTGCACAATATCCAGCCGGTCTAACTATAGAACCTCTAACCTGACTTCCAGAAGCAGCAGGAATCATGGCTGCTCCCACAGCCGCCGAACTTCCGCTTGAAGAGCCACCAGCAGTTTTATCGTAATTATAAGGATTTCTTGTTGGAGGTGGTGTTGCCATACCAAATTCTGTGGTTGAAGTTTTTCCAAGAATAATAGCACCGCCCTGTCTTAGCGAAAAAGCATGGGCACTGTCTCTAATACCTTGCCAATCCTTATAAACCCGACTATTCATCTGTGTTTTCATATCTATTGTTTCGTATAGATCTTTAACTCCAAATGGCATACCGTCTACAACCGAGAGGGGCTTCCCAGCTTGATATCTCTTAGTAGATGCATCTGCAATTTTTCTGGCGGATTCTATATTCATAACGACAAAAGCTTTAACTTTAGACTCCAATAGATCAATTTGAGCGAGACATCTTTCAAGATACTCTCGAGGATTATCAGTTCCTTTGAGGAAGTTAGGAATATAATTATGAAAAGTAAGTAATGAATTTTCAAGAGGACGATACTTTTTAAAGGTCATATAAGTCTCCTGTAATAATATTTTAAGAAGATTCTTGCCAATCTGGAGTCCATTCAATACGACCTTCAGGTGGTTCCAAATCATTTTGAAATCCATCTTGCAAACGATTCCAGGCATTAAACAAACAGGTAAATAAAGTAAGTTCTACAATATCTTGTTCATTAAAATATTTTTTCAATTCCAAAAATGCATTGTCGTCATCTCGAGCAGTATTCTCCGTCAAGGACTCAGCCCATCGAATAACCGCTTTTTCTCGATCATCATATAATTCACTATCACTCCAATTTCCCATAAGTTCGTTGAAATGTTTTTCTTCTAATCCGGCAACTTGACCAAGCTCCTGATTATGTGTTGTTCATATTAAGCATTGATTCATCATTGAAGGTTTCACAATTGCAAGTTGCATGAGTCTGAGTCTTTCAGGGTCTTCTCTCCACCTCTTTCTAAGTTCATAAGAGAGTTCCATAATATGATGAAGAGCTTTAGGGGAATGTGCGAGAGTCCTGTAAAAATTAGGAACACTGCCCCAACGTTTTCGAGAAACCTCGAAACTATCTTCATGACCTCCTTTTGCTTTATCGTTTAAAGCGCTTATTCTCCCCATTTTTTCTCCCTTTTCAAAAATTGAGTAACCAAAAATTAGATTTATTTTTTAATTGTGTAAAAAAAGTTTTATACAAGATATCATGTAAAAAATAAAAAATCTTCGAAATTAAAAAAATGGAGTTTATATGAATAGTCAAAATCAAAGATGGAAAGAGTCCTACCACTTAATTTCAAATTTTCTTATGTACATAAATGAGTGGAAACCAAAACAAAAATTAAAAAAATTTCCTATACTAGCCTTGCATGGTTCTAGAATGCAGTCTGGAATGTGGAATTCCACAGCAGAAAAACTGAAAGAGTGGCACTTTATTTGTCCAGATCAAAGGGGATATGGGTTAAGTGACGCTGGTTCACCAAGACATCCATTTTCTTCAAAATCCTTTGCAAAGGACGCTCTTAATTTAGCTAACAAGCTTAAATTAGATCAGTTCAGCTTGTTTGGACACTCTTTTGGAGCCGCACATGTTCTTCATCTTGCATCACTAATTCCAAAAAGAATTCGTTGTATAGTATTAGTTGACGTTCCTTCAAGACCCTTAGAAATAAGAGCTAAAGGTCTTAAAGAAAACTTCGCACAACCAAACTCATTCAAAAATTTAAAAAGTGCTGTTGAATACTTTTCAAGATCAGAGAACGGTGAATGGCCAAAAAAAGAATCATTACAATTTGTAAAGAATCTTCTGCTTTATAATGATTTAAATGGTCCATGTAGAATGCCTTTTGATAAAAACTGGTTTTTCAAACTAAGGACTTTTCAAGCATCTATAAAGAGTGACTATGACCCTTTTCCAATTGCTCCTCTAGTGAAATGTCCAGTTCTAATATTAAGAGGCGGCAAGACCAAAAGGAATACTCCACAAGAGGTAAGAAAACTAAAAGCATTACTTCCTAAGGGTACAATTATAAAAACACTGAAGAAAAGCGGTCACTTCCCTATGGTTGCAGATTTAAAAAAATACGAAGAGACCCTACGTAAATTTCTAAAAAGGTATGCATTATAAAATTAATTAATTGACTCTTTTGGAAGGCAGAATGCAAGAAACAGTGCAAGAACCAGTGCAAGTGGCAAGAACCAAAATGCATTCATAAGACCTATACTTTCTGCAATATTCGTAATGGGGATAACAGAAAAACTTGCAAAACCCCATGAAACGCCTAATGTTAGAGAACTTGCAAACCCTCTGTGCTCGGGTAGGAATTCTTGTGCGTATGCCATACTCACACCCATCGGCATATACATTCCTAACCCAAGAATTGAAAGAAAAACTAAAGCGACTATAGGTGATGACATTAAGAAGCCTACTAAACCAATAAGTGCAGTTAACATTCCGGTAATTATGAGTTTCTTTTTCCCCAGCAAATCAGCTAAAACACCTCCTAGGATTACTCCAAACATTCCAAAAAACAACAGAACTGAATTAGCTATTCCCCCTTGCCAGAGACCAATCCCTCTTTCAACATAAAGAGTAGGGAGTAAACCTTGCAAATTCACTGTTACTATACTTCTAGAAATAGTCACACCCAAAAGTATCACAAGAGGAAGGCCGGCAGAAAAAAGTGCCTTCCTCAATCCCATAAGAATAGTACTATCTCTATTAGTAATAGCAGATGGCTTTGGTAATCCTTTCATAATCCCATAAACTAGAATGATATTTATCAAAACATAAATCCAAAGAAACTCCATCCCTAATGAATCGACTATAAATAACGCTATAATAGGACCTATTGAAAATCCTAGTCTTCCTCCAGAGACATATACACTAACTGCTAAAGTTCGATGATCTTCACTTAAAGAACCTGCTCTAGAACCCATATCAGGATGAGCAAGACCTGCTAAGAAACCTCCTAAAGGAATCGAAATAACAACAGCCGAATATAAGGGGAGCCATCCCATCGCAGTTATAAAAAAAGAACTACCTATCAGACCAATAGCAAGCCAGGGCAAATGAGGAAACCTATCCGTTATAAGTGCAGTCAAAGGTTGACTTGCCGTAACACAAAAAGCTTGAAGACTAATTAAAATACCAGCAGTAGCAAGACTGATTTCAAACTTTTCTCTAAGATATGGAAGAAGAGGAGCAAGAAAACTTACCTGACTATCCACAACAAAATGTGCTAGGAATAAAAGAGACATCGCTGTCCATGGTGCATTTTGCATTGACTTACTTTTTTCCATTTTTCGCTTTACCTTTTTAAAAACAGACTTCTGACAAAAAAAATCAAACGTATATGAAGCAAGGTATCTGATATGCTAGAACTTTAAATGGAAGCGAGGAAGAGTTTACTAAATTAAATTCAAATTGAGAATTCAAATCATTTTTTTTCGTAGAAATGAAACTTTTAAAGTAGAAAGGTTAGATAATGTCATACAATTTAGATGGGAAAGTAGTAATTATAACTGGAGGAACTAGTGGAATTGGACTAGAAACTGCACGACTTTTCTCAAAAGAGTCCGCAAAAATAATGATAACAGGACGTAATATAGAAAAAATAGAAAAAGCAAAAAAAATCCTCGAAGAAGATGGTGGTGAAATTGAATCTATAAGTGCAGACCTATCCTACTTAGAAGATATGGATAAGATCATAGAAAAAACAGAGAAAACTTTAGGTCCAATAGATATATTAATTAATAATGCAGGGAAAAGTTATCCTGGAGATTTTTTCAAAACCGAACCCAAACTCTGGGAAGAAATTTTAAAAAATCGAATCACATCACCACTTTATCTAACTCAAAAAGTACTCAGTAAAATGACAAAAAGAAAAACAGGAAATGTAATTTTTATGGGCGCAGTCATTTACAAGGAACCAATTCCTGAAAATGTGATGGCAGCAACAGCAGGTGGTGGAATCTTAAGTGCGACGAAAGCGCTAGCAAGACTTGTCGCATCAAATGGAATACGTGTAAATGCAATTTTACTTGGTCAATTTGATACGCCAATGGTTAGAAGAGGCCTCAAAACATATGCAGACCTTCATTCTATTTCAGAAAAAGAAGCCGCTAATTTAAGAGCATCACAGAATCCAACAGGCAGATTTGGAGATCCAAAAGAAGCAGCACAACTCGCACTATTTCTAGCGAGTGAATCAGCTTCTTATATTAATGGATCATTAATTCCTGTAGATGGAGGCAGAAGTTGGTCTATATAAATCCCAAAAAAAACGTTAAATCAGGATAAAAAATTGACACAAAATTTATACTTAGAAGTTGAAGAAAATCAAAATTGTACTTATATGCCCGGACACCTTTATGAGATAAAAAAGGAACCTGTTCTAATAAACTATATCCGTTTGGAGTTGCCTGATTATCCAGATGGAATATATCAGATTACAGGATGGTCTAGTAAAGAAAATGGCTCTCCTTGTTCCGCTCTCTATACGCCTGTTTCAGATTCTGGACAAGGAAGTTCTCACCTCATTTATGGCGGAGACTGGGGGGTTCGTTTCAAACTTAAAACAGATCAATCAAATTGGGCTATTTCAGAAAAAGGACAATATGGAGAGCCATATCTTATTCTTCTAAACGAAGAAGATATTTTATTATAGAAAACCTTACTTTGATCTCTTTTCATAAACTACAAAAATTCTTAAGAAAGGTCAGACAAATTGTTAATTATTGACTTAGCATTTTTATTTGCTCTTTCTGCGTCTTTTTCTTATGCGCTTTGTGATATGGCAATTCGCTCCGGTCTTCAGCACACAAATGCATTTATAGGTTCTACTATTGTTTTAGCAAGTACTTTATTTATTTTGATTGTATTTATTATTTTCTCTCAATCTACATTTCCTAATCTTGGAATACATTATCTATGGATAATTTTTGCAGGTGTATGTAATCCGGGTCTCTTCTTTATATTCTATCTCACTGGAATTTCTAAAATAGGTGTCGCTCGCGCTGCTCCAATCAAAGGAAGTTCTCCAATTCTTGGAACTCTTCTAGGAATTTTAATTTTGTCAGAGGAACCAACCTGGAAAAATTTAGTTGGCATCGCATTTGTTTTCTCTGGGATTACTCTTATCACTTTTGAGAAAACTGACGGAGGATACAAAAAAATTCAAATTCTTTGGCCAATCGCCGCAGCAATTGTATCATCATTTGCTGCAGTATTTTGGAGAAAGGGTCTGCAATCATTCCCAGACACTACCGTTGGAACTACAATTGGTACGATTATTGGTCTATCAATTGTAGGGATCTACACTATTCTCACTACCAAAAGTTTTTCGGAAGTCAATATCAAAAAAAGCTTTCGACCTTTTTTACTCGCTGGTCTATTAATGGCATGTGGGTTTTTTTGTTATACGAAAGCAATGAAACTTGGAGAAGTATATCGTATGCTTCCTATAATCCAAACTTCACCTATTTTCACAGTAACCATGGCATTTTTTCTAGTAAGAAAATTTGAAAAACTCACTTGGAAGATACCTACAGGATGTCTAATGACCGTTGGAGGAGCATTGTTAGTAAACCTAAAATGGTAATGTTAATTAACAAGATTTTATCTTTGCCGAAATTCAATTCCAACTTTTTCTATGAAATCGATTTCAGAATTTTCAAGTTCAAAATCTAGAGAAATATCTTCTTCCATATGCAACATATTTGTCGTACCCGTGAGAGGAACAATCCCAATATAAATTGCAAATCGAAAAATTATTTGAGCAGGAGTTTTATTTATCCTTTCCGAAATTTCTTTTAGAGTTGTTAAAACGAAATGGTTAGCTGTAAGTAATGAGAATCCTTGATACAAAATCTCGTTTTCTCTGCAAAATTTTCTCACTTCCCAGTCCCAACCCATTTGTGCAAAACAACGATTTTGTACGAATGTCGGTTTTATTTTAGACTCTTCGTATAAAAGTTTTAGTTGTTCAATATTTACATTACTTACCCCTAAACTTCTGGTTAATCCGTCTTTAAAAATAGATTCCATCTCAGCCCAAACCATCAAATCGGATTCGTCAAGACCAAAACGCTGAGACGGACCATGTAAAAGATAAGAGTCAACAAAAGTTGTTTGTAAGTGTTCTAGAGAACTCTCGAATGATTGTCGAACCTGAACATCATAGTCCGCATTTAAATCATAGGGCAGTCTCTCGTCCTGACCCGCAGGAAAAGTATATTTGGTTTGCAAAAAAAATTCTTCTCTCTCCATACCATTTTTATATGCCTCCGAAAGGGCATCGCCAACAGCAATTTCAACATAATGTCTTCTCTGATTTGCAGTATCAAAATTACGATATCCTGTTTTAATTGCAGATAAGACAAGTTCTTCCGTAGCCTCTTCCTTCCAAGCGGTCCCATAAATCAAATGCGGAGTCTTTATCATAATGAATCCCAAGTATGCAAAATTAAGAAATCAAAAAACAAAGTTAACCATCTTCAAAACTAATCTGTTATTCCTTCCAAATCTAGTTTTTCCCCATTTAACTCAATAGTGCTTGTCAATGGTACGGACTGCACTATTAGCCCTTCTGCAAAGCAACCATTTTTTGCATTTCGAATTAGGTGTGCAATTTTATCTTTTGGAGCTTTTGATTCTACTATTAAATGCGTATCTACTCCTTGCCACTTATTAAAAACTGTACCCTTTAATACAGAACCTCCTAACAATTTACGAAACCTAACCTTCACACTTGCCTTCTCAATATCAATTTTCATCATATGCGCGTACCGCGCAACTTGGGTTAGAAGTCAGAAACCAGTTCCCATTGCCATATAGGACATTGGAGATGGATATTTATCAGTCCCACCTATTCTTTCTTGTTCATCACAAAAAACCTCAAAATGTCTAACGGTCCCTTTTTTTAGTTGAATCTGACCTTCAACAACTTCAGTAAAAACTTCAGAATCTGTAGCTAAACCTTGTGAGGGAAGTTCTGGTTGATCAATAACACGTTTTCCAATTTCACTAGACGTTTCGAACCCATCGATAGGCTTTTCCATTGTTATCTCCCTTATGAAATTATTTCAACTTAGTTTGTAACCAATCAAAAATATAGCTAGTACCTAATGTCATATTATCTAGTTGACAGTGCTCTGCACCACCTTCCTTTTTAGAAAAAACACGAAATGTTTTATCTCTAGACCCGACAGCCCTAAAATGAGCCAGAGCCTCTCTCATCGGAACCATATTATCATTAGCTCCATGAGTAAGAAGAAAAGAGCACTTCATCTTATCGACAACCCCTTTTAATGAAAATTTCTCAAATTCTGTTTGCATTTCTTCTTCAGTTTTCACATTCATAATTTCCATATAAGAGTGAGCAGGAACTCCTCTTATTTTCCAAGTTTTTTGATACTCCCAATTCGCACCCCAAGCGACACAAGCTTTATATCGATGCTCAAAACTCGCAACTCTAGAAGCATAAAATCCTCCAAGACTTATTCCAAGAACACCAACTTTTTTTGTATTGACATCTTTTCTTGTTTCAAGATAGTCAAAAGCTGCACTTCCGGCTAATTCATAATTATGACGCAAATAAAGCTTTCTGAAACGAACTGATTCTCCAGTTCCAGGGCCATCGAGTATTAGACAATTCATCCCTCTCCGTACCATATCTTTTACACCACAGATAAATTGGATCTCTTTCGTTACATCCCTGCCATCAAAAAAAACTACTGTAGGGCATTTTGTTTTCTTCGTATTTTCTGCTTGCACAAAATATGCAGGTAATTTTTTTCTTTTATATGGTACTTCTACTTTTTGTATTATAGGACGGTCAACTAATTTGTAATAATTTTTAAAGGAATCTATAGATTTCTTATAAATTGACATAGACTTTTCAGTTTTAGGAGAAACTAATCTTTCTCCCATTTGGAAATAGTAACAGGCTCTAAGATAGTGTGAGGCTGCAGTAAGAGAATGACCTTTCTTTTCCTCACTTTTTGCAAGAATAAAAATTTTTTCTCCCATTCTTGACCATTCACGTAACCAATGAGTATCGTTCCCAATATTTTGTGATAACCGACGACACACTTGGTCTACTTCTCCAATTTCCGAACCTCCCCATCTAGCACAAGAAATCATCCAGCAAATTGAACGTGACCATCTTAGATCTGAAGGGAAATATGTATACCAACCTGTCTTCGAATTCAAGATTTAACTCCAAGATAATATATTTTAAAAACCCGAATAAAATAAATCCTATGATAATTTAAAACTATGATACCCATTTAGGGCTTCACCATCACATTTTTCTTTATACATAGGAAATCCACCCACATAAGGCATAAAAATTCTAGGTTTTCCAGGAATATTCACGCCGAGATACCAAGAAGTACATTTATAACGAAGTGTTTCCGAAGCCAATGTATTACAATGTTGAACCCAGTTATCTTCGATTTCTTTTTTGGGTTCAATCTTTTTTATTTTTTGTTCTCTTAAGAAGATAAGGCAATCACATATCCAATCAATATGTTGCTCTATGCTAGTTAACATATTTGTTAAAACAGATGGACTTTGAGGTCCAGTAATCATAAAAAAATTAGGAAACCCTTCAGTCATTAGACCAAGAAATGTTTTAGGACCTTCACTCCACTTCTCTTGTATAGACCTTTCACCTCTCCCACGAATATCTATCTTTAGAATTGATCCCGTCATTGCATCAAAGCCTGTGGCCAAAACAAGCAAATCAATTTCATACAATTGATCGGAAACTATAACCCCTCTTTCAGTAATCTTTTCAATTGGACTCTCTTTAATATCAATTAAAGAGACATTCTCACGATTAAAAGTTGCATAGTAATCCGTATCTACACATAACCTTTTACAACCAATAACAGTTTGAGGTGATAATTTCTTAGCTTTAATAGGATCTTTTACTATTTCCCTAATCTTAGATCGAACAAACTCTGCAGCAGTTTCATTCGCATTTTCATCAAAAGTCAAATCAGTGAATGCACCAAAAAAAGGCAGTCCTCCATGCTGCCAACGTCTTTCATATTCTTCATTTCTCTCTTCCTCAGATACCTCTAAAGCAGATTTGTCATTATAGGTTTGGTAAAAACCAGCGTACAACTCTTTTGCTTTTTTTCTAATCTCAGGATAGATACTTTTCACATGATTTACTTTCTCCTGAGGAATAGGTCCATTATGAGCAGGTATTGCAAAATTTGCAGTCCTCTGAAAAACATAAATATGCTCCGCATTTTTTGATATGACTGGGATGGATTGGATTGCCGAAGAACCTGTACCTATAACGCCGACCTTCTTTCCTTTAAATTCAACATTACTGTGCGGCCAACGTCCTGTATGGCATATAGAACCCTTGAAATTTTCAAGACCTTTTATTTTGGGATAAAAAGGGGAAGAGAGACATCCTGTTGCCATCACTAGAAAATTTGACTTGATTTGCAGATCTCTATCCGTTTCTATAAACCATTGGCTCAATTCTTCCCTAAAAGATGCTCTTGTAACTCTAGTACCAAAAGAAATATCTTTTCGTAAATCAAAACGTGAAGTTACATGATTAATATACTCCAAGATTTCTGCTTGGGTTGCATATCTCTCAGACCAGTTCCATTCTTGTTGAAGTTCGTCTGAAAAACTATAGGAATACTGCATACTTTCGGTATCACATCTTGCCCCTGGATACCGGTTCCAATACCAAGTACCACCAACATCTTTGGCGATATCTACCACCCTGGCAGTAAAACCTTTTTTTCTTAAATGATAAAGTAGAGACAACCCGGAAAAACCAGCTCCCACAATAGCAACATCAAAACTAAGGTAAATATTTTTTTTATCCAACAGATCGGGTCCTCGTTTTATATAGAAATTTCAGTTTGTCAAATCTTTGTTATTTTTGAAGAATCTTTAACTCCCGGCGCAGGTGCAGGACTAGCACTAGGTTCAGAATTCGAAGAATCAATTTTTGATTTAAAGCCTTGCGCATGAAATCCAGTTTTGCCAATACCTTCAATTTCAATTTCCAAAAAATCTCCATCAACTATTGGCTTCCTGCCTTCATGATATGTTCCTGTAGCAATCACATCACCGGTTCTCAATTCAACAAAACGGCTCGCCCATGCTACTAAATCTGGAATCTTATGTGCCATATGCTCTGTACTATAATCTTGAGCAATTTGACCATTAACCCAGGATTTCACGTTCAGTTTATGCGGATTAGGAATCTCATCTTTAGTAGCAATCCAAGGACCACAAGGTCCATGGGTGGCTTGACCTTTTGTCAAGAAACGAGTGTAACGTGTAATTCCACGCACTGAAATATCAAAAAACGGAACATATCCAAAAACATAATCCATCGCATCTTCAACATTTATATCTTTAGCATTTTTTTTCACAATAAATGCTAATTCAGCTTCAGGTTGAAATTCAGTTACCTCAGGAATATCAACTAATTTTATAGTTCCGCCTGGCCCGAGCAAAGTATTGTCTTTATAAAAAAATTCCAATGGAAGCATCTCAACAGTTCTTCCTAAATCCAGATAATTTAGAAACGCACCAATACATTTACTCGGCCTGGGAACTGGGGCAAGAATATCTATTTGATCAAGTGGTTTCCCTTCATTTTTATTTACAAGATTCTCAATTTCTTCCTTCAAATTGTCATAATTAGAAATGACTTCTTCGATAACAGTTTGTTCTCCTTTAATTTCACGATCTTTAATTATTTCACTAACATCAACAACAAAATTTTCATTCTTGATAATTCCAATCCTATCTTTGCCAAAACGAAGTATTTTCATTTTTTCACCTATTATTTTTTAAAGATCATAGATATGCCTTTAACCTAAACTTATAATGAAAGAAAAAATTCCTTTATAGTAGGTAGTTTTATAAAGTGCTTACAAGTAATATATATAACACTTACCACTTTTCAAAATATAAATATCTTTTGAATTGCGTTGAAGGTGTTCGATTATTTATAAAAGGCAAAATTCATCGAAAGGAAAGTAATGGAAGAAAAAAAAATGCATGCCGGTCAAGCGGTTGTTCACGCTTTAGTTCAAGAAAATGTAAAAAAAATTTTTTGTTTGCCTGGTTCGCATGTTCTTAATTTTTATGATGGTCTACGTGAAACCCCTTCTATCGAAGTGATTACCTGTAAAATGGAACCTAACGTCACCCTTATGGCAGACGCATATGGCAGACTCACAGGGGAACCCGGAGTATGCTTACTTACTGCAGGTCCTGGAGTCTGCAATTCTATTGCAGGTCTTGCACAAGCTTATGGTGCTGCCTCTCCAGTAATTCATATAACAGGAGCTGTTCCTCTAAATGCATCAAGAGAAGCTTTTCATGGAGTAGATAATTCAGAATTCACCGTTGAAATGTGTGAAAATGTAACTAAATGGAGTGTACGTGTCGAAAAGTTAGAAGATATTCCGGAAATCATGGCAAAAGCTTTTCAAATTAGTAAAAGTGGGAGACCAGGACCAGTACACATTGAATTCCCTAGACTTTCTGATTACTCTCCACATATTCTTCAAGAGAAACCAATTTCCTTTCCTACTTATAAACAAAAGCCTGTAGAAGTTATCGAACCTTCTAATGAAGATATAGAACAAATCGCAAATCGTCTTTTAAATGCAAAATTCCCAATGATTGCTGCTGGAAAAGGAGTGATCAGAAAAAGAGCGACTAAAGAATTAGAGGAAATTTCAAAAATTCTCTCCGCACCTATAGTTTATCCTCAAGATTCTATGGGTATTATTCCTGACGATCACCCTTTTTCTGCAGGACATTTTATTGATAATAGAACTGACCCTAGATTTAGATATGTAATTGAAGAAACAGATCTTATTTTTTCAATTGGGTTAAGAGCGTCCACTGCGGAAACTGTTTTTTTAAAAAAGTACGCCCAAAAAGAAAATATCTTAGTTGGCTTTGATAATGAAGAGGATGAAAATTATTCCAAAAAAGACGAAATTGTTGCAGATCCAAAACTCTTTCTATCTGCTTTACTTGAAAGACTGAAAAAAGAAAATAGAAGTACAAATGAAAATATAAAATCTAAAATAGCTGAAATTAAAGAGGATTTCAAAAAATCAGTAACAAATCATCTTGAAGGAGTTCGTAATAATATTCCTTTACACACAGGATTCATTGTAGAGACAATAGTTGATTCTATTAAAAAGGACGCAATTGTCGTCACCGACGTTGGAAATAGTCAAATGTGGGGAAGATATTACTTTCCACTAAATCACACAGAATCTTATATGCAGTCTGGAGTATGGAATGCGATGTCATTTTGTTTACCAACTGCCTTCGTAGCAAAGCTAGAACACCCTGATAGACAAGTCGTTGGTATTGCAGGAGATGGAGCTTTCTTAATGACTATTGGTGATTTTGTTACTGCATGCGAGTACGGTGCTAACGCTGTTTTTGTTATCTTTAATGATGGAGCTTTCTCCCAAATGATTGGACAACAAAACAATCTTTATGGAACCGCATATGGTTGTGATTTTCAAAGTCCGAACTTTGCAGAAATTGCAAATGCTTGTGGTGGTATTGGATTTCGAGTTGAAAAACCAGACGAATTGAAACCTTCCCTAAAAAAAGCTTTGGATTCGAATGTGCCTACAATTGTTGACGTTTTGACATCATTTCAGCCTACCCCACCATTCTAAATTACAGGACAAACTGTAATTTAGAATGGTAATTGGAGAAATATACCTTGAAGTTACTTAGTTAATGGGAATCGGCGAACTTATGGCAGCAAGTTCTGCAATTATTGCAGCTTTTGCACATATAAGTATAAGGCAAGGGATGAGAACTGCTTCTCCTCTTTTGGCTGCATTAATTGTCAATACTGTTGTTTCAACTGGCGGTCTTATAGTTTGCTTTTATCAAGGTTCATTCAATCAATTATCGTTAAAAACGATTCTTTGGTTTGTAGCAATGGGCATGACAGGTCCTGGATTCGGACGTATAACACGACTTATTGGAATTAACAAAGTTGGCCTAAATCCTTCCGTTACTATTTCTGCTATCACTCCTTTTTGGGTTACATTTATTGCGATTTTTATTTTAGGAGAAAATCCCACATTTTGGGATATTTTAGGAACAATTTCCATAGTTTTTGGTGTCATAATCCTCAGTGTGAAATTTAATTCCAAAAAAAGAATTTCTGATTGGTTTCAAAAGGGTGTGATATTTCCAATACTTGCTTCCATAGCATATGCACTTGCTCCAGTTTTTGCAAAACTTGCTTTAAATGAACAAAAAATACCAATGGCTGGTTTAGGAATTGGATTTCTTGTAGGTAATATTTTTCTTCTTTTAAGTAGTCCTATTTTAAAACAAAAAGTTTCGGTAAAGAGTAGAGCAGATGTTCTTTGGATATTATTAAGTGGTATTTTCAATTTCTGCAGTTCTTCTCTTTTGATTAATGCAATAATGATTTCTCCTGTATCTATAGCAATTCCTCTAAGTAGAACTGCTCCCATATGGCTTCTAATTTTTAGTTATATTTTCCTAGGAAAACTTGAAAAGATTACCAAGCAAATTGTAATGGCAACGATTTTAATAGTTTTGGGAGGAATTTTTATTACTACTTTATAAATAAGAAAAATTTTTAATTCACAGAATAAACTAATAGACTTCATCGTTATTACTTTAAATGATATTTTACAATCAATTCAAAAAAGGAATATAAAAAATGTCTGTGTATAAATTTGAAGAACTAAAAAGCACACATCAAAACCCTAAACTTTCATCTGGATTCGGTGAAACGATAAAAGGTGATAAAATGTATTTTTGTCACCGAATCTGGCCTACAGGTAGTGAAGCAAAACCACACTTCCATCCATGCGAACAGTTCATTTACATTTTAAGAGGTAGACAAAACTTAATTTTAGGAGGTAAAAAATTTGAAGTTGGTCCTGGAGAAGTAATCCATGTGCCCTCTAATACAGTACATTCTACAAAGATTATCGAAGAAGTCGAAGCAGTCTACGTAAAAGATACTACATGGAGTTTAAAAGGAGTTGCTGAAGGCGATGAAACTCCTAGTTCTCCTCCACAAGATGATCCTTTTTAATAAATTTTTATGAAAGGTCAAAATGGTTAAAACTATAGGAATAATTTTAAATGGTGCAACTGGTCGAATCTGTTCTACACAACACTTAGAAAATTCTCTAATTCCCATTAGGGAAAATAAAGATCTTCTTGTAAATGGAGAAATCGTAACTCCTGAATTATTATTGCTCGGAAGAAATGAAAAGAAACTCTCTGAAATTGCCAACAAATTCAAAATTCAAAATTGGACTACAGACGTAAATTCTGCACTTGCAGATCAAAACTACCCTATTTTCTTTGATGCAGCGTCTACACACCTGAGGCTTAACCTTCTTAAAAATGCTATAGACGCAGGAAAACACATATATACTGAGAAACCTCTTGCTCCGTCAGTGGAAGATGGAAAAATTCTTTTACAAAATGCATCTTCAAAAAATATCAAACATGGTGTGGTCGAAGACAAACTTTTTGTTCCTGGACTCCGTAAAATGAATCATTTAATAAAAGAAAATTTTTTTGGAAGAATAGTAAATTTCAATCTTACTTTCGGATGGTGGGTCTTTGACGGCACTTCACAAAAATCTCAAAGGCCAAGTTGGAATTATAAAAAATCAGGTGGAGGAGGATTGCTCTTTGATATGTACCCTCATTGGAGATACGTTATAGAGGGACTTCTTGGACCGATCAAAAGAGTTGTATCTGCAAATTGGACCGCACAACTAGATAGAGTGGATGAAGAAGAGAGTAGTTATAAAGTTGATGTAGAAGATTCCAGTGCTACTATTTTAGAACTAGACTCGGGAGCATTTGGAACCATACTTAGTAGTTGGGCCACAAGAGTAAGAGTTGAAGATCTTTTCACTCTACAAATTGATGGTACGGAGGGATCGGGGTTTTCTACTCTTAGAAATTGCTGGACTCAAAGAGCTTCTTCAACTCCAAGAATAACTGGCTTCAACTTAGGTGGAGATAAAACAACTTTAGAATTGAAAACAAATTTTCCACAAGACTGGGAAGAGGTTCCAGAAATTGCTACTTATAAAAATCCTTATCGTTTTGGTTGGGAAGGATTTATTGAACACGTACTAACCGATGCACCTTTCATTTCTGACTTTTCTGCAGGGATTAGAGATATAGAACTTTCAGAAGCCTGTCTCAAAAGTGGTGTTACAAATTCATGGATTCCGTTGTCTAAGTAAAATGAAATTAAAAAATAATTCATGGTGTTTAAGTACATACAAATACAATATAATTCTCTAGTGTGAATAGAGTGTGCGAACTTAAGTCTGATTATAAAAAGGTGTAATTTTTGGAAAATAAAATATCTACTATGGAAAATTCTATTACGGATTTAGGAGATGGAAAAGCTTTTGCACTCCATAATATTTTAGAATTAGATGGAAGAGTTAGTGCATATCCTAAAAGCACAAGAGGCTTTTCCTCCATGAATTGTTACCTACTCTGCGAGGAAAATGCAGCTGTCTTATTAGACACAGGTTTTAACGGCCAATTAGATTTTTTGTCAGAACAAATCTCTTCAATTATTTCAAAAGATACTCCATTATCCCTTTATCCACTCCGACAAAATGAATTTATGTCTGTCGGAAATATAGTTGCTCTTGCTAATCGATTTAATGTGGTAGAGGCCTTTTCAAATAGACCTAATATTGACTTCTGGTTTGATTTTGAATTAGAAGATTTTATTCCTAAACAAGAAAAAGACAAGAAATTCAAAACATCTAAACTTGGGAATGAATTGAAAATTAATATAGGTGATAATCCGGAAAGACTTATCCATGGTCTTGTTGCACCTATTAGACTTATTTCTACAATGTGGATTTTTGATCATGCAACAAAAACTTTATTTTCTTCTGACATGTTCAGTCATATTTCACAGGAATATCCTGACGGCCCCTGGATTTCTAACAAGGACGAACTAACAACTACATCTTTTGTTCGATCTTTTCTTTTAAATACTCGATATTGGTGGTTAGAGGGAGTAGATACAGGGCCTCTAAGAGAAGGTATATCTGAAGTATTTAATAAATTTGACATACATTCTATTGCACCTGGTTATGGCACTATACTAACTGGGAAGGAGCAGGTAGAAAAACAATTCAATATACTTGATGAAGTTTTGAGGAACTTAGATTCCTCTGTTGTTAAAGCTAGTTATGTTCCTAGAAATCTAGAAAGGTAAAAATGGCTATACACCATAATCCTCTTCCTCGAGAAATCGCTGATGGAATTTTTTGGCTTGGAATTTGTCACGAACAATTTCATAATGGAAAAACCTATCATACTTATAATGCTTCTTTCGTAATTGTTGGTACTGAAGGTTCAATGCTTGTTGAAACCGGTCATCAAGGTGATTATCCTACCATTCGGAAACAGGTTAAGAGCGTCTTGGAAGAACAAAAATCCACTCTTAAATATTTATTTCTAACTCATCAAGAAGTTCCGCATTCTGGTGGAATGGGCCGAATTCTAGATGACTTCCCTGAAGTAACTGTTCACTGTGATGTAAGTGATTATCATCTTTGTTTTCCAGAACACTCTCATAGATTAAAAGATTTCGAAGTTGGAGAATCTTTAGACTTAGGGAACAGAAAGTTCTTTGCTGCAGAACCTGTAATTAGAGATTTGAGAACATCTCTTTGGGGATTCGATACTCTTACTAGAACTCTTTTTCCTGGTGATGGTTTTGCCTATAGTCATTACCATGATGATGCCCATTGCGGAAAAACTGCTGAAGAAGCAGAATCTCTTGATTTAGGAGAAGTTTCTGCTGTTTTCGCAGAACGCGCACTATTTTGGACGAAATTGGCAGATATGAACATTTACGTAGATAGATTAGAAGAATTACTTAAAGAGTTAAATGTCTCTAATGTCGCACCTTCACATGGGCTTCCAGTTCTGGATCTTCCAACAACAATGCCTAAGATAAGAAGCGGATTAGTTTCTTACTAATATAGGTTTATTAGTGTTTTTTCATAACACTCTTGAATTTTTCTGAGAAAATCTTTCTTTCACTTGAAGTACCAACTGTTACCCTAATACATCGAGATAGAATTGGAACACTCGGCATTCTAACAAATACACCTTCCTCTGCGAGTGTATTTAAAATCGCCTTAGTTCTATTTTCTGTTCCAAGATCAAAAGAAACAAAATTTGTTCCTGATTCGATATAATCCAAATTTAGTTTATCTGCCAACATATAATATTCTTCTTTTCCTTGATTAACCTGATTTACAACATCTGTAACATGTTTATCATCCATTAAAGATGACAAAGCTGCAATTTGAGCAATCCGACTTACTGCAAAGTGTAAACGTATTTTATTTAATGCATTTATAATTTCCCTATTCGCAATTGCGTATCCTATCCGAAAACCAGCCATACCATGCGCTTTTGAAAAAGTACGCATTCTAATCAACCTATCATTTTTTGTATCAATTCGAGGGATAGAATCTTTTGGTAAAAATTCGAAATATGCCTCATCAAGTATCAATAGTTTTCCTAATGGTATTGAGTCTATAAAATTTTGAACTACTCCTGCATCATGCCACGTCCCCATAGGATTATCTGGATTTGCAAAGAAAATAAGTGGAGCATTACTTTCTATAGCCCTTTTTAAAAGCCCATCTATATTCTCATGATCATCAATATAGGGAACAAAAGACAATCTTCCAGAAAATCCAATGACATGATAGTTGAATGTAGGATACCCGCCTAAAGAAGTAACTACGGGAGTCCCTTTAGAAACAGTCATTCTTACAACCAGTCCTAGCAAATCGTCTATTCCGCCGGCGACACAAATTTCTTCAGGAGTTATATTGTGAATTTCTGCAAGACAACATCGTAGTTCATAATTTTCTGGATCTCCATACCATGACGCTTCATGAATTCCCTTTTGAATAGCCTCAAATGCTTTTGGAGACATCCCAAAATTACTTTCATTGGCACCCAACCGAAGATTGAAGTTTTTACCCAATCTTCTCTCTAGTGATTCAGGACCAACAAAAGGTGCCGTTGAAGGTAAACCTTTTATGATTTCAGTAAAAGGAATTCCCTTATTTAAAGACAAGATTACCTCGAACAGATTTTTGGGAAAAAAGACTATAAAAAGAAAACAATCAAAAAAACTTTACAATTTGAAGTATTACTAATTTTACTCTACAAAAACTACAGATTCAGCATCTATTTCTAAAGTTACTTCACTATCTAATTGAAATGAATTTACTGGGTCAACAATTACTCTTAAAAGATTATCCATACCTTCAACTTCTATAAGATAATCAACTGTACTACCAAAATAAAAGCTCCTCTTAACACGCCCAGTAAACATATTTTCTGAGTTTTTGTCTGTCTTTACTGATGAAATTCCAATTCTATGAGGTCTAATCGAAACGAATCCCTGATTTCCTGGAACAGCGCTCTGATTTTCTTTCATTTTCAATTTAATCGAACCAGTATCAAAGACTGAACTTGAGATAACTTTTCCTTCTAAACTATTGGTTACACCAACAAATTCAGCCACAAATCGTGTTTTTGGTTCATCATAGATTTCTTGCGGTTTTCCTACCTGTTCTATTTTTCCATCATTCATAACACAAATTCTATCACTTGTTACCATAGCTTCAGACTGATCATGTGTTACATATACACTCGTTATATGAAACTCATCATGTAATCTACGAATCTCAAATCTCATCTCTTCACGTAAATTTGCATCTAGATTTGATAAAGGTTCATCTAAAAGTAAGATTGCCGGTTCTACTACAATTGCACGCGCAAGAGCTACTCTTTGCTGTTGTCCACCCGATAATTCGCCAGGATATCTATCTGCTAAATGTTCCATTCTAACTACTGACAACATCTTTTTTGCTCTTTTTTCAGATTCATGATTTGTAAGGTTTCTAAATTTCAAACCATACGACACATTCTGAAAAACAGTTTTATGTGGCCAAATTGCATAACTCTGAAAAATCATACTCATATTTCTCTTTTCAGGAGGCAAAATCTTATTTCCATCTGAAACTACTTTATTATCAACAATAACTTCTCCAGAATTTGGATCTAAAAATCCTGCGATAAGACGAAGAGTCGTAGTCTTTCCGCAACCAGATGGTCCAAGTAATGAAATTAATTCTCCATGTTCAATATGTAAATCAATCTCATCCACCGCTCTTACATCAGTTCCAAATACCTTTAATAATTTACTTAATTCTAAAGTAGCCAAGAGGAAACTCCTTTAATTTTTTTCACGAGCCTGCATAAAATCTCGACCCACAAATCTAAATCCTGAGAAAACTGCAATTAGGGTAAGAGAAAGCAAAACAACAGCTATCGCAGAAATTTGACCCAAAAGTGCTTCTTCATAAAAATCCATTATAACAACTGAAATTACTTTCGTATCTGTAGTCCATAACATTATGGATGCACTCAATTCTCTTAGACAAGGCATAAAAACAAGTATCCAAGATGCAATTAGACTAACTTTAAAAAGGGGAATTGTTATATCTTTGAATACGCGAAATCTACTAGCTCCTAGTATTCGACAACTTTCCTCTAATTCAAAGTGAATATTCATAAGACCAGCATTACTAGTTTGAAAAGCCAAAGGCATATATTTAGTCACATATGCTAACATCATAATCCAAAGTGTCCCATATAATAAAAAAGGTTCTTTTGTATATGCAGAAAATAACCCAATCGCAAGTACGATACCTGGAATTCCTATCGGTGCGGTTGCTAGAAAACTAATGTATTTGTGACCCTTAACAAGTTGTCTTTGCGTAATATAGGCTGAAACAGCAGCAATCAGCGTACATAGTGTGGAAGCTAAAATGGCCAGTATAATTGTGTTCTTTAAAGAGATGATAAATGCATCATTACTAAAAATAAATCGATAATTATCAAATGTAAGATTAGAGATTTGTAATCCGTAACCTATTGTATTAAGAAACGAAGTAGAAATAAGCATAAAACTTGGCAAAACGACCGAACAAATTATTGGCAATAAACAAAGCATAAACACTGGAATTCTCCAAAAACCAAGAACCTGAGGCCTTCTCTGTCCGCCCTTACCTCCAATTGTTGCATATCCCCTTCTTCCTAGAATATAACGTCTTATATAAACAAGGAAAAAAGCAGTAGCTAGCATTGGCAAAGAATAGGCTGAAGCAATACCCAGCATATCATCCTCAGCTACCATAAAAGAACGTAATTGAGTCGTCATTACTTCTATTCCAGCAGGAATAGCTAAAACATTCGGAATTCCGAATAAAATCATAGCCTCCAGAAGAGCGAGAATAAAACCTGCACAAAGAGCAGGCAAAGCAAGTGGCAATGTAATATTCAACATAGTACTGAATGTTCCACCACCTGCTATATTGGCAGCGTCCTCAACATCTGAAGAAATATTATTTAGTCCTGCTAAGACAACAATAAAAACAAGTGGAAAATTAAACAAAGTCATCGAAAAAACTAATCCCGATATAGTAAAAATATCAAATAAATAAGAATCTGGACCTAAGCCGAAAATTCCTCTATAGATAATATTTAACCAACCCATCCTTGGACCTGCCAGGAAAATCCATGCAATCGCACCTAAAAAAGGAGGAGTAACAAAAGAAATAAGAACTGAATTGCGAATCATTCCAGGACAAGGTATATCCGTCCTACTAACACACCAAGCCAGTATTGCTCCAACTACCAAACTCAGAGTTCCTACAAGGATTGATACTATAAGTGTCCAGTAAATAGGAATTAAATGTTCTTCGGATGTGAAAGCAATAACAAAATTCTGCAGAGTCCAACCGCCACCTTCTTCTTCAGAAATAAGAAAACTCTCCTGAACAAGATAATATACAGGATTAACTATCAAGATTAGCAGAGCTACAGCAACAGTAGCCCAAACTAAAAAAGATGGATCGAATTTTTTAGAAGTTTCATCAGATGACAAGACAAATCTACCTTTTATACTTCAATGAAAAACAAAAATACTAATCTGTGAAGATAAAGAAAATTATCTTCACAGATTACTTAAACATAAACAGTTACAAACGTATTATTTCTTTTTCTTTTTCTTCTTCTTTTTACCCTCAAGTTTGATACCACTAAAGATTTTCTTAAATCTCTTTCTAGAAGGTTTAGATTTCTTCTTAAGTTCCTGAGCAGGAACCTCAACTAACTTGAACTTATTAAGAGGTGTTTGCTCTTTAGGGTAAGTGATTCCAGTATGACCTACGTACAGACCCATATTAGCAAGAATCTGCTGTGCTTCTTTTGAAAATAGATAATCTGCATAAACTTCTGCTGCATTTGGATGAGGAGCTTTAGCTAGAACAGAATTTGGAGAACGTACAAATGGAACTCCTTCTTTCGGAATTGCCATCGCTAAAGGTTCACCCTTTAAAATTTTGTTAAATGCAGAATACGCAACTGCACCATGTGTAATTAGTACTTCACCACGTGCAACCAAACCAAGTGTTCCTGCAGCCGAGCCATATCGACGTGGATTGTTAGCTTTAAGCTTTACAAAATAATCTCCACCAAACAAATTCTCTAAAACGATCATTGTTGCAGTAGCAAATCCACCGTAGTTCGGATCGGAAACAACCAACTTATTTTTCCATTTTGGATCATGATAATCCAACCAACTTGTAGGCGCATCTGAAGCTTTAACTAATTTTGTATTGTACACAGGTACCATTACACTTGAACGTAGGATATACCATCTTCCATCATCAGTTCTGAAGTTAGATAAAAGCTTGTCTCCACCTTTTACTTTATAAGGACGAATATACTTTAATTTTTCGTGCATAATCAAAAACTGACCGATGTTAGAAGTATGGAATACGTCCGCCCTATAGATCTTACCTCTCGCTTCTTTTCTATAACGTTTATAGAGTTTACTAGAACCTGATCTATGTAAAACACACTTAATTCCTAAGTTCTTTTTGTTAAAGTTATTACAAATTCTTTGAGATATTTTCAGAGTAATAGAAGAGTACCAAACAACTTTACCTTCTTTTTTGGCTGCTCTCATATCAGCTGAATATGCAGTCGAACTAAATAAAACGACAAAAAAACAGAAAACTAAAAGCGCTCCTAAAGACTTCTTGAGATACATAAAATAACCTCCCTTTTGTTTAACTAAAAAACAAAAATTGAAGAAAAAAATTATTAAAGTGAATTTAATAACAACCTAGCATAAAAAATTGATGAAAAAAGATTTATTTTGTGAATTCAAAAATCAAGAAATCATTCATTTCCTCTATAAATCTTCAAAAATTCTTTAATGTCAGGCTCAATTCTTCTGGTTTTCCCTAAGTGACCTGTTGCTACCTCTATAGCATTCTTTCCTGTGCCTGTTCCTATACAAACGATAGTCTCACTTTTTTGAGGTTTAATTTTTCTATTTCCTTGATTGGTTAGGCTAGCTATAGATGCTGCGGAAGCAGGTTGCAAAAAAATACCTTCTTTTTTAGCTAGAAGGAATTCCATCTCTAAATTCATTTGATCAGTAACTTCAACTCCCTCTCCACCAGTTTTTTTAACTATTTCTACAACTTTGTCTCCGCATGCAGGACTTGGACTAGTTAAACCAGCAGACATTGTATCTACTTTTCCCCATGGTTTCACTTTTTTTCCTGAGTGTAAAGATTCGACTATAGGCGCACACCCATCAGACTGTACAACATCTATCGCAGGAATTCGATCTATCCATCCTAGTTGAATGAGTTCACTAAACCCCTGTTCAAGTGCAATACAAGTAGTACCTCCAGCAGTAGGGCAAATAACCCGGTCAGGTACTTCCCAATTAAATTTCTCTGCTATTTCATATGCAATAGTTTTTTTGCCTTCAACTCTATATAAATTTCTCGGCAAAGTTGCATGCAAACATTTCAATTCTCTAGAAACTTCTTCTGCAAGTCTTCCGCAAACCCCCTGATCCCCATTTACGACAAAAGTAGATGCTCCATAAGCCTCTACCTGAACACAGTGTGCCTGAGAACTATCATCTCTTACAAAACCGATAAAATCTAAACCTCCTCTCGCACAATATGCACTAAAACAAGCAGCTGCGTTACCTGAAGAAGGAAGAACAATTTGTTCAATTCCAACTTCTTTACACTTACTTATAGTGACTGAGCCACCTCTATCCTTAAAAGAACCTGTAGGATTCCTTGATTCATCGAGTATAAAAAGCCGTTCTAGACCTAATTCTTTTCCTAATTCTTGTGCATGAATAAGTGGAGTATCACCTTCATGAAGAGAAATTACATTTTCAGGATCTCTAACAGGAAGCAATTCGTGCCAACGCCAAATGCCTGAAGGTCTTGTCTTTAACTCTTCGCGATCTATACTTTTATGAATCCAATCCAAGTCATATAAACCCTTCAAAGTACCCCCAGAATCTGGGCAGGTAAATGGGTGCTTTAGATCGTCAATAATTTTATTAGTTTCTAAGCTTAATAATCCTCTAATTGAACTAAACATAAATATTCCATTCCTTATACTTAATCTTGAATATTTTAAAAAATTATTCTTCAAGACCAGACATTAATTCTGCAGGTTCTATGGGCAACTCAATTTCACTCTGACGTTTTGCAGAAAGATCCATTGCCATTGTTAACATCAAGTTTCTATGCGCTTCCGAAGCTGTTGCATGAGGAGTATTTTTCCCAGAATAAATCCTCTGGAACCATGAATTGGTTTCTTCTCTCATTGGTCCCCATAATTCACCTTCATATATATCTCCAGGAGGAAAACTTGTTAAAAAATCTACATTTCTTTCTGCTTCCATAACAAAATCTTCAGGTCTATAGGCAGGTCCTTGAGAAAATTCTGACGCCATAACAACATCTCTATGTGTATCTTCTATATCTACAACACCTTTTGTCCCGACAATGCCAATTTCTAAACCATACACCGCTCCTGGCCAGGCTTTAGGCAAAGCCCAACAAATATTCATACTCCAAATTGCTCCATTATCCATTGTAAAGACACCGAAAGTAGCATCTTTTGTTCCTAAATCACTCAATATCTTTTCTGTAGACCTTGCAAAAATCGAAACTGGTTTAGCAGAGGGACCCATTATCCACATACACATATCTAAACTGTGAGTTCCTGAAACGACCATTGGAGTAAGAAAACGTCGATCCTTTGTCAAACGAACTTCTCCTGTTGGTGCCATCCTATTCATAAAAGCACGGGTAACTGCTGCTGTGATATCTCCTATCTGACCGTTATCAACTCTTTCTTTTACGGCAAGAAAACGTCTACGGAAACGTTGTGTATATCCCACCACTGCATCTACACCACAGGCTTCAATAGTTTCCAGAACTTTTGCCGACTCCCTTGCGTCCGTCGCTAAAGGTTTTTCTATCATTAATGAATGCCCAAGTTCGGCAGCAATAATAGAGGGTTCAACGTGTGCCCATGTTGAAGTTGCAACTATAACAGCATCAACTTCAGGTCGATTTAATAATTCCTTTAGATCCGTTGTAAAAAAATCTGCTTGAATATCTTTCTTTAGATTCTCTCCTACTTTCTGATTCATATCAGTAAGACCTATCCAACCTATGCCAGGAAAATCTTTTGCCAAAGTTGCTCTCATTCGTCCTACAACCCCGCAACCTACAACAGCTAATCCTAGTTCTTTTCTTTCAGACATTAGACAAGGTCCTCCATTTTAAAAGAAATTCTCAAAAAATTATTTCAGAAATTTTAACGATTAGGTATAGAATCAAATATTAAAATACAGATATTCCCGATTCTATATCAAATAAATGCATTCCATCACTAATAGGAGTAAAACGAAGTTTCTCACCGACTTGCGTTTTAATGTTTGTGGGAACTCGTGCAGTGAATGCGCTTCCTTCAACATCTAGTTCAAGAAAGATATCAGAACCAACTGGTTCTACAAGCTCGACAATTCCTTCAAAAGAATTTTCTATCTCATAACCTTCAGTTACAATTGCTATATCTTCAGGTCTTATACCAAAAACACCTTCACTTTTTTGGTAAGATTTTATTAGACTTTTTTGAAATTCATTTGCCTGAAAATTGAATCCCTTCCCTTCAAGGAAGATATCATCTCCAATAGACTTTATGGATACTTCATTAAAATTCATTGCCGGACTTCCTATAAAACCAGCAACAAATTGATTCGCAGGCTTTTGATAGATTTCCATAGGTGTTCCAACCTGCTGTATCGTCGCATCAAGCATTACAACAATTCTATCTCCCATTGTCATTGCTTCAATTTGATCATGAGTTACATAGACGGATGTCACTTGTAATCTTTTATGCAACTTTAAAAGTTCCACTCTGGTCTGCACTCTAAGTTTAGCGTCTAAATTTGATAGAGGTTCATCGAAAAGAAAAACAGCAGGATCCCTGACAATAGCTCTTCCAACCGCAACTCGCTGTCTTTGTCCCCCTGAAAGCTGTTTAGGTCTTCTTTTTAAAAGTTCTTCAATACCTAAAATACTTGCCGCTTCAAGTACCCTTCTTTCAATCTCTTCCTTAGGAACTCGCCTTAGTTGAAGGCCGAATGCCATATTATCGTAAACTGTTTTATGAGGATATAATGCGTAATTTTGAAAAACCATCGCTATATTCCGATCTCGAGGCAAAACATCATTTAATCTTCTTCCATCAAGAAAAATGTCTCCACCAGTAGCATCCTCTAACCCAGCAATCATTCTTAAAGTAGTAGATTTACCACAACCGGATGGACCCAAAAGAACCAGAAATTCCTGATCCTTAATCTCTAAATTCACATCCTTTACCGCGGTGACTTCGCCAAATTTCTTCGTGAGATCTTGTAATTTTAGCTCACCCAAAACAAACCTCCTGTTTTAAGAATGATGTCTGAAAAACATCGATCTTATTGTTTTAAAGCGCCTTCCGTAAGTCCTTTAACGAAGAACTCACTTAAAAACGAGTAAATAATAGCAATAGGAAGTGACCCCAAGAAAGTCGCAGCCATTAACTTCCCCCAATAATATGCATCACCCAATACGAGTTGACCGTGGACTCCCTGAGGAATGGTCTTTAATTCATCAGTACTTATAAAAGTCAAAGCATACAGAAATTCATTCCAAGAAAATGTAAAAGCAAAAATTGATGCAGCCAAAACTCCAGGTAAGGAAAGAGGTAAAGCAATTTTATAAAAAGCCTGAATTCTTGTACAACCATCTATCATTGCACTTTCTTCTAAGTCCGCAGGAATATTTTTAAAATATCCCAACATAAACCATGTACAGAAAGGAATTAGATGTGTGGGATACGCTAATATAAGGGCTAATCTCGTATCAACTAGTCCCCAATTATAAAAAACATATGCTAGAGGCAAAAATAAAACCGATACTGGAACTAAATAAGTTACTATGATTCCCATACCAAGATAAGAGGAACCTCTAAAACGAAGCCTAGCTAAAGCATATCCTGCTAAAGCACCAATAAAAACTGAAAAAATTGTCGATGCAAGCCCCACAAAAAGACTATTCCAAACCCAACTCAAAAATTCAGTATCTTCAAGCAAATCCACATAGTGTTCTAGAGAAAACGAATGAAAACTCCAAGGACTTTGATCTGTATCATATAGTTTCTCTTCGCTCGTAAAAGAGGAAATAGTCAACCAAAGATAAGGGAAAAGAGCAAAACCCATAAAGAAAAACAAAGGGATGTATAAAAAGAAGATTCTATGAAGAAATCTACGTTGACGCATTGTAAATTCAATTTTAGAACTATTTTGAGTCTCATTTTTCATACTTACATCAGACACTTAATCTTCTTCCTTTCTCATCCGATAAAACCGAATAAACAAAATAATAAAAAGAATCGGGAACATGGTAAACGAAATTGCAATTCCTTCACTCATTTGTCCGGCATCAAATGCTCTCTGATGCGCAAGTGTAGAGAAAACATGAGTACTATCAGCTGGACCTCCATGCGTAATAACATAAATAATATTAAAATCACTTATAGTCCAAATCGTACCGAAGAGAGTAACAATGATAAGAACATGTTTAATATTTGGAAGAGTAACATGCAAAAATTGCGAAAAAAGCCCAGCACCGTCAATCTCTGCAGCTTCATATTGTTCTTTAGGAACTGTCTGAAGAGCCGCCAATAAAGAAACTATAAAAAATGGAGTACCTCTCCAAACATTCACTATAATAATGGATGTGAGTGCCATTCCCCAATCAGTAAGCCATAAGATCATATCATCGATAAGACCTAAAGACATTAAAGTTCTACCTATTACCCCATATTGATCATCGAACATCCATAACCAAATGAGAGCACTTAATACTGAGGGGATAATCCAAGGAAGGAGAACAAAACCCCTAAAAAAATTCTTTAAGAAAAACGCTTGATTCATTACAAGCGCACCAAGCATTCCGAGAATCAATTTCGCGAGAACTGAAATAGTAGTAAAAATCAAAGCGTTTACAACTGTCCATCTATAGACTGAATCTTGCCAAAGAACAATATAGTTATTTAAACCTACGAAAGTACCTTCGACTCCGACCTCTTTGTCGAGCATAGTCAACCATATTGCTTGTATAAATGGATAACCGAGAAAAACAAGAAGAAAAATAATTGCTGGAGCTAGAAGAATATAGCCAAGAACTTCTGGCTTTTCCATCCACTTACCTAAACGACCGAGTGGAGGAAAATGCTCCCCCACTCTACCGCCTAAGTTCAAATTCTTGTCATCTAAACTGCCTGCCATTAGAACTACTCCTATACCTTATTTAAAGCAGGCGCATAATTATTGAACTTTATATAATTTCCTAAGTTCTTTAACTGCTTGTTTAATCGAATCGTCAATATTTTGACCCTTAACATAACGCTGCGCCATCGACAAAAGAACAAAACGTGCATGAGTCTGGGCACCAGCTTTACTTGGTGGTCCAGGCCAACCAGGCAAATGGGCAAATTTTGCTTGCTTTGCCATCACACGAGTAAATTCATTGTCAGGTAATTTTGCAGCCAATCCATTATAAACAGGTATAAACATCCAGGACTTTACAGCATACTCTGTTTGAATTTCAGGTCTTAACATAAATTTAATAAACTCTTTTGCATCCTTTTTATGTTTAGAATGCTTTAGAAGAACTAAAGTCATAGGAATAGAAGTACAGTGTCTTCCAGCTGGACCACGAGGAATTAGAGAGAATCCAATATTTTCATAAATAAATTTCCATTTCTTTTTTGGTTTCCAACTTTTCTTCTTTTTCCTATTTACATTCCATTGACTAGACTTCCACCAAATACTTGCAGCATTGATAGTCATCCCAATTTTACCGCCAAGAAAACCTTGGTTATTTTCTAAAGTTTTCCAACCGATAGTTGCTTTTGGCCAAGCTTCTTTATAAGCTTTTTTAATAAATTTCAAACCAGCTCTAGTCTCAGGTGAATCAAGAGTAATTCTTTTTCCATCTGTGGAAACCTGTTTACTACCATAACCCCAAAGAATACAAAGTACAGTAGTACTTGGATCAATTACATGACTGCCCAAAGCTTCTGCCCAAGGAGCCAATTTTGCTTTCTTCAGCTTTTTTCCTATTCTAAGAGCATCTTCCCAAGTGTCAGGGGGATTTTCTCCTATCTTCTTTAATAAGTCTTTACGATAATTTAGAATCTGAGAAACTCCTATGTAAGGAGCCGCTAACCACTTACCGTCAACATATCCTGCATCATAGAAGACACTAGAGAAACCACCATACTTTTTCTCAAGTGGTTTTAGAACATCGTCTAATGGCTCTAGAGATTCTTTCACAGTAACAGGTCGATTGTAGAGTGCCATAACCATGTCAGCACCTGACTTTGTTTCTGCTGCCGTAATCAACTTTCTACCAAGGGCTCTAGATGCTACAAATTCAATCTTAACATCAATACCTGTAGCTTTCTTGAATTTTGCAGGTATTGATTTTAGATATGTTTGAGCAGCAACAGCAGGAACTGTACGAACTACTACTTTTAGCTTTGCGGAAACATTACTAAAAGAAAATGCAACTAAAGCAAAAGCTACAACAGTTAAAACTGCGAATCGTCTACAACTCATAACCCCTCCTCCATGTCATCTTACGAAAAGTAAGGAAGCAAAAATATATAA
Source organism: uncultured Nitrospinaceae bacterium (assembly GCA_964558115.1). Classification (GTDB taxonomy): domain Bacteria; phylum UBA8248; class UBA8248; order UBA8248; family UBA8248; genus UBA3496. The sequence goes on along the minus strand of CAZLCI010000004.1, from coordinate 318 downwards.
AAATTGTGTATGTCTTAAATTTATAACATATAGATGAAACACAATCAAGAAACTCAAACTTACATAAATTTGGAAGACGTTTGTTATTTGTAGGCTTGTATTTTCAAGGAAATTACAGGAGAAAAATCTTTTTCATCAGAAATTCGAATATCTGTAAAACCAACATTAGTAAGAAGTTCAAGCCAGTCAGATTTACTTATAACTCCACCTAGTGATGAATTCCAAGCACTAGGATCCTGCTCTATTTCGTCTGGCAAAGAATTTTTAAGGGCCAATTCTCTTAAAATTAATTTACCTTTTGGTTTTAAAATTCTATAT
>CAZLCI010000003.1:0-58306 GCA_964558115.1 uncultured Nitrospinaceae bacterium | reverse complement strand
AATAATGAAAAATCAATTCTAATTGATTGAATTGCATATTAAAAAGAAAGAAAAAAAATTTTATTATAAACATCAGTTAAGAATTTTATTTATAATACCTTCAAGAGTTTCCTTAGAATAATACTCTATTACCAACAATCCCCTGTGGTCATTTCCTTTAATTCCTACTTTAGTTCCAAGACTGGAACGAATTTTTTCAATAGCATCCTCCACAAAAACATTATTTTGCAGACCAGACAGGTTGTTGTCTTGGAGATCATTCTTTTTCCTTTTGGTATTGCCATTTGTATACATTTTGATTTCTGATTCAAGCTGCCTAACAGATAAATTACTTTTAATAGCTTTTTCACTGAATTTTATAATCAGTTCTGTTTTAATTAAAGAAAGCAAGGCTCTTGCATGTCCCATTGTATGCTCACCATCTGCGACTCTTTTCTGCACTAACTCGGGAAGTTTCAATAATCGAATATAATTTGCGATTGTAGAACGATCCTTGCCAACGCGTTCAGCAACTTCTTCCTGGGTGAGGTTATATTTAATCATTAAACTATCGTAAGCTTTTGATTCTTCTATTGGATTTAAATCTGATCTTTGAAGATTTTCCACTATTGAGACTTCAAGAGTTTCTTTCTCCATAATATCAGTAAAAATTGCGGGGATTGTGCTAAGATTTGCCATTTTAGCCGCACGCCATCTTCTTTCTCCAGCTATAATCTCAAATCTATCTTCGCCTATTTTTTTTAATAATATAGGCTGTATCACTCCGTGGTTAGAAACTGAAGTTGCTAGATTTTTCAATTCTTCCTCGTCAAATACTTCGCGCGGTTGATGTTTTCCCGATTCTATTTTACTTAACTGTATCTGTTCGACTAGATTTAAATTTATTTCGTCAGATTTCTCAGGAAAATCTGATGAAATAACCTCTTCGGATTTTGAAGCTGATAAAAGTGCATCCAAACCACGACCTAAAGCTTTTTTCGCCATTTATTAGCCCCTCCTTTCTTCTTCTCGTTTTATAGTTCGTTTTCTTTCAGTCTTCTTAAAAATTCTTCCGCTAACTGTATATAAGCTTTTGCCCCCTGTGAATACGGGTCATATGAGATCACTGGAAGTCCATGACTTGGAGCTTCTGCTAATTTAATATTTCTTGGAATTTTAACCTCATACAATAGATTAGAGACATGATTCTTAACCTCATCCGAAACCTGTTTTGAAAGATTTGTCCTGGTATCATACATTGTAAGAATAATTCCTCCAATTTTAGGATTCTTCGAAAAATCATTTGAATGAGAAATTCTTTCAATAGTTTTCATAAGGCGTGCTAGACCTTCAAGAGCAAAATATTCAGCTTGCATTGGTATTAAAAGTTCATCAGAAGCATTAAATGCATTTAAAGTCAAAAAACCAAGAGACGGTGGACAGTCAACAACAATAAGATCGAAATGATTTTGAAAAAAGCTCACAATCCTTTCCAGTCTACCAATACGATCAGGAACATCGGCTAATTCAACCTCTGCTGCAGCCAAATCTGAGGTTGACGGAAATACCATAAGTCCTTTAATATCAGTTACTTGAACGAATTCATTGCTCGGCGCATTATCGCTAATCAGAAGATTGTAAAGGTTGTTTTCGTCTGCAGTAGAGCCCAGCGAACTTGAAGCGTTAGATTGTGGATCTAAATCAAAAAGGAGCACTTTTTTTCCCTTCTTGGCCAAACATGCAGAAAGGTTTACTGCGGTAGTGGTTTTGCCAACCCCACCCTTTTGATTCGCAACCGCTACTACATAAGCCTTTTTTGAATGTTTGTCTTTATTGTTTATCAAGCCTGAATTTTGCCAAAACTCATTATCGCCAATCAATGAAAATTCCTTCTTTGATTAAAAATACAGCCTATAATATTGTGACAAGAAAAATTTAAATAAAAAAACACAGCCCATTATAACCATACTTTTGTTTCACGTGGAACAGAAACAACTTTATTTTTTGATGTTTCACGTGGAACATTTTAATAAATTGGGATTAATCTAGGAAGCTTGATTTTCTTTTGGTTTGCCAGAGAGCCTTTTTAAATAGACCTCCAAAACAGCTATTGCAGCTGGCGTTACGCCTGATACCCTACTTGCCTGGCCGAGACTTTTAGGCTTGACTTTAGCCAATCTTTGCCTTGCCTCAGCCGTTAAGTGCGTGACTTGATCGTAAGAAATACTTTCGGGTATGGGAACCTTGTCAGCAGATCTAAGTCTTATAACCTGCTGTTTTTCTCTTTGGAAATATTCTTTGTATTTTACTTCTGCAGAAACATACCTTCTTCCTTCACTGTCAAGGCACTCCCATAAATTTTCAAGGCTAGGAGCATCTGACAGATTTGCTTCGACTAAATCCATCAAATTAATTTCAGGCCTTCTCAATATTTCAGAAAGCTTATAGGGCTTCTTAAGAGGAGAGCTGCCCAAAGCTTCCAAGGAAGACTGGACTTCAGGACTCGGATAAATTTTAGTTGTCTCAAAATAATCAAGCATATCTGAAGTTTTCTGCTTTTTATCTAAGAAAAAATTGTAACTCTCTGGGCTTACAACTCCAGCCCTGTGCCCCATTTCTGTTAGCCTATAGTCTGCGTTATCGTGTCTTAAAAGAAGTCTGTGCTCAGCCCTGCTTGTAAACATTCTGTAAGGCTCAACAGTTCCTTTTGTGACCAGATCGTCTACCAGAACCCCTAAATAGGCATCATCGCGTCCCAAAGTAAAAGGAGCGTCGTTATTTGCATAAGAAGAAGCGTTTATCCCAGCCATAATGCCTTGAGCTGCCGCTTCTTCGTACCCAGTGGTTCCATTGATTTGCCCGGCATGGAATAACCCATTGATTTTATTGGTCATAAGAGAATTATCAAGTTCCATCGGGCAAACAAAATCATACTCTACTGCATATCCAGCCCTCATCATCTCGGCGTTTTCTAGCCCTGGAATCGTTTGAATTATTTGCTTTTGTATGTCCACCGGAAGGCTCGTGGAAAGGCCATTAACATAAATTTCGCATGTCCTCAGCCCTTCAGGCTCTAAAAATATTTGATGCGAGGTCTTCCCTTCAAACCTCATAATCTTGTCTTCGATGCTAGGACAATACCTAACACCAGTAGCGCTAATTTGGCCATTGTACATAGGCGATCTGTCAATGTTCTTTCTTATGATCGAGTGAGTTGCCTCGTTAGTATAGGTTATCCAGCAGGGCAACTGATTTTGAAGCAATTCTTTTGTTCGAAAAGAGAACGGTATAGGAGGATTATCGCCTGGCTGAACTTCAAGACCTTTAAAATCAATGGTTTTTGAGTCTAGCCTTGGCGGAGTTCCTGTTTTCATTCTTTCAATTTTAAAACCAAGATCGACTAACTGATCAGAAAATTCATTCGCAGATCCCTCTCCCGCTCTTCCTCCCTTGATTTGTTTTTTCCCATAGTGCAAGAGGCCCCTCGTAAAAGTCCCTGGTGTTAATACAACTGCGGGGGCCTGTATTTCTTCGCCAAACTGTGTTTCGATGCCAAGAACCCGATCGTTTTTAATTATTATCTTTTTTAACATACCTTGTTTCAAAACAAGGTTCTTCTGGTTTTCAACGAAATGTTTCATATACAACCGGTACTCTTGTTTGTCTGCTTGTGCTCTGAGAGCTTGTACAGCAGGACCCTTTTTTGTGTTCAGCATTCTAAACTGAATCCCTGTTTTGTCTATCGCTCTTCCCATCTCTCCACCAAGAGCATCTATTTCTCTGACTAAAACACCCTTGGCAAGCCCTCCGATAGCAGGATTGCAAGACATCAGCCCAACCGTATCAAGATTCATTGACAAAAGAAGAACCCTTGAACCTTTTCTGGCTGCAGCTAATGCAGCCTCGCATCCAGCATGTCCGGCGCCAACGACAATTACGTCAAAATTATTCTTGTCCATTTCGTCCTTAAATTATTAAAAAATTTTGATTTATATCTATAGCAGATTATTTTCCAATACAAAACTCTGAAAAAATCTTATCTAAAAGCGAGTCTCCGTAGCTTTTTCCAAGAATTTCAGAAAATGCGGCACTAGAATCATTTAAGTGAACCGCTATAAGTTCTGGGGAATAGCCTTTTTCACATAAAACAAAAGCTTCCTTAAGGGCCAATCTTGCCTTGTTGATTAAATTTTTGTGTCTTTCGTTTGTTAAAATCGTATGCAACATTTTTCCTTCTCGATGATTTCCTCCTGTTAAAATCTCAAAAACAGAATTTTTAAGCAAATCTAACCCTTTTTTTTGGAGCGCGGAAATTGAAACACTTTGAATGCCGGGACTCCATTCGACCGATATGTCAGAGAAAACAAGATCTGTTTTGTTTAAAACAATCAACTTGCTTGTTTCTATTTTTTTTGCCTCCTCCTGCGCCCATTCAAATTCAGATTTTGCATTGCATGCGTCCAAAACCAAAAGACAAAGATCTGCGGTTTTGGCGGCATCATATGCTCTCTTGGTTCCTTCTTTTTCTATAAGGTCCCGAGTATTTCTAAGGCCCGCGGTATCAATAAATCGTACGGGTATTCCATTTACATCACAAACCTCTTCAATGGTATCTCTCGTTGTTCCAGGGATATCGCTAGTAATCGACCTTTCTTCTCCTAATAGATTGTTTAAAAGGGTGGATTTTCCAACATTTGGCCTCCCGATTATAGCAATTCGAGCGCCCTCTCTTAGAATTTTTCCAGATCGAAATGAATCCTCTAAATCTTTCAGTGATTTTTCCGTATTAGCAAAAAGAGGTGCCAACTCTTCGCCGAAAAGCGGCCTCCCTTGCACCATAGGGCCTGCGCCCGGCTCAAACTCATCTGGAAAATCAATAGAGGCTTCCAGATGTGCGCCTATTTCGACTATCTGTTGCCATATTTCCTCTAAACACGCCGAAAGGGTTCCTTGTAATTGAGAAAGAGCTATTTTTGCAGAGGTCCTTGTTTCAGAGGAAATTAGATCCGCAACTGACTCGGATTGAACCAGATCAATCTTTCCTTCAATAAAAGCTCTTCTTGTGAACTCCCCTGGCCCCGCAACTCTTGCCCCAGCTGAACATGCTGACTCTATCAAAAACTGATAAATTGCTATACTTCCATGACAGAACAGTTCTGCCAAATCTTCCCCGGTGTAAGAGTTGGGCTTTTCATATAAAACAACCTGTCCTTCGTCAAAAATTTCACCATCAATGTCTATAAAATTTCCAAGGACGGGCGTCCTTTTTGGCAGCTCCTTGGCCGAGGTCTTAGAAATAAAAATTTTGCTTAAAATTTGTCTTACATTGGGACCGCTAAGCCTAACAATAGATATTGCCCCTACGCCAACAGGGGTGGACAAAGCGACTATAGTTTCATTTTTTAATAAAGTGTTCATTTTTTGCTTTCAAAAAGAATTGCTTTTCAGGAACCGCTTATCCCATATACCGGCCGCCGTTAATGTCAAGTGTAACCCCGGTTATATAAGATGCGCCGGGGGTAGACAAATACCAAATCCCGTCAGCAATCTCTTCCGCCCCTCCCGCACGATTCATAGGGATTTCAGACATGAGCCTGGGTAGCCTTTCTTTGTGTAGTTCGGCAACCCTCGGAGATAAAACTACTCCAGGAGCAACCGCGTTGACTGTAATTCCATCTAAGGCGAGTTCGCTAGCAAGCCTTCTAGTTAAACCCAAAACTCCGGCTTTAGCGGCTCCATATGGCAACGACGTTTCCACTAACCCTTCGCGAGCGGTTTGAGAGGAAACGTTAACTATTCTTCCATATTTCGATTCTTTCATTGAAGGAACTGCTCTTCTTGAGCACAAATAAACCGATTTTAAGTTCAATTCAAGGACTTCTTCCCAGTGACTTTCTGTAACAGTTTCAAGAGATGGATTTTCAAAAAAACCACCGGCGCAGTTTATTAAAATTTGAATTGATCCCAAATTTTTTAAAATTAAATCAAACGTCGTACTCACTGACCTTTCTTGTGTAACATCACATTCATAGAACTTTGCATTGACGCCTTCAGAAGAAAGATATTGACTAAGAGACTCTCCTTTTTTTTTGTCTTTATCTAGAAGAGCTATCCTCGCCCCTTCGTCTGCAAAGCGAGACACAACCGCCTCCCCTATACCAGACGCAGCTCCTGTCACAACGGCTAATTGTCCAAAAATTGAGGGTCTTTTTTTCATTTCCTAGCTCTTTCGTTTAGCTTTAAAACGTTTCTCTCTATTACTCTTTTGAGTTGCCCAATAGACCTAGATCCTTCCATTTTTATCTCCCCAATAAAAAAGGTAGGCGTAACCCTTACACCTAAACCCAGCCCCAAATCTCTAGATTTCTTTATTCTTTTTGAACTGTCTTTTTGCTTTATGCATTTTTCCCATCTAGTCAAATCTGCGCCGCTTTTTTTTGCGTACGATTTCCACAAAGACTCGGGATACCGATTGTTCTTCCATTTCCCTTGGTTTTTGTATATCAGACCACTCATGATTTTTCTTTTGCCAGAACTCTTTACACACAGAACTGCTTCGGTTGCTCCAAAGGTCGCTTCGGAGAGAGGAAAGGCAAATTTTTTCACTACTACGCGGCCGTTGTATTTTTTTTCGATTTTAATAAGCGCATCCTGCACCAAGGCACAGTCAGGTCAGCCGTAGTCAGAAAATTCTAAAACACATACTTTTTGAGGCGGACAAATCTTTTGCACAAAAGGCTTTGGGTTGTATCGAGCCTTTGTGTAGTAATTAATAAATCCCACAACGAAAAAAACGGCAACGGTAAAAACTACAGGTCCTTGTTTTATTTTTAAACCGAAAATATTCATGGGTTTTGGCCAGATTTTTTAAAAGTTACGATTCTTTTTCTTCTGCAAGTTTCGGGGTTTGCACAGTTCGATTCACGAAAAACTGTTGTGCGATTGAAAGAACATTGTTCACAAACCAGTAAATAACAAGGCCTGAAGGAACAGGGTAGAAAATAAACATTCCACAGAAAATTATAGGCATAAACATCATCATTTTGGCCTGAGAAGGATCTCCTGCTGTGGGGGTCATTTTTTGTTGTATAAACATTGAAATCCCCATCAAGATCGTATAGACATGATATGGATCTTGCTTTGAAAGATCTGTAATCCACCAAAAGAAAGGGGCGTTTCGAATTTCTATAGCAACCAGAAGTCCCTCGTATAAACCAAAAAAAATAGGCATTTGTATTAACATTGGGAGGCAACCCATCATGGGGTTCACTTTATTTTCTTTATACAAAGACATGAGCTGCTGGTTCATTTTGGTTTTGTCGTCTTTGTAAATCTCCCGAATCTGCGCCATCTTAGGCTGTAGCTTTTGCATACCCTTCATGTTCTTCATGCTAAAATGTGTAAGTGGATAAAAAATGAGCTTTATGATTATGGTTAAAAGAATTATTGCAAGCCCCCAGTTCATTGTCACGGCATTGCATATTCTTAGAAGCGAGATAAGGGGTGAGGCAACAAAAGAAAAAATTCCGTAATCGAGAGACTCTTCTAACATAACGCCTAATTTAGACATGCGCTGAACCTCCTTTGGGCCAGCATATAAGTCCATGGTTGCCAAAACCCTTGAGTTTTCTAATCGCAAAGGCACTATGGCCGCATAATCATTCGCCTTGTCTTTGTTTGCCTTCAAAAGATTTATCTGAGCTCCACCCGAACCAGTTCTTGGGACTAGGGCTGTTATGAAATATTTAGACTGCAAGGAAGTCCATTTGACGTTTTTGTCATATTTTGGCTGTTCATTGTCAGACTCTGGATTATCATAAACAATATCCTTGTCTACAAAAGACATCGGCCCTTCTATAACGCCACCGTAAGTGTCGCCGTCGCTCCCTCCAACCGAAGGACCAAGGGCAACTCCAATAGCGCCCATGCCTTTTGTGTTACGAAGGAGAATCGTAGTGGGTATCCTGTAGCTTCCGGCGCTAAAGACCAAGGTCTTTTCGACCTGACCTTGGTTTCTGCCCTCTAAAACAAAAGAAACTTTTTGGCTTCCTTTTTTGGGGCTAATTTTTATTGTTTTGTTTTCTGTTACCTCTTGTCCATTAACATAAACCTTATAAACAGAACGGTTTAATATTCCGCTTCCTTTTCCCCAAAAAAACAACGGTTTTAGGTCAGGATAAAACCCTTTAGCCAGATCAATAAGCCTGCCCTTGTCGTCTTTATAATCATTCAGTTGCATCTGTACAAAACCTGCGCCATGATTTGACAAACCATAGACCGCATTGCCGACATCAACCTTAACTAGAACCTCCTTAAAATTTTTTGGCAAAGACTTCTTGCTTCCTTTTAGGTTCTTAGCCACAAGAGCATGGCTTTTCTTGGGCGAAATGGTGATTGCCCTGTCTGTTATAGATCTCTTCTGCCCCGAGAGCCGCTTTTCTTTTGGCAGCGTTCTTGTTTCGACAACCTTTTTCTTCTGGGGCACTTGCGGAACAAAAAAATACTGCCACCCCAACAGTACAGCCAAAGAAAGAACGGCAGCTAAAATAGCATTTTTTTCCATTTTTAATTTAATCCTTTAAATTTTGCTTTATGGGATCGTGCCCACCCTCGCAGAACGGGTTGCATCTAAAAATCCTTTTAATGACAAGCCAAAGAGCCCGAAAGGGGCCGTAAGCAGCAAAAGCCTGTAATGCATATTCAGAGCAACTCGGTGTAAACCTGCAGGTTCCGGGCAGAATAGGGGAAATTAGCAGGCGATACAATTTTATAAAAAAAACAAAGAAAAAGGTTAGCGGTTTTAAAAAAAAATTCACCCCTTTGTCCTTTTTGTGTTTTTATTAATAAACAAAGAATTATCAAGTTCTTTTATTAATTCCTCAAAACTTCTTTCCACTACTTCACGTTTTGCGATAATTACCAAATCATAACCACTCTTAAGGCCAGGAAAAACATTCTTAAACACTTCCCTCAAAACCCTTTTTGTACGATTTCTCTTAACTGAATTACCTACTTTTTTAGAGACTATAAGTCCCAAGCGGGTCCTATTAAGCTTACTTTTGTGCACATAGAGAGAAAATGAATAGGAGTCTAGCCTCTTCCCTTTTTTTGCAGCAACAAAATCGGAAGAGGACCGTATCCGGAGTTCAGGCGGAAATCTCAAGGAATCTTTTCCTCTTAAACAATAAATTGCCATCACTTTCTAGCCAGAAACAGTTAAACGCTTTCTTCCCTTGCCACGACGGCGATTCATTATAGATCTTCCGCCGGTAGTTGACATCCTTTTTCTAAAGCCGTGAGTTTTAATTCTTTTGTTTCTGTTTGGCTGATAAGTTCTCTTCACCCAACACCTCATAAAATTTAATAAGAAAAACTGTTGCAAAGTATCCGACTAGGGTTGCTTTTGTCAAGGAAAGTTAAACAAAACGGCCCCCACATTATCTTGAAAAAAATAAAAAGTTTTTGTTTGAAAGTTTTTTGAGTATTTATAAAAATAAAGTATTGGTTTTTTTGATTAAAATTGTTAGATTGTTGAGCATTAATTAAACCCTTTTTACAGTGAAAAAATGATAGAAGCCTGGGACAACTGTTTACTTGGAATAAAAAAAGGCGTTTCAGAAGAAGCGTTTGAAAGGTGGTTTAAAAACACAAGGCCAATATTTTTAAATGAAAAAGAACTTTTTGTGGAAGTTCCTGATTCATTTTGTGTCGAAACTATCACCAATCGTTTTTCGGCTATCATAGAAGAAGTTGTAAGCCTTGAGAACTCCATTTCTGGGCTTAGGTTTGTGCCCTCAAAAGCACAAAAGAAGATTGAGGCGAGGGAAGAAGGTGGGCCTGAAAAAATCCTAATCAAACCCAAGAAGCCTAAATTTTTGAATCCCAAATATACCTTTGATAGTTTCGTTGTAGGGGCGTCAAACGAATTTGCGCACGCCTGTAGCCTCCAGATCATTGAAGACTCAACAAAAAACCTAAACCCTCTTTTTATTTACGGTGGCGTTGGTCTTGGCAAAACACACCTCCTCCATGCCATAGGACATCAGGTTTTAGAAAAAAAAGAGCGGGCGAAAGTTTTTTATACGTCATCCGAAAACTTTATAAACGATTTAATTTCATCAATACAAAAAAACAAAATGGTGGATTTTCGCTCAAGATACAGAAAAATAGACTACCTTTTAATTGACGATATTCAGTTTATAGCGGGCAAAGAGAGAACACAAGAAGAGTTCTTCTTTACATTCAACGCCCTGCATGAGTCCGGAAAGCAAATCATAATGACCAGCGACAAAAACCCAAAAGACACACCTGGGCTTGCAGAGAGACTGAAAGCTAGGTTTGTTTGGGGAATAATGGCCGACATTGGGGCCCCGGACTTTGAAACAAAAGTCGCAATAATTCAAAAAAAGGCATCTGAACTCAACTTTGACATCCAGAAAGATGTTGCACATTTTATAGCAGAAAAGGTTAGGTCAAACATCAGGGAGCTGGAAGGGTGTTTGGTGAAACTGGTTTTCCACTCCTCTCTTCACGGAACCGAGATAAACATAGACGACGCCAAAGAAATACTCAAAAACACCATAAGAGACCCACAAAAAGGCATCTCGATTGATGAAATTCAAAAAATAGTTGCAGAGTTCTTCCAGGTTAGGGTTTCGGATCTGAAATCGAAAAACAGATCTAGGATTTTTGCCGAACCAAGGCAAATTGCTATGTATCTTTCAAGAAAGCTTTCGGCCGCTTCAACCACAGAGATTGGGGCAAGGTTTGGGGGGAAAGATCATTCTACAGTTATTCACTCGACAAACAAAATAACAAGACAAATAAAAGAAAACACCTCTATCGCCTCAACCGTAAACTCTCTAATTGAAAAAATAGAATCTTTGTGAATAAGTTGTTTTTGTTTTGTTAATATATGTTTAAAAAGACAAAAAAACAAACACTTATCAACAAAACAAACAGGATATAAACAAAAATTTAATTGCTTTTTGTGTTGTAAAGTGTTGATATTTTAGTCTTTTTTTGGTTTTCAACAAAACAAACACCGCTACTATTACTACTATATAAATATATATAAATAAAAAAATAATAGAAATTGAGGAAAACTCTGAAAATAAAATCAGTTAAACTCAAAAATTTCAGAAACTACGAATCCTTGCAAACAGAATTTCATCCTGAACTTAACTATATTTATGGAAAAAACGGTTCTGGTAAAACAAATCTCGTAGAATCGATTTATTTCTTAACAAACTTGAAATCATTCAGAACGAAAAAAAGGGCGAGCTTAGTTAAAGAAGACGCTGGCAGCATGTATGTAGGCGGATCTTTTTATAGTGACAGTACAAATAAAACCATTAAACTTGAAGCTTCGTTTGACGAACAAAGAAGAATTTATAGATTAAACGACAAAACAGAGCAAAACCTGATCAATTACCTCCATTCAGTTAGTACTATGGTTTTTTTTCCAGACAGTTTAAGAGTAATCAAGGACAGTCCTGTTTTTAGGAGAAATTTTTTTGACAGGGCTATTGCCTTGATAGATCCACATTACCTAATTGAGAACAAGGAATATTTAAGAATTCTTAGAGAAAGAAACAAAATCCTCAAACATAAATTAGACAACGGTCTACTAGAGGTTTGGAATAATCGTTTTTTTTCTTGCGCATCAAAAATTTTAATAAAAAGAAACGGTTTTTTAGAACTTCTTGAAAAAAAACTAACACCACTAAAAAAAACCCTTGGAATGAAAAAAAACATTGAGGTTTTTTACTCAAAAAACCTAAGTAACTACGACAAAAAAGAAAACAAAACACCCGCCCTAGAAACAATCAAAGAAGAATATGAAAAAAAGAAAGGAGAGGAAAAAATAAAAAAACAAACATGCCTGGGTCCACATTTAGACGATTTTGTTATATATTTAAATGGAGCAAACTCTAGAGAAAGTGCATCCCAGGGTGAGCAAAGGTTAGTTATAATTTTAATTCTGCTTGCCATTTCAGATGTTTGCAAAGAAATTTCAGGAGAAAATTTAATATACCTTTTTGACGACATGAGTTCGGAACTTGATCGTGAAAAAAGACAAAGTGTGGTAGAATATTTAATGTCTGGTGATTCACAGGTTTTTATAACCTCAACAGAAAAACCAGAAACAAAAAGCCCGCCCGAAGCATACTCCCTTTTTGACTTAGACTCAGGCAAGGGGTTTGTTTATTAAACCCTCAATTTTTTAGGACAAATCAATGGCTGCGCCAAAGAAAAAAGTTTCCAACGCGAAATACCAAGCAAAAGACATAAAGGTTTTAGAGGGGCTAGAGGCAGTTCGAAAAAGACCGGCTATGTATATTGGAAGCACTGGGTCCCCTGGATTGCACCATCTTGTCTATGAGGTTGTAGACAATAGCGTGGACGAAGCGATGGCCGGGTTTTGTTCGGTAATAAATGTTTGTATTAACAGCGACGATTCTGTTTCCGTAGAAGATGACGGCAGGGGTATTCCGGTAGACAAACACCCAACAGAAAAGATCTCTGCTGCTGAAGTCGTTTTGACTAAATTGCATGCGGGAGGGAAGTTTGAAAATAGCGCCTATAAGGTTTCTGGTGGTTTGCATGGTGTTGGTGTGTCCTGTGTAAATGCGCTCTCTGAAAGCTTGAGCGCAGAAATCAAAAGGGGTGGCGGGGTATACCAGCTTTCATTTAAAAGAGGTTTTCCTGAGAAAAAGATAAAGAAGGTTGGAACCTCTAAAAAAACCGGAACCACAATAACCTTTAAACCCGATCCAGAGATTTTTGAAATGGTCGAATATAGTTTTAGTATTTTATCTGCAAGGTTAAGGGAGCTTGCTTATTTAAATAGTGGGTTGAAAATAATTTTAGAAGATAAAAGAGATTCGAAAAAAGAAGAGTACTTTTATAAGGGTGGGATTGCGTCGTATGTTGAACACCTGAACTCCACAAAAGAAGTTGTTCACAAAAAACCTATTTACGTCTTGTCAAAAAAAGAGGGGACTATTGTTGAGACCTCTTTGCAGTACCACGATGGGTACAATGAAACCTTGTTTTCCTTTGCCAACAACATAAACACAAATGAGGGCGGCACACACTTAATAGGATTTCGTAGTGCACTGACAAGGACTATTAATAAATATGCCAAGGACAATAATCTTTTAAAGAACTCACCTCCACCTAGCGGCGAAGATGTTAGGGAGGGGCTTACGGCGATTTTAAGTGTCAAGTTGCCGGATCCTCAATTTGAAGGACAGACCAAAGGGAAGTTGGGGAATTCAGAAATGAAGGGTCTTGTTGAACAAGCATTAAACGAAAGTCTTTCGAGCTTCTTTGAAGAAAACCCAAGCGTTGCAAAAAAAATCGTAGAAAAATCTATTCAGGCATCTATAGCAAGAGAAGCGGCAAGAAAAGCAAGAGATTTAACCAGAAGAAAGAGCGCTCTGGAAAGCGGTTCTCTCCCGGGAAAATTAGCGGACTGTTCTGAAAAAGATCCGGAAGTTTGTGAGCTTTATTTAGTGGAAGGTGATTCTGCCGGAGGTTCTGCTAAACAAGGAAGAGATAGGGCCTATCAGGCGATTCTCCCGCTGAAAGGAAAAATCTTAAATGTTGAAAAGGCCCGATTAGATAAGATGTTGAACCACGATGAAATTCGGCACATTATTACCGCTATAGGCACTGGCATAGGGGAAGATGATTTTGACATAACAAAGTTGAGATATAACAAAATTGTCATTATGACTGATGCAGACGTAGACGGCTCACACATAAGAAGTCTTTTGCTTACTTTTTTCTTTAGACATATGCGTGAACTTATAACTAACGGACATTTGTATATAGCCCAGCCACCTTTATATAAAGTGAAGCGTGGAAAAAAAGAACTCTACTTAAGCGATGAAAGAATGTTTGATGATTTTATTTTGTCTTCCGCTATTGAAGATGCAGATCTTCTTGTAAAAAAAGGATTGAACGGAAACAAAAAAAACAATGCAAACATAAAAAATTCTAGCCTAGAAAAGAAGCAATTACATTCTCTTTTAGTTAGACTTTCTGATTCCGAAGAAGCCATGGAGATATTTCTTAAGCAGGGGATGGATGTCAGGATTGTAGATTTTATTGCAAGAGAGCTAATTGCAGAAAAACCTGAAATGAAAATATCCGACTTTAATAATAAAAAAGGATTAGAGTTAATAAAAAAGAAAATTTTAACCTTTATTACAAATGAATTTAGGGACGAAAGAAAACCCGAGGCTCTAATTGAAAAAGATGGGGACGGAAAAGAAAAAGGAATTATTGTGCAAACAAGGGTTTCTGATAGAGAATTGTGCACAAAAATAGAGCCTCTGATTATAGAAGGTAAAAACTTCAAGAAGATTCTTGATGCATATGTTGATCTTGCAGAATTAGGTATTGGTCCTTTTGAAATAAAAAATGGGGAATCTAATATTGAAATAAAAGAAAATACCGAAATCCTAGAAGGGTTTAGGGTTTTAGGGAAAAAGGGATTAACAATACAAAGATATAAAGGTTTGGGCGAGATGAATCCAGATCAGCTTTGGGATACTACGATGGATCCTGACACTCGTATCTTTAGGCAAGTTAATCTCCAGGACGGAACCCTGGCAGAGGTTGATTTAGTTTTTTCAACTCTTATGGGGGATAATGTTGAGCCAAGGAAAGAATTTATTGAAAAACATGCCCTAGATGTTGAAAATTTAGACATTTAAAATAATTTTATCGCCCCAAGGATATAATTTTGTCTGAAGATAAAGAAAAAAAAGAAATTGTAAATATAGAAGATGAGATGAGCACCTCTTTTATGGAGTATGCAATGAGCGTGATTGTCTCTCGGGCCTTACCGGATGTTCGAGATGGGTTAAAGCCCGTTCATAGAAGAATATTGACCACCCTAAACGATCTTGGACTTTCTCATAACAAAGCTTACAGGAAGTGTGCAAAAATATCTGGAGACGTGAGCGGAAACTATCACCCTCATGGTGAGGCAGTTGTTTATCCAGCTCTCGCAAGAATGGCTCAGGATTTTTCTCTAAGGGGTTTATTGGTAGATGGACAGGGAAATTTTGGTTCTATAGATGGAGATCCTCCAGCGGCTATGCGATATACAGAGGCAAGGATGACGGAATTAGCAGAAAGAATGCTTTTTGATATTGAAAAAGAAACAGTTGATTATGTTCCTAATTATGACAACACTAGAACAGAACCTTCAGTTCTACCTTCAAGAATTCCAAATCTTCTTTTAAATGGTTCTACGGGAATAGCTGTTGGAATGGCAACAAACATCCCTCCTCACAATCTTGGCGAACTCTGCGAGGCCCTTATTTTAGTGTTAGACAAAGAAAATATAGAAATTACAAAAATTTTAGAAGTAATGCCAGGCCCTGATTTTCCAACAGGCGCTATTATAAACGGAAAAAAGGGAATAGAAAGCTATTACTCAACGGGCAGAGGCTCTTTGCAGTTAAGAGCAAAAGCATTTGTCGAAGAAGACGAAAAGACTGAAAGAGAATCGATAATTATTACCGAAATCCCCTATACGGTTAACAAGGCGAGACTTATCGAAAAAATTGCAGATCTTGTTAGAGAGCAAAAAATAAAAGACATTTCGGACATACGGGACGAAAGCGATAGAGATGGAATGAGGGTGGTTATTGAGTTGAAAAGAGGAACGATAGGAGAGGTCGTCCTAAATCAACTATATAAATCTACTCAAATGCAAATGTCTTTTGGTGTGATACTCCTCGCATTAGTAAATAATCAACCGCAAGTAATGAATATTAGAGAAGTTCTTAATCACTTTCTTCGATTTAGAAGAGAAATAATATTAAGAAGAACTAGGTTTGATCTTAAAAAAGCCGAAAACAGGGCACATATTTTAGAGGGTTTCTTGATTGCCCTTAAGAATATTGACGCTATTATTAAGCTTATTCGAGGAAGTCAGACGCCAGAAGAGGCGAAAAGTGGATTAATAGATAAATTTGCATTAACGGAAATACAGTCACAAGCGATTCTTGAGATGCGTCTTCAGAGATTAACAGGATTAGAACAAGAAAAAATTGAAAAAGAGTTTGCTGAACTAATCAAAACAATTAAAGAACTAGAAAAAATACTTGCTGACAAGAAGAAACAAACGAAAATCATAAAAGATGAGTTATTAGAAATAAAAGATAAATTTTCTGATGAAAGAAGGACTTTAATTCAAGACCAAACGGGCGATATTTCATTAGAGGACATGATTGCCAAGGAGGACATGGTCGTTACAATTTCAAACACAGGATATATTAAGAGAAATCCTATAGCTATTTATAGATCTCAGCGAAGAGGAGGAAAAGGAATTGTTGGAATGGGGACAAAGGAAGAGGATTTTGTAGAGAGTCTTTTTGTTGCCTCAACACATGATTATTTACTTTTCTTTACAAATAAAGGAAGGTGTTACTGGCTGAAGGTACATGAAGTTCCGCAAGCAGGGAGAACGGCAAGGGGAAAATCTATTGTTAATGTCTTGCGTCTTTCACAAGAGGAAGAAACCACGGCTATTTTACCTATAAGAGAATTTGAGCTAGACAAATATATAGTTATGGCAACTAAAAAAGGAGTTTTGAAAAAAACTCAACTTTCTGCTTACAGTAGGCCGAGATCTTCTGGAATTATTGCCTTAAATCTGGATGATGGAGATGAGTTGGTGAGTGTAGGTCAAACTAACGGAAATCAAGAAATTTTTATTGGAACACGAAACGGAAAAGCAATTAGATTTCCCGAGGAAAAAGCTAGGCCTATAGGAAGAACAGGAAGGGGGGTTCGGGGCATTACTCTTGGAGACAATGATGAAGTTGTTGGAATGGAAGTAGTTTCGCCCGGAGAAATAATTTTAACAGTTACAGTTTTAGGATTTGGCAAACGAGGCAGAATTGATGATTATAGAGTAACAAACAGGGGAGGCAAGGGAGTTATTAACATTAAAGTAACAGAAAAAAATGGACTGGTTATCGGAATAAGAAAAGTAAGCGAAAATGATGAATTTATGCTTATCACAACGGGCGGACAACTTATTCGTTTGAGATCTACGGATGTTTCAATTATAGGACGAGCTACACAGGGCGTACGACTTATTAAGGTTAAAGACGATGATTTAGTCTCAGGGCTTGCTAGAATAGAAGAGGACAACAATCTTTAAGATTGTCTTTTTTAACTATAATGAAACCTATTTCATATTTTTTATTTATAATCCTTGCCCTTCTGGTTTCTGGATGTTCGGTAGAAAAGAAACTCCCTTCAACAACCCCAGCAGAAAAAGTAACAATACCTAAGCAAAAACTTAAAACAAAAGCAAAAAAAATAAGATCACAAAAATCTGAAAAAATTCAAACTCTAAGCCTAAAAGGCGAGAGAGAATATAGAAGGAAAAACTACAAATCTGCTGAAAAGTTTTTTCTAAAAGCCCTTAGTATAGAGCCTAGAAATTTACATGCATTAACGGGAATCGGGTGGACACTTTATGATTCTAGTCAATTCAAGAAAGCTTTAGTCTTTTTTAAAAAAGCAAATAAAAGCTACCCAAGAGATGGCAGCGCAAAACGAGGATTAGCCTATCTTTTTTATAGAAACGGAAAATTATTAGAAGCGGAGAAACTACTAGGGAAACTTGATAGAAATAAATGGCCAGAATTAACACAGATTGATTTAGAAAAAAAATCTTCTTTTGGTGAGAAAGGGATAAATTTAAAAAAAGTCTTTTCCCAAAAAAAGGGGGTATCTAAATATCAAGGATTAGGAAACAAAAAAAATGATTTGATAGTTCCAGAAAAACCGACAGATTTAAACATGGTCTTAATTAATGGAGGCAAGTTTTATTTTTCAACGAACAAAAGATTTTTAAAAAATAAAAAAAGAAAAAGAATTAAAGTAAAATCATTTTTGATGGATAAATTTGAAGTAACTAATTCGCAGTATGCTATGTTTGTAAAATCCTCAGGATATCCAGAGCCTCCATTTTGGGATAGTGAACAATTTTCAGGTGCGCATCTTCCAGTTGTTGGTGTTTCCTGGGTTGAAGCAAAGGCTTTTTGTTCCTGGGTAAAAAAAAGATTGCCAACAGAAACTGAATGGTCTTATGCAGCGCAAGGCGGGCCAATGAAAAGGAAATTTCCTTGGGGAATGAAATTAAAACAAAGAAATGCTATTTTTGGTCTGGACTTAATTACTGGTGGCCCTAAGGCAGTAGGAAGAAGGCCCCAAGGAGCTAACATACATGGCGTGGAAGATTTAGCTGGAAATGTATGGGAATGGGTGCAGGACAAGTATAATACAGACAACAAAACAATTTATTCTGTCAGAAGAGATAAAATTGCACTTAGAGTTCTAAAGGGGGGTTCATGGGCAAATGGTCCTTGGGCTTTAAAAAATTTTAATCGTACTGGGGATTTAGCAAATAGGAAATTGCCTGTTTATGGTTTTAGGTGTGTGAAGAGCGATAAGAATTAGGGCTCTATAAGGAGTATTAAGATGAGAATTCTTCTATTTATTATTAGTGCTTTTTTCCTAATGTATGGGATTAGTTTTGCGGAAAATAAAAACTTAAAACAGAGCAATACAATAAAAGCAGAAGAAAAAACCAAAGAGACCAAAGTTAATTTACATTTAATTGTCACAATAACAATGCCATCTGGAAAACTTGAAACTTTTGGATCTGAAATAAAAAAAATGGAAATAATTTCACATGAAGATGGCGAAATTGATATGATACACTTGGTTCTAGGAAGTAATAAAAGTGGAAAAACTCATGTTTGGTATAATTATGATTTGATTTCAAAGTTAAGTTATAAATTTGTCACTGAAAGAGGGCGTGAAATGGTTCATATTAAAATCCTTCAACCTTCCCCTCTTAATAAAGAATTAAATGTTCCACTTAACCCCTTTGATCCAATGGAATATCGTTAAAAAAGAATTTCTCCGTTTTTTTTAAAAAGGAAGATGATATTGAGAAACACCTACGAAAACTCTGAAATTTTATTAAAGCCAAATGAACTCAATGAGTTGATTGGTGATCAAAAAAGCTCTGATCTTATAATTATTGACACAAGACCATCTCCTGAATTTTGCAATGCCCACATAGAAGGCGCAGCTCACCTTGATTTATATGGTATTTCTTTAAACGACACTTCTCCTGCGCCTCTTAAATCATTTACTTGGATGCTGGCATATTTAATGGAAATAAGAGGAGTTGATTACGATAAGAGAGTTGTTTTTTATGAAGAAAACTCTGGAATGAGATCGGCCAGGGGTTTTTGGTTCCTTGAATATTTAGGTCATGAAAATGTTCATATTTTGGACGGCGGCATTAATTCCTGGATAAACGAAGGATTGCCAGTATCATCTGATCCCTGGCCTTTAACAGGAAGTTTCCATGATGACGATTCAGGTAATATAAAAGCTATAATTCGGACTTCTTTTACGGAGCATTTAAAAGAAGCCGATAACACAAAAATAGCTTCTGCTGATTATATTTTAAAAAATATGGATCGTAACGATGTCGCTATACACGATACTCGTTCTGAGGGTGAATTTTATGGGGAAACGATACGAGCTGCACGAGGTGGCGCAATTCCTAACTCAATTCATTTAGAGTGGCTTGATTTTGTTTCTGATGAAGGTTTTGTAAAGCCTGCACAAGAGCTTCGTTTAATGCTGGAAGAAAAAAAACTAACAAAAGACAAAGAAATCATTCCACTGTGCCAAGGAGGATATCGCTCAGCTTATGCGTATCTCGTATATCGTTTGCTTGGTTACTCGAAAGTTAGAAATTATATTGGCTCCTGGAAAGAATGGGGTGATAGAGAAGATTTGCCAATTATAAAGCCAAAAAGATAGTTCTTAGTTTGCATGTTTAAACCAAAATCAAATCTTCAATACATAGAATCAAAATTTTTTACAGCCGAATTTCCTGGTATTGGTGGAAAGATAAAATCCAAAGCTAAAGATTTTATAGTGGAGGAGATATTAGCCGATCCTCCGTCAGGAGAGGGAAATCATTTATATTTATTTTTTGAAAAAGTTGGTATTAATACGGTTGATTTAGCGAGAATATTGGCAAAAATTTTTAATGTTCGTGACTGGGATGTTGGATATGCGGGGAGAAAAGATTCAAATAGTTACTCCAGACAATGGTTTTCTGTAGCTTGTTCTCATAAAGAATTTCTTAATAAAAAAACTGAACTAGAAAACCTATACAATAAAAATTGTATTTTTTTGTGTTTTAAAAGAGGACTTAAAAAACTAAGAAGGGGAGCCTTAAAGAGCAACAAGTTTCATATTAGAATCAGGGATGTTTCCTGTTTTGCCTTAGAAAAGTCTAGAGAAATAATTGAGCATCTAGTTTTCAATAAATTACCAAATTACTTTGGTTCGCAAAGATTTGGCATACACGGAAATGTAGCGAATATTGGAAGGTTTTTATTGTCTCATGATTATAATTTCGCTGTTTCTTCTTTGGTTGGAGAAAAAAGATTAGAAACTGCAAATAATCTTGAAAAAATCAGACTAAATGAAGCTGTTGTAAAATTTGAAAAATCTGATTTTTTGGGTGCGAAAGAGCTTTGGCCAAATTCATGGGTAGCTGAACAACGCGTTCTTACATCTTTGGCTAATGGAAATTCAAATGAAAAAGCAATTAAATCTATACCATTTCTAGAGCGCAATTTTTTTGGATCTGCTTTTCAATCTCAACTATTTAATGAGTGCCTTTCTCTTCGTTTAGAATTAGGATACTTTGATTCTTTATTGGAAGGAGATGTTGCTCTTTCTGATAATTTTTCAAGACCTCAACTAATGAGGAATTATGCAGAAGCAGAAAAAAGCAGATTAGATTCTTCTGTAAGCGCGTCTGGTCCAATTTTTGGAAAGAGGATGTTGAAACCTTTTGGGATTGAACTAGAGATCGAAGCCTCCGTTTTGTTAAAATATGATTTATGTATAGATAATTTTATATCAAATCTTACAGAAATTCAGCTAAAAGGTGGAAGAAGAGCTTATAGAACTGAAATTTTAAATTTTGAAATTAAATTAATAAAGAACGATCTTTTTTTAAACTTAGAACTTTCAAAAGGAGCATTTGCAACACAGGTTTTAAAAGAAGTTATGAAAGTGTAGTTGTTTAGATACGGCCTTTTATATTAAATAGATAAAGTTTTTGTTTTTTGCTGGGAGAGTCTAAATGAAAGTTTTTATTGCAGGTGGCAGCGGTTATATAGGCAGAGTTTTGGTGCGCCAATTATCTTTGGCTGGTCATGAGTGCAGAGTTTTGTGTCGCAATCCAGAATCAGAAAGACAACGATTAGCTGGAGAAAAAAACATATATCCTGTAAGAGGCGATATTATTGAATATACTCCCAGTCAACTCGCAAAGCTGATTGATAAAAGTGATGCGGTAATTAATTTGGTAGGTATAATCATAGAGAAAGGAACCGCGGGTTTTGAAAAGATTCATGTAGAAGGCACTAGAAAATTAATTCTTGCTGCCGAGGAAGCAGGAGTTAATCGATTTATTCAAATGAGCGCATTGGGGACGAGAGATAATGCTGTTTCTAGATATCATAAAACAAAATGGGAAGCAGAATTATTGGTTAGAAATATGAAATTTGATTGGACCATTTTTAGACCCTCGATTGTTTTTGGGGAGGAAGATGAGTTTATTAATGTGTTTGCAGGAATGGCTCGTTTTCTTCCGGTTTTGCCTCTAATTGGAGGTGGGCATGGAAAATTGCAACCTATATGGGTAGAAGATGTATGCCACTGTTTTGTTAAGTCTTTAAGTATGCCTGAAACTTTTGGAAAAACTTTTGATCAGGGTGGCGAACATGCTTTATCTTTAAGAGATCTTATTGAATTAATAGTTAGCGCTATGGGAAGAAAAAGATTTTTAGCACCACTCCCGTTTCTAATTGCAAAAATTCAAGCGAAGATTTTTAATTTACTACCTATAAAGCCTCCATTTACAGAAGATCAAATTACGATGCTTAAAGAGGACAATATTTGCGATTCATCAGAAATGCAGGACGTTTTTAAAATAAAACCACTTTCTCTTCATGCGTATCTAAAAAGAAAATTTGAAAAATAATTTTAACTATTACTTCTATTGCTGTATGCAATCAATAATCTTTTTCTGAGCGCTTGAAATTCCTTCCCCTAACAGACCATCCTTTTCAACCCATATTCCATCGAATACTTTTGAATCCATTGAATTAACCGAAACTTTAAAAACCACAAATAAAATTTCTATATGGGTAAGCTGTATTTTCTTTTCAATAATTTTTTTCATGGAAGTGTTTTTTGCTACAAAAAAAGAGTCAAATTTTTCTTTTTTCTGTTTTTTTGAACAGTCAATAAAATGACCATCCACTTCCCAGCCAGGCAATTCCCAAAGCCCTTTGAAAAGTCCACTATTTCTTCTCTTTTTCATTAGAAATTTTTCATTATGCTCAGCATAAAACTGAAAAAAAGTTTTTAATTTTCTTTCTTTCTTTTGCTTTTTTTTAGGTATTAGTAGAGATGTTTTGTTTTTATTTGACAAACATTTACTGGCAATCGGACATAATTCGCAGTGAATTTTCTTTGGTTTGCAAATCTTAGATCCTAAATCCATGATCGCTTGATTAAAATCCCCGGGCCTTTTTTTAGACATAATTCTTTTTGCAAATTCTTCAAGATGTTTCAAGGATTTTTTTGTATCTATATGTCCTTGAAAGTCTAGTATTCTAGACATAACTCTAATCCAATTCGCATCAATTGCAGGAATATTTTCATCAAATGCAATGCTCCCTATTGCAGCGGCAGTATAATTGCCAATACCAGGAAGTTTTTTTAAATCATCTTGTTTTGCTGGAATTTTACCTTTATATTCTGAAAGAATTATTTTTGCAGAAAGATGCAGATTCCTTGCTCGACTATAATAACCAATCCCCTGCCATTCGTTTAAAACCTCTCCAATTGAGGCGTTTGCGAGAATTTTTACAGATGGAAATCTACTTAAAAAACTGACAAACCTTTCCTCTATAAACTTTACTGTTGTCTGTTGAAGCATTATTTCAGAAATCCAAATTCGATAGGGATTTTTATTTTTTCTCCAAGGGAGATCTCTTTTGTTTTGGTCGTACCAAAGTAAAATATTTTTCCTAATTAAAGTATGATTTGTATATTTATTTAATTTATTTTTTTTCATTTTTTGTCTTTAGATGTGTTTTAATTTTTTAGAGTACCCTATGGAGAGACAATGTTCCAAATAAAAAAAGTTCTCTTTTTTGCTTTAATTTTTTCCTCTTTGTTCTTTCTAGAATATTTTATCTCTTTTTCAGAGGGGTCAAAGGAAAGAGTTATTGGAATTATCATGAGCGCAGAGGAAGCAGAAAATAAATACAGTTCAGATATTAGAGATTCGGTTATTTTTCAAATTCGAAATCTAAACCAAAAACTTGAATCAAAAAAACAAATCTCCCTAGTTTTTATCAAAGCAGGAAAGACTGCAGAGTCTGCGGCAGAATCGGTGCAGTTGCTTTATCTTAAGCATAAAGTGTTGGCAATAATTGGCCCGTCTCAAATAAATCAAGCAATTTCTTCTGCAAAAGCTGCGGAGAACTTAGGGGTTCCTTTTATTTCATTGTCTTCTTCTGAGGAATTAAATGATGTTTTGCGTAATTGGGCATTTTCAATTGCACCTTCTGCTTCTCTGGAAGTTGATTTGCTGCTTGATTTTCTTAAGGAAAGAAATTTAAGGAAAATAGCATTGTTAAGTTTTCCAAAAAAAAATGCACTTGAAGCAAGAAAACAAATATTTTCAAGGTCTCCCAAAAAACAAATTTCAATTTTATCTGATAAGATTTTTAAATTAAAAGAATATAATTTTCATTCCTATCTTGGTTCAAAGAAAATAGAATCATCGGATGCAGTTGTGCACTGGACAGTTAATTCTTCAAGCCTCGATCTTATTAAGGCAAGCTTGACTTATAAAGGACATCAACAGTTTTTTATTCTTGGCCACGATTCTTTCGAGAGAAAGAATTTTAAAGATATTAATGCAATTAGGCCCATATATTTTATTATTCCAAAGTTTTTCACAGAACCTTTTTTGCCTACCTTCTATGAATATAAAAAACAAGTTTTAAGTTTTCGTATGAATTTTGAATACCAGTTTGGACGCAAACCAACAATTTTTGCAGCAAGATCGGTTGATGCAATAAAAATCTTATCTTCTGCTATTTTTCAGTCTGATGGACAACGAAAATTTATTTTAGAGTACCTAAAGAAAATATCAAAATTTAATGGCCTTACAGGAAATTTCAATTTAGTTAAAAACAAGAATCATTTAATAAGTAACGCATATGCAATCGTTAATTTTCAAAATGGAATATGGAACTTAGAATCATTTGATTAACTTCAGTTAAATACTTGACAAATTATACATTATAGTGATTAATGCGACTAGTTTGGTCGTACTAATAAGGAGATATTTTTGCTTGCTTTTACAAAACAAACAGATTATGGCCTAATGGCCTTGCATTATCTTGCAACCCACTTTGAAAATGATAACGCAACAAATGCGAAAACTATAGCGCAGGCATGTGCCTTGCCTTCTGAGTTACTTGCTAAAACAATGCAATTATTGGCTAAAAAAGGGCTTGTAGAATCAAAAAATGGTCCAAAAGGAGGGTACGTATTAGCAAAGGAGCCAGATACAATTACGATAGCAGAGGTTGTAAGGGCAATAGAAGGACCAATTGCCATAACAAGTTGTCAGATTACAAATGCTGATGACTGTGAACAGTACAGAAATTGCTCTATCTTTCATCCTATGGGGCAACTTCAAGGTAGAATAACGGAATTACTTGAAGGGATGACTATTTTTGATATGGCCGGTGTGCCGGCGGGAGAAATAAAATGAGCCTGAAGTTCCCAATTTATATGGACTACCAAGCAACGACGCCAATGGATCCTAGAGTACTTGAGGCAATGACGCCTTATTTTACGGATACTTTTGGTAACGCAGCTAGCAGAAACCACAGTTATGGATGGGAAGCTGAAAAAGCTGTTGATAAGGCAAGAGAACAAATCGCAAATGTTATAAATGCCGATCCAAGGGAGATAATTTTTACAAGCGGAGCTACTGAGTCCGATAATATGGCCCTAAAAGGCGTTGCTGAAATGTATAAGAGCAAGGGGAACCATATAGTTACATCTTCCATAGAACATAAAGCTATCATTGATTCTGCGAAGAGACTTGAAACATGGGGATTTGATGTGACTTACATTGATCCTCCAGATGATGGAATTACTTCTCTTAAAATGATAGAGGATGCAATTAGGGAAGATACGATTTTGGTTTCTATTATGCACGCGAATAATGAAATAGGTGTTATTAATCCGATTCAAGAAATAGGTAAATTTTGTCATGAGAAAGGAATACTCTTTCATACAGATGCAACTCAAGGTTTTGGTAAAGTTCCAATAGATGTTAATGAAATGGGCATAGATCTTTTATCTGCAACCGCCCATAAGGTATATGGCCCAAAGGGTATAGGGATGCTTTATGTTAGAAGAAGAAAGCCTAGAGTTCGTCTTTCGGCTATCATTGATGGCGGAGGACACGAACGAGGGATGCGCTCTGGAACTTTAAACGTTTCTGGTATTGTTGGATTTGGAAAAGCAGCAGAGTTATGTTCGGAAGAAATGGAAAGTGAAACAATTCGCCTCACTAATTTGCGAGAGAAATTTAGGTCTATAATTTTCGAAAGTTTAGAAGAAGTTTATGTAAATGGACATGAAACAAATCGTTTGCCAGGAAATTTAAATATTAGTTATCCTTATGTTGAGGGAGAATCTCTGATAATGGGGCTTAGCGATGTAGCGGTTTCTTCTGGATCCGCATGTACTTCTGCTAGTCTAGAGCCAAGCTATGTTTTAAAATCCATGGGAAAAGGTGATGAGTTAGCGCATTCTTCGATTAGATATGGCTTTGGGCGCTTCTCTACTGAAGAAGAAATAGATTATGTGGCTGAAAAGACAGCCTCTATAGTGAAGAGACTAAGAGAGATGAGCCCCCTTTATGAAATGGTTAAAGAGGGAGTGGATCTTTCAAAAGTTGAATGGCAATCCCATTAATTAAATGATCAAAAACTATATCTAAGACAGGAGGTTTTTTAAAATGGCTTATAGTGACAAAGTTGTAGATCATTACAATAATCCGCGTAATGTTGGTTCATTGGATAAAGGCGATAAAACCGTAGGAACTGGAATTGTTGGTGCGCCGGAATGTGGTGATGTGATGAAATTGCAAATAAAAGTTAATGATAGTGGTGTTATAGAAGACGCGAAATTTAAAACTTTTGGCTGCGGAAGTGCTATTGCCTCTAGTTCTCTTGCCACTGAGTGGCTAAAAGGGAAAAATCTAGATGAAGCCCATGAAATACAAAATACACAGATAGTTGAAGAGCTAAATCTTCCTCCAGTAAAAATTCATTGCTCAGTTTTGGCAGAAGACGCGATAAAAACAGCCTTAAATGATTATCGCTCTAAAAATGGAATAGAAGAAGTTGAACACGAAGGACATCATTAAAGCTGATTTTAGAAAGGGATACCTTTGAGCGTAGTTGACAAAAACAGAACTATAGAAATAACAGAGAAAGCAGTTTCTAATGCTAAGAGATTAATGGAAAAAGAGGGCAATTCAGATCAAGTTGTCCGAGTTGGCGTTAAAGGTGGTGGATGTTCAGGTCTTTCTTACGTTCTTAGATTTGAAAACAAAGAAAAAACAAATCCGCTTATAGATCAAGTGATCGAAAATAGTAGCGTTTCCTTTGTTATTGATAAAAAAAGTCTTATTTTCCTGGCT
Source organism: uncultured Nitrospinaceae bacterium (assembly GCA_964558115.1). Lineage (GTDB taxonomy): Bacteria > UBA8248 > UBA8248 > UBA8248 > UBA8248 > UBA3496. The sequence continues at coordinate 31,431 of CAZLCI010000003.1, read as the reverse complement.
GGAACTATTTTGGATTTTGAGGATGGGCTGAATGGACAAGGATTCACTTTTAAAAATCCAAATGCACGACAATCTTGTGGTTGTGGGGAAAGTTTTTCCGCATAGAGATATTTTTTAGGAAACGCGACGCGCTTATTAACTTTAACGCGGCGCGTTTTTTAATTAAGATGCAACATTTTAGAAAAAGGATGTAAGAGGAGAATTTTTTGCTGGAATCTAATTCTTTTCATTTATTCAATAAGAATGGCTCAATAAAAGCTATTCCCAATGAAATAGATCATTTTTCTCTTTTAGGTTTACCAAGAAAGATGAATATAGATTCTAGTATTTTAGAAAAAGTTTTTTTTGATTTAAGTAAACAATTACATCCCGATTTTTTTCAAAATGCGAATACAACGGAAAAAATAAGAAGTTTAGATGCTACTACCAGAATCAATGAAGCAAAGAGAGTATTGGGCAACCGTATTCTTCGAATGATCTACTTAGTAGAGCTAGAAAACGGGAAGTTAAAAGAAAACGATTCTAATCCTCCCGCAGATTTGTTAGAAGAAATTTTAGAAGCACAGGAGACAGCCGCGGAACTTGAATGTTGTCTTGAAGAAGATAAAGCGGAAGAACTGAAAAAACGGGTTTTAGCTGCGAAAGAATGTTTTGAAACTTTCAGAAAATCGCAAAATGAAATCCTAGAAGAATATGCTAAAGCTTGGGATGAACGAACAGAGGCACAATATTTGTCAGATGATGAACTAATACAAAAAATTAGATTAGTGTTAAGTCTGAGAAATTATATTGAAAATATTTTATTAAGTTTAGACAGGGCAATGGGTTCTTAAAGTGAATGATATAATTGGTATTGATTTAGGAACAACCAACAGTTTAGTCGCTTATGCTAATAATGACGGCCCCTTTATTATTTCTTCTGATGGTGAAGATAATATTTTTCCTTCAGTAGTATCTTTTTATAATGATCGCGTTTTATCTGGTTACGAAGCTCTAGAATCCCGAAAAACAAACAGTCGGAGTACAGTTTTTTCGGTAAAACGGTTTATGGGGAAAGGTTTTGATGATGTTAAAAATGAACTTAGTTTTATTCCCTTTGAAATTGATCCTAATGAAAAAGAAGTTGTTCATGTTAAGGCTAGAGGAAAATCATATAGTGGACCAGAAATAAGCTCAATAATATTAAGATCTTTAAAGGCAAGAGCTGAAAAATCTTTACGAAGAACAATTACAAAAGCAGTGATTACAGTACCAGCATATTTTAACGATTCTCAAAGACAGGCTACAAAAGATGCGGGAAGGTTGGCAGGACTTGATGTACTTCGAATTATAAATGAGCCTACTGCTGCATCCCTTGCTTATGGTCTTCATGAAAAAAATCGCGGCGTTATTGCTGTTTTTGATTTGGGTGGCGGCACTTTCGATATCTCGATTTTACGTGTTAAAAATGGGATTTTTGAAGTTTTGTCTACAGGTGGAGACACACATTTAGGAGGAGATGATTTTGATAGACTATTATCAGAATTGATAAATGACAAATTAAAAAATCTATTTTCTATTGATTTACATGATACTCCTGAAGGGGTTTCCAGGTTGATTCTTTTAGCAGAGGAAACAAAAATTTCTTTTTCGAATTTAGAACGTAATTCTAAAAAAATAATTATTGACAATTTGCCAAAAATTAACAAAAAGTTCGAAATTGAGATTACACGCCAAGAACTGGAATCGATTTTTAATCCGATTATTAAACGAACGTTAGATGCATGTGAAAAAGTTCTTTTAGACGGAAATTTAACAAAAAAAGATGTTGATGAATTGATTTTAGTCGGTGGTTCAACACGTATGCCAATAGTAAAAGAAGCAGCAGAGAAGTTTTTTTCAATCAAATCACATTCTGATATTAATCCCGATGAAGTTGTAGCGCTAGGAGCGGCAGTTCAAGGCCAAATTTTATCTGGTGACAGAAAAGACATCCTTTTGCTCGATGTAACACCTCTTTCCTTAGGGATTGAAACTTTAGGTGGAACAATGGGTTGGATTATACCTAGGAATACTACCATTCCCGCTAGCGCGAAGGAAATATACACTACTTCTGAAGACAATCAGACAGGAGTTAATATTCATGTACTTCAAGGGGAGAGAGAATTAGTAAATGACAATAGATCTTTATCTAGATTCCGTTTAAAAATTGATCCTGTCGCAGCTGGAATTCCTAGGGTTGAAGTAACATTTCTGATAGATGCAAATGGAATACTTAATGTAACCGCAAGAGACCTCAGGAGTGGCAAGGCTACAACTATAGAAGTACAACCTTCATATGGTTTGACGGATGAAAAAGTAGAAAAAATTTTATTAGAATCATTTGAGTTTGCGGAAGAAGACATACGTATGCGTCAATTATTGGAATCTAAGAACGAAGCACACACAATTCTCGTTGCAACAATTCGAGCTCTTGATAATATAGGTAAAATAAAAATTAGTGATGAAGACATTAAAAAAATTAAACGTGTAATTAGTGAACTTGAGAAAGAATGTACGGGAGAAGATCCCGTCGCTATTCGTAAAAAAATTGACTTATTAAATGAAACAACAATGCCGTTTGCGGATCAAATTATGGACGATGTTCTTAAGTCTGCGCTTGAAAACAGGAAATTAAGTGAAGCTCTTAAAGATTAATCGGATATTTTATCTTTCATTGGGCTAAAGGGGGTCATGTGGCAAAACTTTTTATAAGAGAAGAAGAAAAAACAATTGAAATAAAAGTTGGAGAAAATATTTTAGAAGCGGCTCTAGGTAATGGAATAGATTTAGATCATGCTTGTGGTGGAGTTTGCGCCTGTTCCACTTGTCACGTAAAAATTCGGGCGGGAATAGATAGCTTCAATGAAGCAACCGAAGATGAAGAAGATCAATTAGATGATGCTAGAGACTTAGAACTTTGTAGCAGATTAGCTTGCCAGGCTGTTTTGCAAGAAGAGACAGCAGAGTTAATTAAAGTCGAGATTCCATTCTGGAATGTGAATTTAGTCCAAGAAGGGCCAGATGCAGCTCATGCTTAAAAAGGAGAGTTTTTAAATTGGAACAATTTGGCTGGGATGATGCTGAGGATATAGCAATAGAATTATTCGAAAAAATGCCTAATGTTAATCCACTCACAGTACGTTTTACAGATTTACATGACTGGGTTTGTGAACTGGAAAATTTTAATGATGATGCAATGAAATCAACTGAAGGAAAGCTCGAATCCATACAAATGGCGTGGTTAGAAGAATTTAATGATTCTACAAACTAGTTTTTTAATTTTTTTAATGCTTAATGTTTTGATAGCCTTTTCATATTTTCTCGTTTTTTAGAACGCGCTATTTTTTATCTAAATCTTTTTGTACTTCTTTTTTGAAATTCCTGTTAGAAATTATTAAAGTTTAATTTTGGAGGATGTTAAATAAATGAGTTTAAGCTCAGACAAGATTATTTGTGATAAAAAAGGGTCAATTGCGACTGTAATAATTAACGCTCCTGATAGAATGAACGCAATAGAGCTAGAAATGTGGGCAGAAATTAAAAAAGTTATGTCGGGGTTGTCTGATGATTCTTCTGTCCGTGTTGTTGTTTTTAAAGGAGAAGGAGATAAAGCCTTTTCTTCTGGCGCTGACATTTCAAGATTTGCAGAAGAACGTTTTAACTCAAAGCAAGCCCAAAATTATGCATCCTCAGGATTTTTGCAAGGATTAAAATCGGTTAGTGACTTCCCAAAACCCGTTCTTTCTTTAATACAAGGTTATTGTATAGGTGGCGGAATAGAGTTGGCTGCCACTACGGACTTAAGAATATCTGGAGAGAGCAGCATGTTTGGAATTCCAGCAGCTAAATTAGGATTGGTAGCAGGGCATTCAGAATTAAAACATTTTGTTCAAAAAATTGGACCAACAAAAACAATAGAAATGCTTTTCACGGGTAGACTTTTTACTTCTAAAGAAATGTTTTCTGCCGGATTTTTGACTCAAATTGTCCCTGACATTGAAGTTGAAAAGACTACATATGACTTAGCAGAGAGGATCGCTTCTTTGTCTCCATTGGCACATATGTGGCATAAAAGTTTTATAGATCGAATTTTATTAGATGGAAGCTTGGATTCATTGTCAGAAAAAAATCTAAGTGAAGAATTTGAATGTTTTGACACAGAAGATTTTAAAGAGGGTGTTACGGCTTTCCTTGAAAAAAGAAAACCAGAATTTAAAGGGAGATAGAAATCGAAGAGACCCAGGGTGCTTTAGATGGAATGAAGGTAATAGAAGTTTGTCAGGTGATGGCAGGTCCATTTTGTGGTTGTTTATTAGCAGACATGGGTGCCGATGTAATTAAAGTAGAAAACCCAGATGGCGGAGATACAGCAAGAGATATGGGTCGTTACTTTGACGGTGGTGAAGGACATGGCTTTATGAATCTTAATCGGAACAAACGAAGTATAGTTTTAAACCTAAAGAAAGAGTCAGGAATAAAACTTTTAAAGGAATTAATAAAAAAAGTTGATGTATTTATAGAAAATTTAAGGCCTGGAACCCTCGATAGGATGGGGTTAGGTTATAATGATCTTAAAATCATAAACAATTCGATTATTTATGCTTCCATTTCAGGATATGGAAAAACGGGACCTTTTTCTAAAAAAGGTGGTTTTGATTTAGTGTCCCAGGGGCTTTCTAGTTTAATGAGCTTTACTGGAGAGCAAGGAGGAACTCCTTCTAAAATACCAGTTCCAATTTGTGATTTAAATGCTGGAATCTATACAGCATTTTCTGTCTTGTCTGCATACATACATAAACAAAAAACAGGTTTAGGACAGTTTATTGACACTTCGCTTACAGATTCAGGGCTTGGGTATACTTTTTGGGCAGCTTCTCAGTTTTTTCCGACAGGAGAAATCCCTATTCCCCGAGGTTCCGCTCATGAAATGACAGCTCCATACCAGGCGATAAAATGCAAGGATGGTTATTTAGTTTTAGGTGCTGCAAATCAAAAAAGCTGGGAAAGATTATGTGAAGCGATTAAAAGAGAAGAATTTTTAACGCACCCAGATTATGCGGAGAATTCGTCTCGAACAGAAAATTATAAGCAGCTTGCGAAGGATCTTGAGTTAGAGTTTATGAAGAAAAATAGAGATGAGTGGATAAAAATTTTAGACGAAGCAAAAGTCCCCTGCGGCCCTATTTTAAATATGCAGGAAACATTTTCACATCCACAAATCCAAGCCCGAAATATGTGTGTTGAGATAGAACATCCTAATGCAGGTCATGTAAAGGTTTTGGGGTTTCCTCCAAAACTTTCTTTGACTCCTGGTGTTATAAGAACACCCTCTCCTGTTTTAGGGGAACACACCAAAGAAATTCTACTAGAATACGGCAAAAGCAAAGAGGCAATTTCAGAATTACGAAAAAAGGAAATTATCAACTAGCAGAGGTTTAAATGTCGGAACTTAGCCCCGGTATTTATCTTGTTTCAACTCCTATTGGAAATCTAGGAGATTTGTCCGAACGTCAAATAGAAATACTGACTGACTGCGATATAATTGCATGTGAGGATACTAGACGATCAAAAAAAATACTTGTTAAATTAAAAATAAAAACACGCGTGATTAGCTATCATGAACATAATGAGTTACGAAAATCTCAGACTTTGATAGATTATGTTTTAAATGAAAAGAGTGTTGCTGTTGTTTCTGACGCCGGGACACCCGGAATTTCCGATCCTGCTTATAGAGTTGTTTCAGAGGGAATAAAAAATAATATTCCGATTATTCCCATTCCTGGCCCATGTTCTATTATCACTGCACTTGTTGCTTCAGGGTTGCCAACAGACAGTTTTGTTTTTGAAGGTTTTTTGCCTCAAAAAGGAGAAAAAAGGAGAGGAAAAATTGAAACATTGCTCAATGAAAACAGAACTGTCGTTTTATTTGAATCACCTTTTAGGATACATAAACTAGTAGATGAAATAGCTTTACTTGATTCAGAACGAAAAATTGTAATAGCTCGCGAACTTACTAAAGTATATGAGGAATTTATCAGAGGAACTTCTTTGGAAGTTTCTCAACTTTTAGGTAATAGAAAATTAAAAGGAGAAATTGTTGTCATAATAGATCGAAAAAAAAGAACTAAAATTGACTGATTTTTCTCTCTCTTTGAATCGCTCTATTAAGCAATATTGATAAAAACAAAGCAAAAAACATCAAGCATGAAATAGTTATGAAAGGAATCGCATAGCTTTTAGTTGTATCAAAAACAAACCCAGCAAAAGGCGCACCTAAGACCCCTCCCAACCCGTAACATATTTCCATAAATCCTATGATAATCCCATAGTTGGGTCCTTCAAAACAATCACCGCAAAGAGCCGAATAACAGGCACTCATTGCCCCAGTTCCAGTTCCGTAAATGATTGCAAAAATAAAGCCATTGATTAAACTTGATCCAAAATTTGGAAGTAAAATTAAATAAACTATGCCCATTCCAACTATAAAGGAAGCAAGTGAAACTCCATATGCACGACCAATCAGATCGCCTACCCACCCACCAATTATACTTCCTAGTGTTCTTATAAATCCGACTGAACCAAAAATAATAGCTGCTGTCACGGGCAGATATTTTATGTCTATAAGATAAAGAGCGAGTTGGCTCATAATTGTATTATTATTAAAACCAATTCCGAAAACTATTACCATTAAAAACCAAAATCTTTTATCCTTACGAACTTCATTAAAGACATCTCGAATTCCTTTTTTCTGATTTTTGTCTCCATAAACCTTTTTAAAATCTTCTTTTGAACGAGGCTGAGTGCCATCGGGTCCTTGTCCTACATCTTCCGGATGATCTCTAAGCAAAATAAAACCAGAGGGTGCTATAACAAAAAGAATTACTATCCCAAAAATGAGATAAGTTACTCTCCATCCAAAAATTGAAATTAAACGTTCTAAAATAGGAGCAAGAAACAAAATACCTATACCAATACCTGATAGTGCGATGCCAGTTGCCCTGCCTCTTTTTTGTATAAACCAACGAGGCATAATTGCACTGTGAGTAGCGAAGCCACTCAAGGCTAATCCACCACCAAGAAAAAACCCTATTAACAAATAAACTTCAAAAATTGATGAAATAAAATAGGATAAAATCAAGGTGACTCCCAATACAACAGAACCCCAGGGCATTATTGCTCTGGGTCCGTATTTGTCTAGAAGTGAGCCAGCTAATGGTGCTCCTAGAGCATAGGTTGCCATTGAAAGCGCAAATGCACCGCCAAGCAATCCTCTGCCCCATTCGAATTCTTCGATTAGTGGTACTTGAAAAATTCCGAAGGAAAAACGAGTTACGACATGGAATGCCAGTGTAAAATGAGACAAACAGACAATCAGCCAACCATAATAAAAGGTAGAAGAAGTTTTACTTCCTTTAGAGTTCACTAGACGCAAAGACCTTTTTTCTTATAGAAAAAAAAGTTGATTTAAGCATTTATGAAGGATAGCGAAGTTTGTAAGTGAATGTCTACGGTATCTCCAGGATCAGTCGCATAACCCCCACCTAAAGTTCCCGCTATAGGGACACATAATTTTTTGCAATTTTCTATAACTAAATCATCTCTTTTTCGTAAGCCTTCCTTTGTAATTTTCAAAGAACCTAATTGATCACCTGAAAAGGGATCGGCGCCCGCTTGATAAATAACTAGTTCAGGACGGTGTGAATTGAGAATTTTTGGAATACTTTTTTCAATATGTTTTAAATAATCACTATCCCCAGTTAGGTCATATAGGCCAATATCTAAATTACTTTTTTCTTTTATTGGATAAATATTTTGCTGGTGAATCGAAAAAGTAAAAACTCTTTCATCGTTTCTAAAAATTCGGGCGGTTCCATTTCCTTGGTGTAAATCACAATCTATGACAAGGGCGCGTTTTATTCTGTTTTCGTTTTGCAAGGTTGCAATTGCCACAGCTATATCGTTGATGTAACAAAACCCTTCTGCTTTATTTTTAAAAGCATGATGAAACCCACCATTTAAGTTTATAGCATAGTTTTTTTCTAGAGCTTTTTTTGCTGCAAGTATTGTTCCACCAGTTGCATATAGGAAAAAGTCAACTATATGATTATCTAAAGGCAGTTCGCTTGAAATTGTTTTTGTGGTGTGTTTTGCAGACAGGAATTCATTAATGTATTCACTTGAATGAATTAAAGCTAATTCTCCAATGCTCACTTTTAAAGGCTTATGAAAATTTTGTTTTTTAATATTCAATTCATTTAATTTATCAAATACTTTTTTATATTTATCTATTTGCATCACATGATTTCCGATTTCTGCGTGGTACTTTGGATGGAAGATTATGGAGGTCATTTTCAAAGGTCAAATAATGTTTGAGTCATAGAATTTTTTTAAATCTGTTTTAGAATATCCTAAATTTAATAAAACTTCTTCAGTGTGCTTTCCTTTTGGTGGACCAGCCCATCGGATTTTACCTGGAGACTCACTTAGCTCAGGTATTACGTTTGGCATTTTAATTTTACCCAATTCTTCATCATCTATTTCAGCAAAAGTTCCGCGTTCTTTTACATGTGGATCTGACATTAGTTGCGCGATATCATTTACCGGAGCTAGAGCGCTTTCATATTCAGAAAAATGCTGTACGGTTTCCTCTAAAGTGTGATTTTCAATCCAATTTTGTATTGCCTCATCTAGTTCTTTCATATTATGAACTCTGCCTTCCTGAGTCGACAATTTTTGATCTTCAGCTAAATCTTTTCTCCCAACTGCTTCCATAGTTCTTTTGAAAATACTGTCTGTGCTGCAAGAAATAGCTACATATCTGCCGTCTTTGCATTTATATGTATTTCTTGGGGCAGAAAATGGAATTGTATTTCCGGTTCTCCCCTGTATTTTTCCTAGTTGGTCATATTCAAGCGATTGAGGACCTAAAAGATGAGTTATTGGTTCATATATTGAGATATCTATTTCTTGCCCTAGAGTGTTATGAACATCTCTATGATAAAGTGCCATCATAACAGCATAAGTTCCAAATAATGCACTTATTCCATCAGCAAGTGGAATGGAAGGGAGTGTTGGAGTAGATTCTGGATTTCCTGTTATATGTGCAAAACCGCTCATTGCTTCTGCAAGTGTTCCAAATCCTGGTCTACGAGAATATTTTCCTTTTTGGCCAAATCCACTTGTTCTAACTAAAATAAGTTTTGGATTGATTTTATGGAGTTCTTTAAACGATAAATTCCATTTTTCGAGTGTTCCAGGCCTAAAATTTTCAACTAAAACATCTGAATTTTTACAAAGTTTTTTGAGGATTTTCTGACCTTCTTTTGTAGAAATATTACATGTTACGGATTTTTTGTTTCTTCCTGCAAATTTCCACCATAACGAGACACCATTTTTTTTGGATGCAAAATTTCTCAGAGAATCACCTTTGGGATGCTCTATTTTCACAACATCTGCACCAAAATCGGCCATATATGTTGCAATCCAAGGACCCGCAAACAATGTGCCGACATCAATTACTTTAATCCCTTGTAATGGGAAAGATTTTTCAGATGACATAGTGTTTCCAAGAGAAGTAATTTTTTAAAAACTTGATTTATTGACTATACTAGGAAAGACCATTTTTCAAAACTAATATTTATGTGATTATGATTGGAGTGAAATATTTGTTTGGTATAAACTTTACTGGTTGTTTTCTTTTTTTTGTAATTAGTTTCTATATGAGGGAAGAATGCGGATTGTAATATCATTAATCACGTTTCTTTTAATTTCGTTTCCCATTGCACTTACTGATTTTTCAAATAATACCAGAGACTTAACCACATATATTGGTTCAATAGCTGAGGCTAGAAGATTTGGGGGCATGAGAAGTTTTGGTTTTAGGGGTTCAAGAGGTCTTTTTAGCAGAAGAGCTTTTGGAGGACGATCTCGTTTTGGTTCTTTTGGATCGAGAAGATCTAGCTTTGGTAGAAGAGGATTTACTAGGCGCCCTGCTTTTGGTGGATTTGGGAGGAGTATGTTTGCCGGAATAGGAGGATTTTTTCTAGGAAGTATGCTCGGAAGAATGCTTTTTCCTGGAATGGGTTATGGTGGGTATGGCGGGGGTTTCGGTCTTTTAGAGATGATCTTAATTTTTGGAGGGATTTTTCTCCTTATGAGATTTATTAGAAATCGTTCTTTTGTGAGAAGCGCTAGTTATTCTCATGGAAATATGGGGGTTCAAACTGATCCTTACCAAATAAATTCTGGATATGGTTATGATGATTCAGGATACGGCAATGAAGCTAGAGATTCAGAAGAAGAATCTTATTCTGGACGGGATGTTGATGAAGGGCTAAGAAATATAGCAAAGACAGACAATGCCTTTTCCTCAGATACGTTTTCAAGACAAATGCGGTCAAATTTTATACGTTTTCAAGAGGCTTACTCAAATCGTGATATTTCCAAAATTACAGATTTGGTTGATGGAGATATTCTCAAAAGTTGTGAAATTGACATTGAAGAAATGCGGAGAGAAAAGACCATCAATAAACTTGAAAATATTAATATCGAAAAAAGTGAATTTGTAGAAGTATGGCAGGAGAATGGCTTTGATTTTATTACGGTTCGATATGAAGTTAGTCTTTTAGATTATGTAGTAAAGGAAGGATCGGGAGAACATATTTCTGGAAGCACTTCTGCTCCAATTCACTTTATAGAACATTGGACTTGGGCAAGAAAAACTGGACCTAATGGATGGTTTTTGTCAGCAATTGAACAGGTTTGATTTTTAAATTTTTTCTGAAGTAGTATCATTCGTTTCTTCTATATTTTCTTCTCCGTATTTTTTTCCACCTTCCCAATCTTTAAGTGACCACCATAAGTAAATAATTGTAGACATAATTATCAACATGATAATACCAAAAATAAAAATAAATTCTTTTGAGAGAGCAGAACGATAATTTTTATTTATATTTGTTTTTGGTGTTTTGATGGTTTTTTGTGCTTTCATTTCTGATGGTGTAGTCTGATACTTATTGAATGTAATATAACCCAGACCAAACACTACAGATAATATTATTGCCGAACAAATCGGCCATTTCATTCCTTTTTTTTCACTCAATCTCTTGTCCTCGCAATAACTTCTTCAGATAGAAATGCCAGTTGATCCAGTTCTTCTTCTGGAGGTCCTGCATGTTTAAACACAAAATGTTTGGCTCCAGCATTTTTGAAATTTTCAATTTCTTCCATGCATTTTTCAGGAGGACCAAAAATAAGATATTTTTCAGCAATACCATTGAAGTCCATATTATATCTTCTAGAAAGGTTTTTGATGCCACTTGAAAGTGCATATTTTTCATCTTTATGAGAATAAATAAATGCGTGATGGGCCGGTGTCCATAATCCTTCTTCTATTTTAAGAGTTTTTCCTATTTTCTTTGCATAATTGTGCATCTGCATTAATCCTTCTTTAAATTTTTCAGATGAATAAAGATACGAAATATATCCATTTCCTATTTTGACAGCACGCTTTCTTGCAGCATCACTTCTTCCTCCAATCCAAATTGGTGGGCCACCTTTTGTGAGGGGAGCAGGAGTTTGTCTTACGGAACTAAATTTCCAAAATTTACCCTTATGCTGAACATTTTCACCCGTCCAAAGTTTTTTAATTATTTCTATTGATTCGTCAGTTCTTTTTCCTCTTTCTTTAACTGGTACTCCGCAAAGTTCAAATTCTTTTTTCCCCTCACCACCTATGCCGATTCCAAAAATAAATCTATTGCCACCGCTTAAGAAATCAACCGTGGCTGCAATTTTTGCAGAGATCGCAGGTCTTCGAAGGGGAACTAAAAAAACGGCAGTGCCTATGGTTATTTTAGATGTTTTTGCAGCGAATGCTGCAAGAGTTGTTAGACTATCTGTGTAATGTCCATGAAATGCTACGTGGTCGCCCATCCATAAAGAATCGTATCCACAATTCTCTGCTTGTTCGGCAAAGTTTAAAATTTCTTCGGGTGCAGGGATTTTTTCAGGATGTAAGCTCGCGCTGACACCAAACCTAATTTTAACCATCTTTCTTATTGTGTACTCAATTTTATTTATAAAAACTATCTAGGTTAGACTCTATCATTGAATGAAATTCTTATGTAGACCTATCACTAAACTAAATATTTTTATATTGTGATATTTATCTGGTTTAATAGTTTTTTATCTTTTTACCGTAATAGGAAAGGATTAAAATTGGTTGATATAAAACCATTTCGAGCTCTCCGATATACAAAAGTTTCTCCTGAAAAAATGGGAGATGTAACCTCACCTCCTTATGATGTTTTCAACAATGAACTGCAGGAGTTGTTTTACAAAAAACATCCAAACAATATTGTCCGATTGATACAGGGAAAAAAAGAATCAAACGAAAGCAGCGATGAAGCCAGAGTTGGGCGAGCAATTGATTTTTTGAAAGAATGGAAAAAAGAAGAGATTTTAACTGTTGATGAAAAACCATGTATATTTCCTTATAGACAAACTTTTTTGTTGCCTGATGGTAAAAAACTGGAAAGAAACTCCTTTTTCACAACGGTTAAACTTGAAGAATATGGAAAAGGGAAAGTTTTTCCTCATGAACAAACTTTTCCAAAGCCAAAGGGATTTCTGCTTGATTTATGGGGAAAGGCGGGTGCGCATCTAGGTCCAATTTTTAGTTTTTATGATGACGCAGAGGATTTTGCAATTAATTCTTTGTCTTCTTCTATTTCAACAAAAAATCTTTTAGCTGACTTTGAAGAGGATGGTGTACGCCATGAGTTGTGGTTTTGTGATGATGAAAATGTAATAGACTCAATTAAGTCGTCCCTTGCTGTAAAAGATATTTTTATTGCAGATGGACACCATCGATATGAAACTAGTTTAAATCTTCGACAATTAGAGGGCAAAGAAAAAAATATAGAATCGGGCTACACATTAATGTGTCTCGCAAATTTAAAAGATCCAGGAATGATTATACTTCCGACACATCGAATGATAAGAGAAATCAATTCTACTGTCCCTGATTTTTTAAATTCTATTTCCGAACTTTACAATATCATTGAAGAGCCAGATCCGGGTGAAAATGGAGGAGTGCTTGTTTCGGAGAAGTTAAAAACAATCTCTGCTGACCATAGTTCTACTGTTTTTTGTTTTTCTGATGGGAAGGGTATTCTTCGATATCTTATCAAAAAAAATCGGGAAGAAAAATCAGAGAATCCACTTGAATCACTTGATGTATCTTTACTTCAATCTGAGATAATAGATCATGGTCTCAAAGCAAGTCATGATGATGGAAACATGAGTTTTACGCCAGATCCAGAAGAGGCGCTTTATTTTGCAAGAACCGATGAATTTAATGCGGTGTTGCTTTTAAACCCAACACCGATTGATTCAGTGTGCGAAATCGCGAAAAAAGGCGGGAAAATGCCTCACAAGTCCACTTATTTCTATCCCAAGCTTAGAACAGGTCTAGTGATTCATCCTTTTTCTTCTCCAGCGATGGATTAATAGACTAAGATGAAGATTAAATCTAGTGATTTTTTAAAAAGTGCGTCTAAAAAAAATGGTTGGCCACAAACCGAACTTCCGGAAATCGCTTTTGCAGGAAGAAGCAATGTAGGAAAATCTTCTCTTATAAATTTTATTTTGGGACGGAAAAATTTAGTGAAGGTTAGTAATACACCCGGAAAAACAAGACTTATAAATTTTTTTAATATTTACGCTAACCCTTTAGATTTTTTATTAGTTGATTTGCCCGGATATGGTTTTGCTAAAGGGCCTATAAAAGAAAAAGAAAAATGGCAATGCATGATCGAAGAATTCTTGAAAGATAGAAAAGAGCTTCTCGGTATTTTTTTACTTGTTGATTCAAGACGGGGAGTCCAAGAAATGGATGTTAATTTACTAGAATGGTTAAAAGCTTATGAACTTCAGGCATGTGTCGTTTTTACTAAGACAGATAAAGTTAAGCGAAATCAACAAGCAAAAATCGCGCAAGATTCAAACTTAGGATCTATTATGACAAAATACAAGGATTTTCCCGGTCCTATTCTCAGTAGCGCAACTCATAAAATTGGCAAAAAAAATATTTTTAATCAGATAGAGACATGGCTCGAAATAATTTAGCTTAGAACAAGAAAGATTAAATGAGGATTAAATTTTGGCTAAAGTTAAATCAAATTTAAAAGGTTGGAAGTCAGGAGTCCCAAACGTAAAGCCGGAGAATCGAGTTTACGATTATCCAGTTAAAATAAATAAAAAGCCCAAAAAAAAGGATAGTCTTTTATTTGGCACTGGCGGAGTCCCCCATTCAGCAAAAATCAAGACCCATCCTTCCGCAGTTAAGAGACTAAGTGAACTTGGTCTGTCGGTCTACGAAATGGAGTTTGTTCACGGGGTAAGAATCAAACCGGAAACATGCGAGGAAGTTAAAAAGGAAGTAAAAAATACTGGGTTAAATGTTACTGCCCATGGACCATATTATATTAACCTATACTCGATGGAAGAAGAAAAAATAGAAGCAAGCAGAAAACGTATAATTGATACTGCCCTTGCCCTTCACTGCTGTGGCGGAGATGGAGCTTGTTTCCATCCTGGTTTTTACCAAAAAAGGGATGAAAGAGAAGTTTATCAGTTTATCCAAAAACAAATTGATGAAATCTTAGATTATCTTAAAGAAGCGGGATGTCCATGCCGTTTAGATCCTGAAACAACCGGAAAAGCGAGTCAATTCGGTTCTCTTTCTGAATTGACTGAAATGGCTGGATCTTTGAAAAAAAAGAAAATCGGTATTACTATTGATTTTGCACATATACATGCTCGAACAGGGGGCAAGGAAAATTCTTATGAAGAATTTTCAAATCAATTGCAAGTGGTAAAAGATAAGCTTGGAAAGAAAGCATTAAAATCTATGCATATTCATCTGTCAGGCATTGCATATAGCGAAAAGGGAGAAGCGCATCATCTGGAATTATCTGAATCTGACATGAACTACAAAGATTTATTTCGTTCTTTAATAGATTTTGAAGTTGAAGGAAGAGTTGTATGTGAAAGTCCTGCTTTGGAGTACGATGCACTTTTAATGCAAAAAGAATATCGTAAGCTAAACGGAAGTTAGAAAAGGAATATAAAAATGAAAGAAGTATCTTATCAATTAGCAACATTTGCACATCAATCAAGTTTTGATGATTTATCTGAAGAAGTAATAGACAGAATGAAAGTGTTGCTTATAGATGCTATAGCCTGTGCGATTGGATCTTTACGTTCTGAACCTATCCAATTTTTAAAAGAACAAGTTCTAGAATTTGGTGGTTCATCAATAACTTCATTAATTGGCGGAGGCAAAACTGCACCTGATCGAGCTGCATTTTTTAATGCTGCCTTAATAAGATACCTTGATTTTAATGATGGTTATATGGGCAGTCTGGCTACATCTCACCCTAGTGATCAATTAGGCGCTATATTAGCTGCATCTGAGTATGCTGATATAAGCGGACGTGACTTTATGACTGCATTGGCGCTTGCGTACGAAATCCAATGTCGTTTTTGCGATTCTTGTTCGTATGAGGATAAAGGTTTTGATCAAGCACTTGCAATATCTTATTCTGCAGCAGCTGGAGTTTCTAGAGCTTTAAACTTAAATATAGAAAAAACGGCAAATGCTATTGGGATAAGCGGGGCTTCACAAAATCCTTTTCTTATAGTTCGGGCAGGTCGTATTTCTCATTGGAAGGGTTTTTCAACTGCAAATACTTGCGCGAATGCTTTACATGCAACCTTTCTTGCTATGAGAGGAGTAACTGGGCCACCTGAAATTTTTGAGGGTCCTTTAGGATTGTTTGACTCTATTACCGGTCCTTTTGATATTAATTTAGAAGATACATCTTTAAATAAAGTTCTCGGGATAAGTTTAAAAAAATTTAATGCTGGAATTCATTCTCAAACAGCAATAGAAGGTGTAATTGAGTTAAAAAATGAAAATAATCTTACTCCTAAAGAAATCTCTGAAGTTGAAATTGGAATTTATCAACGTGCTTACTTTATAATGGGTGGAGGTAAGGGTGGAGATAAGCATGATGTAAAAAATAAAGAAACAGCCGATCATAGCTTACCCTATGTTTTAGCAGCAGCTTTGATAGATAATAATGTAATGCCGGAGCAATTTGAAGAAAAGAGAATTTTGGAAGAGGATGTACAAACTTTACTTAAATTTGTGAAAATTTCTAACTCAGAAGCGCTAACGAATCGATATCCAGAAGAATCCCCGGTGACAATTAAAATCACAAATAAAGAAAATAAGATTTTTGAAAAAGAAAAATCTTCCTATGAAGGACATTATTCAAATCCTATGGGATTATCGTCTGTGATAGAGAAATTTGGTTTTCTGTGTGATGACATCATTTCAGTTCAAATGAAAGATGAAATAATAGATGCAGTTTCTCGAATAGAGACAATTAAGATTTCGGAGTTAACAGATATTTTTGCCAAGGCTGAAATATAAAAATATTCTTATTAGCATGACTTTAATTGAGGTAAAAATGAAAAATTTTAATAAAATAGTAGTTTATTCTTCTACAACCTGACCCCCCTGCAAACAAATGAAAGAGTTTCTTTCTATGCATAGTATTGTATTTGAGGAAAAACTAGTTGATAAAGATCCAGATGCCCTTACAGAATTGGTTGAAAAAACTGGAATACGCGGAACGCCTGTTATGATTGCTGGAGAAGATGTAGTGGTTGGTTTTGATAAAAATAAAATAAGGAATATCTTTGATTTAAATTAGGATTAAAATAAGTTCTTTTTGTGTATATGCTTTAGGCTTGGCAGTAACATAAAGTGGTGTTAATATCTTCTGGTTTTTAGATTAGTTGTTTTGTGGTTTTTATTCTTGAGGTTTTTTTGAGTAAAAGAGATTACGAAGTAATTATTGTGGGTGCGGGTCCTGCCGGTTTGACAGCAGGTCTATATGTTTCTCGTTCAAAGATAAATGTAGTTTGTTTTGAGAAAATGGCTCCAGGCGGTGAAATATTAAACACCGAATTTGTTGAAGATTATCCAGGATTTGATTTAATTGGCGGACCTGAATTAGCGGCAAAATTCACAGATCATGCAATAAAATTTGGATTGAAGATAGAAATGGAAGAGGTACTTGAGATATCTAAAGATGGAGATGATTTTTTAGTAAAAACTGACATGGGTGATAGACGGTGTGGGGCAGTTATCTATACACCCGGAGGAATACCTAGAAAGCTTGAAATTCCTGGAGAAACTGAATATTCTGGCAAGGGTGTAAGTTATTGTGCGCTTTGTGATGGAGCTTTTTTTCAAGACGAAGTGATCACTGTTGTTGGTGGTGGAAATAGTGCTGTTGAAGAAAGTAATTTTCTTACCAAATATGGGTCCAAAGTTTACTTAATTCATAGAAGAGAACAATTTCGAGCACATGCTGTTGCTGTTGACAGATTAGTGGAAAACCCAAAAGTGGAAATTATTACGGATCATGTTGTGGATGAAGTTGTTGGTGATGGCAAGGAAATGAAAAAGCTTAAAATTCGCAATGTGAAAACAGATGAATTACAGGAATTAGATGCCACAGGATTATTTGTTTTTGTTGGTTTTACACCAAACACGGATCTTATTAAAGATTCTGTTGAAAAAGATGAATTTGGCTTTATAATTACTAATCAGAATATGGAAACAAGTATTCCGGGTCTTTTTGTTGCTGGTGATTGCAGAAGTCAGCTTATAAGGCAAATTACTAACGCAAGTGGAGATGCTACTACAGCTGCTGTAGCTGCTGAAAAATATTTAGAAGCACAGGTAGAAAGACAAAAAAAGGAAAATGCTGCTGCTTCTTAATACTAATAATTATGGAGAATAGATTATAAAATGGAGTTTTCTAGATCCCTAGGACGTTTCTTTATGACAGATATAGTTAAAGGAATGTTCATTACTATTCGTCATTTATTTAAAAAACCCGTCACACTCCAATATCCTAATGAGCGATGGGAGCCACCTGAAAGATTTCGTGGTTTTCTTGGTTTAACGCGTGATTTCAAGACAGGTGAGGAGAATTGCATAGGTTGCCTGAACTGTGAAAAAGTCTGTCCAGTTGATTGCATTACTATTCTCACCGCAGGAAAAGGACGCGAGATGTATGCCAAGGAGTTTTATATTGATTATATGAGATGTATGTACTGTGGTTTATGTACAGAAGCTTGTCCAACGACACCTAAATCAATTGTACACACTCATCAGTATGAAACTATCGGGTATGATAGAGAAACTCTTGTTTTTGATAAAGATCATCTTTATGACGTTTGGGAAAAAGAGAATAATTATAATGGTCCACGTGCATGGGGAAAGTTTTTTGGCCTCAGAAAACTTGAAGAGGACAGACGTCCTGTTTCAGAAAGTAAATCTACGGGAGAAGAAGCCGTTGCTGTTGCAGAAATCGAAGAAGAAACTAGTTCTATAACAAATAAATTTCAAGCTCCGAATACCGTTGCGAAAACAAAAAGCGAACCTACTGAAAATCCTGAAGGATAACAACCTGACTTCCCCTCGACATAAATTATTTACTGCAAATTATGAAGATATACGATCTGGAAAAGTTACGGATGCGTATTTTGAACGAACTCACCGTATAATGGAAACAAAAAAAATAAAAAAAAGAGTCCGAGCAGAATTTACCGCAAAAAATTTACCTTCTGGATGGGGAGTTTTTACAGGTCTTGAAGAAATTCTAAATTTATTTGAAGGTCTGCCTGTTAGCATACGTTCTGTTCCTGAAGGGTCAGTTTTTAAACCTTTTCAACCTGTTATGGAAATTGAAGGTTTTTATAATGATTTTGATATTTTAGAAACTGCTGTCCTTGGTCTTATGTGTCAATCAAGTGGAATAGCAACAAAATCTGCACGATGTAGAATTGCCGCGGGAAATCTAAAACTTCTCAGCTTTGGTGCAAGGAGGATGCATCCAGCAATTTCACCTATGATCGAACGCTCCTCTTATATAGGAGGTTGTGATGGAGTTGCGCTTATTAAGGGTGCAGAAGTTCTTCAAATTCCTCCTGTTGGAACAATTCCTCATTCCCTGGTTATTATAATGGGTAGTCTAACTTCAGCTTTAAAAGCGTTTGATGAAATAATCGAAAAAGATGTCCCTAGGGTGGCAATTGTAGATACTTTTGGCGATGAAAAATTTGAAGCTTTAGAGGCTGCAAATTGTTTGCATGATAGATTGGATGCTATACGTATTGATACGCCAAGTTCAAGACGTGGAAATTTATCTGATATTCTTACAGAAGTTCGCTGGGAGTTGAATCAAGCCGGATTTGAAAAAGTTAAGTTGTTTGTTAGTGGAGGGATAGACGAAACCGAGATTCTTAAATTAAGTGAATTTGTTGATGGAGGTTTTGGAATTGGAACATCAATTAGTTCTGCCCCTGTGATTGATTATTCTATGGATATCATCGAGATAGAAGGTAAGCCTGTTGCAAAAAAAGGAAAACTTTCTGGTGGAAAACATTTATTGAGGTGTAATGATTGTTTCTCAGAGGAGATTATTCCTATCGACAAGCCTTATGGTGACTGTGATCTCTGTGGAGGAGAAATGTCCCAACATCTTGCAAGTGTTATGGAAAACGGGGAAAAGGTAAAACCTTTGCCTAGTGCGAAAGAAATTCAAAATTATGTGTTTTTACAAATTGATCGCTTTACTCTTGACCTAAAATAGATGTCTAATCATTCAAGCCAATCTAGATCTGACGGATTTTCTGAGTTCAGAGAGTTTATACAAAATCATCATCGATTTTTAATAGTTACTCATATGGGGCCAGATGGTGATGGACTTCTTTCCTGTCTCGCATTATCTCTTTATTTAAAAGAAAAAGGTCGTAATGCTATCGTTGTTACAGAGGACGAAGTTCCTGATTTTGTGTCATTTTTTAATGTAGAAGAAATTATTTTATCTAGCGACAAATTGTTAACACAAAATGAATGGAAAAATGATTTTGATTCGGTTCTTATTTTAGATGCTGGAAAATTATCTCGTTTAGGGAAACTAGAATCTCCGATTTTATCTAGTTCTCTGCCTATTGCTATTATGGATCATCATATTCGAGAAGATGACGATCCGGATTGCCCAAAATTAGTTGACGAGAATGCGTCGTCTGTAGGAGAACTTTTATCGGATTTTCTTGAAGAAGAAAAATATGATTTTAGAAATTTAAAATTAGCTAGATTATTATATGCGGCAATTGTATATGATACAGGTCAATTTCGTTTTACAAATACGACATCAAAAACTTTAAATTGGGGAAAACGATTTGTTGAGTTAGGTGTTAATCCTGGTGAGGCATATAGTATTTTTTGGGAGTCTAACGGGATAGGTTCCGTGAAATTACTTGCAAAGCTGATGAGCGAATTGAAAATTTTATGCAACGATCGCCTCGCTTCTTTTAGACTTACTCAAAAAGATTTGAAAGAATTTGGAGTAAAAAAAGAAGAAACGGATGAGTTTATATCTATACCAAGAGGGATAGATAGTATCGAGGTAGTTGTTTTTTGCTCAGAACTTGAAAACGGAAAAATTCGTGTGAGTTTAAGATCAAAAGGGAAAGTAGAAATACATGAAGTTGCGATGAAGTTTGGTGGTGGAGGACATGCTTTTGCGTCTGGAGTTCGTATGAGAGGTCCTATAGAAAAAGCGGAAGAAAAAATTTTGTCTGCACTTTCAGATCAGATCAAAAAAACACTGGACTGATTCATTAAATTGTTTTTTTTGCGAGTTGTTCACCAAATTTTCTCATTTCAGGATTCATTTTTTCTCCGTGAGGCAAGAAGGTTACTGAGACGAAAACATTTTCATTCCCTTCTATTTGTACTAAATTTCGAAAAAGTGGTTGATTATAAAAGCCATTATTAGGTTCTGCGTGACCTATTCTTTTAGTTGCTTTTAAAAAATGGTAAGAAACAATGCCTCTAGGAGGGATAAATCTTTTTCTAGATTCGCCTTCATTTGTAAAATCTGAAATAATTCCACCAAATCCTTGGGTATGTCCATCACCAAATATATATGAACCATTTTTTGACTGATCACAGCCACAATAAGTAGCGAGCTTGACGTACGGTAATTGTTCAATATCTTCTTCATTTTCTAAAACAACCTCGTTTAGTCCACAGGCTGGACAAACAAAAGAATTGGAAGTCATAATTTTTTCCTAAAATTATATTTCATAATTCAAAGACTCTTAAAAATGGGAATATTTTGTCAAAATTAAAATTTGCATACAAGTCATAGATTTAGAATTATTTCTAAATTTTTATTTACCTTTCCATATAGGGGTTCTTTTTTCTAGAAAAGCATTCAAGCCCTCTTCTTTGTCCTCGGTTTCACAAAGTGCGCCTTGTGCAAACTTTTCTAATGCCAGTCCAGAAGCCAAGCTTCCTTCCATTCCAGAATGAATCATAGCTTTCATGAATTGCGGAACTAAAGGAGCATAAGAAGCTATTTTCTCGCCCATTGATATAACAGTTTCCATTAAGTTGTCTGATTCGACTAACCTAGTTATCAGGCCAATTTCTAAAGCTTTTTTTGCGTCTATGGTTTCTCCCATTAAAAGCATTTCCATTGCCCAACCCCTACCTATAAGTCTTGGGAGTCTTTGAGTAGCACCACCACCGGGAATAATACCTATTTTACCTTCAGGTGTTGCAAACTTTGATGAAGGTGTTGCAATTCTCAGATCGCAACCTAAAGCAACTTCTAAACCACCGCCCATACAAAAACCATCTATTGCTGCTATTGATGGTTTGCTCATTTTTTCAAGTCTTGCAGCTACACCTTGAACTAATGGTTCAAGAGCTTTTTTTAAATCCCGATCTTTCACTTCCCCGAGATCGGAGCCAGAAGCAAAAGCTCTTCCGCCCGCTCCAGTAATAATAATCACTCTAAGAGAATCGTCCTTTTCACTAATTTCCAAAACTTCATGGAATTCATCTAAAGTTTTTAGGGAAATTGCGTTGTGTTTTTCTGGTTTGTTAATTGTAATTATGGCGATTTTTTCGGAAGTTTCATATTTAAGATTTTCAAACTGCATATTCTACCTTTCTTTTGTATAAGCTTATGTTTTAAAAAATATTCTTAATTTTCTTTCACAATTGTATTTTTAAGAATACCGATTCCTTCAATTTCTAGTTCAATAACGTCCCCAGGTTGTATCCACCTATCTAAATCTGCGCCACATCCAGTTGCTACCGTTCCAGAACCAAACATTTCTCCAGGAATAAGTTGTTCTTCCATTGATGCATATTCGATCATTTTTTCCCAACTGTAAAAAGCGTCTCCTGAGTTTCCTCGACTCCATTCTTCGCTGTTAACTCTAGCGATCATAATTGCATCTTTTGGGTTAAATTCATCCTTAGTTACAATACATGGACCAATTGCAGTACCAAAATCTTTCCCTTTATGTGGACCAAGCCAATTTTTCATTTCGTTTATTTGAATATCTCTTGCACTAAAATCGTTTAAAACAGTGAATCCGAAAACATGATCCATGGCCTCAGTTTCTTTTATATCCTTACCTTTTTTACCAATAAACATTCCAAGTTCAAGCTCATAATCAAGTTTGCGAGTGTAATTTGGCCACTTTAAGTTCTCTTCTGGACCGATTATAGAAAGCCTATTTCCTTTATAACAAGATGGCAATTCGTACCAAATAGGATCTATTGTAGTATTTCTTCTTTTTGCTCCAGCAGATTTATGGCCTTCATGTATTAAAAAATCTCTAAAACTTACGGGTTCTGGAACAGGTGCACATATATGAATTTCTTCTAATGGCCAAATTATTTGTTCCCCATTTGGCCCTTTACCTTTTGTCCCAATAACTCTTATGTAATCAAGAGCTTCTTTTGCTGCTTCAAGCGAAGGATCTCCTCCAGCGATGAAATTACACATTGTTTGTGGAATCCGAAAATTAGCATACTCAAGATATCTTGGTTCGTTACCTTTTTCCTTTAATAGAGAAGCAAAAGATAAATTAAGATCTAATACAACCTCAGTTTCATTTAAATTAGCAAGTAGACCAATACGAGAAATTCTCGATATTTTGGAATCTATTTCATAGGTAACAAATTTCATTTTTTCCTCCATAGAAGCAATACTTTTAGACTAAAGTACAAGTCGAACTGGAAGTGTTTTAATATTTAAAATCATATTTTAACTATCATATAACATTCTGTTCTTTTCATGGTAAATACAACTATCCAATTTTTTTATCTTCGTTTTAACAAGGGCTTGACTTATTTAATGTGGAAAGTTAGTTTGGCTTTTTTCCATAGTTAGTTTTTGTTTTTTTTCTTATATTTTTGATTATGTTTTCGTTGGCATTGTTTTTGTTTTTCAGGGAGTACAGATGAAATCTATGTTCTTTCCTCGTTGTTTTTTTAGGCTATTTTTACTTCTTTTTATTTCATCTATTTTGCTAGTTTTGGCCTCGGATGTTTTTGCTGCAGGAGGAGAAGCAAATGCAGGAAGGGATTGGATTAGAAGTTTTAATATTGGCAAGGGTGCTTTAGTTTTAAATCCTATAATTATTTTGATTCAATGGGCAAATTTTCTAGTTTTTTTGATTTTGTTAAATATAATTCTTATCAAACCACTTAGAACACACATGCAGACCAGAGATTCGGAAATTGAGAATAATCTTTCATCTTCTGAAAGAGATCAAAAAGAGGCAATGGGATATATTACACAGTATGAAGACTCACTTGCTGAAATAAGAAGAGAAAACAACGAAAGGATAGTGTCCTTGCAACAACAAATTACTAATGAATCACTAAAAAAACAGGCTGAGATCAAGGAAAATGCTTCGAAAGATTTATCTCAAGCACGCGATAGAATTTCTGCAGAAGCGACAAAAGCTCGGACTGAATTAAAAGAAATGGCTAACGGACTTGCTTCCCAAATTGCAAATCGATTAGCCGGAAGAAATGTAGCTTAGGATTTAAAAAAATGAATACAAAAGAAAACCAAAAACAATCTACCTTCGAACAAGAAATGACGAATAAATTCTTGTGCAAAGAGGAAGAGTTTAAGGAAAATCCTCAAATAGATATAGTCAACGCACGTGAAAAAATTGAAAATCATTCTTTAAAGGCAAAAACAGATCTGAAAAAAATGGCATATAAGTTGTTGAATATTTTTAGTGTTGGCCTTTTCTTTTTACTTTATTCTGTTGGATTTTTAGAAGCGGCAAGCGATACGCATCATAAAGTTTTTAATCTTAACGAAGAAATCTTTAAGATCGTTAATACTCTAATAGTTGTTGGAATACTCTATAAGCTTCTTTCAAAACCTTTAAAGAATTTTTTCCGTGAGAGAAGAGACGGAATACGTAAGGCGCTTGAAGATTCAGAAAAAGCAAGAGTAGAAGCAGAGAAGCAATTAGAAGTGCAACGGTCTAAAGTAGCAGATTTAGAAGCAGAACTTAACAATGTGCGTTTAGAAGGTGAAAAAGAACTAGAAAAAATAAAAACTAGACTTGAAGAAGATTCAGAAACACAGGCAAAACGTCTTCTAGATCAAGCAAGTAATGCTATAGAATTGGAGATGAATAAAGCTCTTTCTGAGATTCAGGAAGAAGCTTCAAAAATTGCAGTAGATATTGCGGAAGATATTTTAAAAAAGAATTTAAAAGAAGAAGATCAAGAACGTCTTTCGAAGCAATATTTAGATAATATTGCTAATACTAGCAGGGGGTAAAATTGGTAGGTGGAGAAAGTGCTAGACGTTATGCAAGGGCTCTGGCTAATATAGCAGAAAGGCAAAATACGCTTGATGCAGTAGGAGAGGAACTGAGTGTATTTTCAAGTGCCTTTGAAGGCAGTAAAGAACTTCAGGTTTTGTTGAAAAACCCGAAATTTGCGAAAGAAAAACAGCTTGAAATGTTAGGTCAGGTTTTAGATTCTTCAGGAGCTAGCGATTTAATTAAAAATTTTATTCGTGTTTTAATTGAAAATGACAGGATAAATGAGTTTCCTGCGATTTCGTCTAAATACCAAGAAATTTCAGATGAGAAAATAGGTCGTGTTAGAGCAGAGCTTAGTTCGGCCACAGAACTCGACCCAGAAGTTTTAAAAAAGATCCACGAAAAACTAACAGAAGTTGCTGGGTGTGAAGTTCTTTTAAATGTAGTAACAGACAAGGAATTGATTGGCGGTGTATCTTGTAAGATGGGTAGTGTTATCATGGACGGAAGTTTAAAAAATCAATTAAGGAACCTTCGTCAAGAGCTTACACATAAGTAAAAATTACATTATTTTTTATGAAGGATTGAGGGGAAAATAAATGCAAATTCGTGCAGAAGAAATAAGCCAGATTATACAAAAGCAAATTGAGGGATTTGAGTCTTCCGTAGAATTGGCTGAAACTGGCACCGTAATTTCAGTTGGAGATGGAATTGCGCGTATCTATGGCCTTGAAAAATGCATGTCAGGAGAACTTCTTTCGTTTCCTGGGGATTTATATGGAATGGCCCTAAATCTTGAAACTGATAATGTTGGCGCAGTTATGCTTGGAGATGATCGTGCTATTAAAGAGGGGGATGAAGTTCGAAGAACGAATAGAATTGTAGAAGTCCCAGTTGGAAAGGCTATGGCTGGCAGAGTTGTGAATGCTCTTGGGCAACCTATAGATGGGAAAGGCCCAATTGAAACCAATGAGGCTAAAAATATTGAGTTA
Source organism: uncultured Nitrospinaceae bacterium (assembly GCA_964558115.1). Taxonomy (GTDB): domain Bacteria; phylum UBA8248; class UBA8248; order UBA8248; family UBA8248; genus UBA3496. The sequence goes on along the minus strand of CAZLCI010000003.1, from coordinate 5,662 downwards.
ATTGCTCCTGGTGTGATAGATAGACAACCTGTAGAAGAACCTTTACAAACCGGAATTAAGGCAATTGATGGAATGGTTCCTATTGGTCGTGGTCAAAGAGAACTGATAATTGGAGACAGGCAAACTGGAAAGACGGCTATTGCAATAGATGCAATAATTAACCAAAAAAATACAGATGTTTTCTGTATTTATGTTTGCACAGGGCAAAAACGTTCAACTTTAGCCCAAGTTGTAAGTACATTAGAAGAATATGGTGCTATGGAATATACAGTAGTTGTAGCTGCTACCGCTTCTGATCCTGCACCGCTCCAATATATTTCCCCCTATTCTGGATGTGCCATTGGGGAATATTTTAGAGATAATGGCATGCATGCCCTAGTTATATATGATGATTTAACCAAACAGGCTGCAGCATATAGGCAATTATCCCTTATGTTGAGAAGACCTCCAGGCCGTGAGGCTTATCCAGGAGATGTTTTTTATCTTCATTCCAGATTACTTGAGAGAGCAGCTAAACTTAGCGATGAAAAAGGCGGTGGTTCCTTAACCGCACTACCTATTATTGAAACACAGGCGGGTGACGTTTCCGCTTATATTCCTACGAATGTTATTTCTATAACAGATGGACAGATTTATTTAGAGTCTGCTCTTTTCCACTCTGGAATAAGGCCGGCGATTAATGTAGGACTTTCAGTATCTAGGGTAGGAGGAGCTGCTCAGAACAAGGCTATGAAAAAAGTAGCGGGTACTCTAAGATTAGATTTAGCTCAGTACAGGGAAATGGCGGCTTTTGCACAATTTGGTTCTGAATTAGATGCTGCCACTCAGGCGCAGTTAGCTAGAGGTTCTAGATTAACAGAACTTTTAAAACAGCCTCAGTACCAGCCTCAAGAGGTCCATCGTCAGATTATGTCTATTTTCTTAGGAACTGAAGGTTATTTAGATGAAGTTCCGTTAGAAGATATAGAGACAGTGAATAATGATTTCTTGGCTTTCATGGATGCTGGTCATTCTCAAGTTGTAAATGATTTAAAAGAAAAGCCTGAACTTACGGATGAAATTAGAGAGGCTCTCAAATCTGCTATAGATGAATTTATTAAAACTATAAAGAAAGAAGAAAGTACTCCTGCAGAGACTTCTTCCTAAGGAATTTTAATGGCTTCTACAAGAGATTTTAAACAGCGAATACGAAGTGTCAAAAACACACAACAAATAACACGTGCTATGAAATTAGTGGCCGCTTCTAAAGTGAGACGTTGTCAAGAACGCATTGAAAATGCGAGGCCGTATAGTGACAAAATATCTGAACTTGTGAACTCTTTATCGTTACACGTAGATCAGGATGCACATCCTCTTTTAAAGAGTGATACTGATGATCAAAAAGTACTTTTAATTGTAATTACTTCTGATAGAGGTTTGTGTGGTGGTTACAATACGAATCTTCTACGAGAAGGGATGCAGTTTCTTCAAGAACGTGAGGCAGAGAATAAAGAAACTTTAATTACGGTAATTGGAAATAAAGGACGAGAATTTTTTTCTAGAAGAAATTATACTTTTAAAGATGAATTTCCTGATGTTTACGGCCGAATAAACTTTTCATTAGCTGAAACTATTAGCGATCTACTTGTGCAAAGTTTTTTAGATAATGAAATAGGTGAAGTACATCTTTTGACAACGGAATTTAAATCAGTGATAAGCCAACAACCTACAATTACACGCTTATTACCGCTTTCCTCACCTGTTCCAGAGGGAATAGATGAAGAGGGGGAGCCTGTTGTTTCTGATTATATTTTTGAACCATCTTTAGAAGAGGTCTTAATAGATATTTTGCCAAAACATATTAACGCGCAAGTATATCGTGCCCTTCTCGATGCAGAGGCAAGTGAATTTGGTTCTAGAATGATTGCGATGGATAATGCATCTAGAAATGCGGAAGAGATGATTGGAACGCTTACATTGCAGATGAATCGTGTTCGACAAGCATCTATTACTACAGAATTACTTGAAGTCGTATCTGGTGCAGATGCGTTAGCAGGTTAAAGTTTTAAAAAAAATTAAAAATATTGATTTTTTAGAAATATAAAGGAGTCAAGAATGAATGAAGGTCGCGTAACACAAATCATTGGTCCGGTTATCGACGTGGAATTTGAAGATGGTAATCTCCCCGAGTTAAAAAATGCTCTGGTTGTTAAAAAAGATTCTTCTACAGTCGCCGAAGGGGAAAGGGATGAAGTAGTAGTAGAAGTTTCCCTACACCTTGGTGAATCAACTGTTCGTACAGTTTCAATGGAACCAACAGATGGTTTGGTTCGTGGATTAAAAGTTACTGATACTGGAGATCCAATTAAAATTCCTGTTGGGAAAGAAGCGTTAGGAAGAATTTTGAATGTTATTGGCGAACCTGTAGACGGTAAGGGTCCTGTTCAGACAGAAGAACGTTCGCCTATTCATAGATCTGCTCCTAGCTTAGAAGATCAAAACCCAAATACCGATATGCTTGAGACGGGTATCAAGGTTGTAGATCTTCTTGAACCTTATACCAAGGGTGGTAAAACTGGCCTCTTTGGCGGTGCTGGTGTTGGGAAAACAGTTCTTATTATGGAATTGATTCATAATATTTCTACCGAGCATTCGGGAACTAGTGTTTTTACTGGTGTGGGTGAAAGAACTAGAGAAGGAAACGATTTGTATCGTGAAATGGAAGAGTCTGGTGTTTTAGATAGCGTTGGTCTAGTTTATGGTCAGATGACCGAACCTCCTGGGGCCAGATTGCGTGTTGGTCTAACAGGATTAACTTTAGCCGAATACTTTCGTGATGTAGAAGGACAGGATGTGTTGTTCTTTGTAGATAATATTTTCAGATTTACACAAGCTGGTTCAGAGGTGTCCGCCCTTTTGGGAAGAATGCCTAGTGCTGTTGGTTATCAGCCAAACCTCGCTTCCGAAATGGGTGAACTACAAGAAAGAATTACTTCCACCAAGAAAGGGTCAATTACTTCTGTTCAAGCGATTTATGTTCCTGCAGATGATTTAACAGACCCTGCACCCGCAACGGCATTTGCTCATTTAGATGCAACTACTGTTCTTTCGCGTCAAATTGCAGAATTAGGTATTTATCCATCTGTTGATCCATTAGATTCCACAAGTAGAATTCTTGATCCAAGAATTCTTGGCGAAGAACATTATGGGGTTGCAAGAAACGTACAGCAAATTCTTCAAAAATATAAAGAACTACAAGATATTATTGCTATTCTTGGAATGGATGAATTGTCAGAGGATGACAAGCTGATAGTTTCAAGAGCAAGGAAAATACAACGTTTCTTAAGTCAACCTTTCTTTGTTGCGCAGCAGTTTACCGGAACTCCTGGAGTATACGTACCCTTAGAAAAAACAATTAAGGGTTTTAAAGAGTTAGCTGAAGGAAATGTAGATCATCTTCCTGAACAAGCATTCTATATGGTAGGAGATTTAGAATCTGCGAAAGAAAAAGCAGAATCTTTAGGAGCTAAAGTATAAAAATGGTAAATGGAAAAATACTGTTAGATATTGTTACACCTGAAAAGAAATTAATGTCAGCAGAAGTAGACGAAGTGACTGCTCCTGGTTTTTATGGAGAATTTGGAATTTTACCAGATCATACTACATATCTTTGTCAGCTTGGCGTAGGTGTGCTTACTTATAGAATGAACAGCGCAAGTTATTTTGTTTCTGTTATAAAAGGGTATGCTGAAGTAGGTATGAATAAAGTTACAGTTTTAGCTGAAGTTGCTGAACGTGCAGAAGACGTTGATATAGAAAGAGCTGAAAAAGCACTAGAAAGAGCAAAAACCCGAATGTCTTCTGAGGATGATTCTGTTTTTGATTTTGAACGAGCCGAGCTTGCCCTAAAACGTGCATCTACAAGAATATCCGTTGCGCGAGAAAGTGGCTTAAATTAATTATAGAGTGCAACTTATGTTTTCTCGTGTTTTTTCTTTGTTAAAAGTAATAACCTTGCAGATTATTTTTCGATTAGCATTTTTGTTTTTCTTCGTTATTTTCAATCCTCTTATAACTTTTTCTGCGGATGATCCTGCACCAAAAACAAATAAAACTTCTGAAAATTTTTATCAGAAGGGAAGAGATTTTGTTTCCAAAGGAAATTGGTTAGATGCAATTAAAAGTTTCAGACAAGCAATTCAAAAAGATCAAAAGGATCATAAGGCGTTGAATATGCTTGGTTATTCTTTAAGACAATCTGGAAAAATTGCCGAAGCTATTAGGGCCTATGATATTGCACTTAGTCTTAAGGAAAATTACGAAGAGGCACTCGAGTATCGTGCTATAGCATATGCCAAGCTTGGAAAAAAAGAAAAAGCAATACAGGATTATAAGAAACTTCTTAATCTAAAATCTTCTTTTGCTGATGGGCTGAAAGAGAAAATTAATCGACATTTTCAAAAATAAGATTTTTTCATTTTTTATCTAATTTTCATAAATTTCATAGGGAATTTTTGAAGAGATCTAGCACCTTTTTCTGTTACCTCTACAAGATTTCCTACTTGCAACCCATATTTGCTGTCAGGAGTTACCACGTTAGGTTGAATTACCATTAACATTCCTTTTTTAAAGACAATTTTATTTTGAGGTCTGGTAATTAAAGAACCGGAAAGATCAATTCTTGGGTCTTCTATCAGTAAACCCCAACCGTGGAATGTGGTGTCAAAAGTTGTAAATCCACTATCAGTCAAAACGGATCCTGCTTGGATTATATCTCGTTCTGTTGCGCCTGGTTTCAATGCTTTAAGGATATTATTGTATGTTTTGACGCCCACATCAAAAAGTTCTTGATAAATAGGTTCTGGTTTCTTTCCCACGGAGATGGGTCTGTGGGCTTGACCAGAATACATTTCATAATCAGCAGATAATTCAGTGAGGACTATATCCCCTCTTTTTATTTTTCTGTGAGATGGAAATTGATTTGGAAAAATGAGTTCTGGTTTTTTCATGGAAGTAGAACCTATAAAAACTAGTTGTGCACCGCCACCTTTAGGCATGTAAGAGCTAGTTATAATTGATGCCAATTCAAACTCGGACATACCAATTTTTGATTTTTTTTCTAATGCATAAAATGCCATATCCGTTAATTCTGCGCCTTTTCGAAACCACCTCATTTCTTCTTCACTTTTGAGTAATCTAACTTGTGTAAGAATATCGGTTGCATCATCAAAAGAGGCTTTTTTAAAGTTTGTTCTTAGTTCATCAATGACACTGTATGGCATAGAAACTTTTAGAATACCTCGAAAACCGACTAACCCAATTTTTGATTTTTCAAGTCCAAGTTGATTGATTTTTTCAGAGAGCCTTTTGCCAGGTTCGTAATCTACGGCATTGGTTCGATTTGGTATATTACTAGCTGTTTTGGCATATGGAAGATATAGCCTGTTTGAAATAAAAAGATTAGCGCTTCCTTTAATGGGAAAAAAGAGAAAACTACTAACAGGATCTTTGTAATTTGTTACATATTTGATATTTGCTTGGTTTCCGCCCGCCATTCCTGAGTCACCATAAAAAATAAGCGCACTTAATCCTTTTTTCTTCATATGTTTTCTTATTTCTCTGTATCTTCTTTTGTATTCGGTATCTGAAAATCTCGGGTACAGTTTTTCGTTTTGCATTGTTT
>CAZLCI010000002.1:0-66517 GCA_964558115.1 uncultured Nitrospinaceae bacterium | reverse complement strand
CTTGTTTAGGATCTGGGCTTTCGTTTTCTGAAGACCAAGCTACATGCCATACAAGAGAACGCATTGCTTTTAAGGTGATATACATATCAGCAAGCTCACATGCAATTGCTTGATGTTCAATAATTGGTTTCCCACCCTGAATTCTTTTTTTGCAAAATTCTGTGATTTCTTCGAATGCTCTCCTTGCGACACCAAGACATCGAGCAGCATTTAGAATTCCATCACTTCTTACTCCAGTTCTCATAGCAGCTATTGCTTGATTCTCGGGTCCTAGCATCCATTCCTTAGGAACTTCGCAATTGTCTAAAATAATTTCCTGATTTCTTAACAATCTAAGTCCCAGTTTGTCATGTATTTTGCCGAATTTCAGTCCTTGATGTCCCTCTGGAATTAAGAATAAAGATGTACCTTGTGACATCCCTTTTTTTGGATCTGTTCTGACAAACATACAATATAATTTTGCAATTCCGCCATGTCCAATATAGTGTTTCTTCCCATTTAAGATGTACGAATCTCCCTTTTTAATTGCAGTAGTTTTAATACCAGCATTTGGAGAATCATAAGGCAAAATATTATCTCCTCCAGAGTCTGGTTCGGTCATTGCTATTGCAATTAAAAAGTTTGGATCAGCACAGAAAGCTTTTAACCATTTATCTTTTGTTTCTTTGGGTGTAATTTCTGAATTCATAAGATGGTAAAATTTTCTCCCATTAAGAGGAATACTAGATAAGGTTACATCTCCTACTCCTAATTCTTCTGCTACTATTACAGCAGTGATAGGGTCTTCTATTCCTCCTCCTCCATATTCTTTTGGTATAGACATAGTCCTAAAACCTATCTCTGAAGATCTTCTCATGAGAAAATCACTTACACTTTCTTCAGGATTATGTTTCTTGTCTAATTCTGCTATATAAGGTTTAGCTTCGTTGTTGACAAAATCTCTTGCCTTTTTTTGAAGTTCTAATTGTTCTTCTGAAAGACTAAAATCGACCATTAAATCCTCCAAATACTTAAATAAGTGAACAAAATTACTTTGAAAGAGTAAGAATTACTACCCCTGAAACTATTGTAATCACACCTAGAATTATTTTTAGAGTTAATTTTTCTTTTTTTTGTAAAAAAATATGAGTTAAAATTAAACTGAAAAGGGGATTGGTCGCTAAGATTGAAGAAACAAGGGATACTTGTCCAAATTTGATGACATGTAAAATCAAGAATTGACCAAAAACTACAGCCACACCTGCTGGAATAAAAAATTTCAGTGATTTTAAATTAAAAACATAGGTCTTATTTTTTTTGTTGCTGCCAACTTTTAGGATAAGTGGCATAAATATACATGCGGATAGACCTTGAAGGAAAGCTCCGGTAAGGAATGATGACTGACTGTTTTCAAAGCCGAGTTTCCTGAAGGTATGAGATAGTCCAAAGCAAACAGCAGACAAAAGAGGAAGAAGAAGGTATTTATATCTTCCTTTCATTTTATCGAGCCCCTCGGAAATTAAGAAGATTCCTGAAAGAACAATTACAAGACCAAGCCAAAATAATTCTGAAGGACGTTCTTGTAGAATAAAGAAGGCGAGAAAACTACCAAAAAGAGCATTTGTATTGACTATTGCAGTTGTTGGAGCGACACCAATAAAATTTATAGAGCGGTAAAGAAAGAGTAAAGAAAGAGCTGGTGAAGAAATGCCTGCTGCGAGAAAGTATGCATCGTTCATAGATAGTGAGGATAGAGGCATTTGATCAAGTGGAAGAGCAAGTGTGGTAATAACAAGATAGGTTGCTGCGACTACAAAACTTCCTGTTTGACTCGTGCTTTTATCAAGTCCTAAACGAGTTAGAATGGCACTGACCGAATAACAAAAGCCTGAAATAATAGCTAAGGTTTCAATAGGCAAAAGGGTTTGAATTCCTTTTTTTATATGTAATTGTTGATGAGATTTTTAAAAGTTCTTTGGACTAATTTTGCATTCTACTGGAAATCGAGGGTCTTCGCTTCTAGTCCGAGAGCGATTTGCCCAACTGTTTCTAGACAACGATCGTTTGATGGTGGCATCACAACTCCTGCAATAGAATCTCTGAGATGTCTTTCTAGCGGAAGATCACGTTGAAGACCAAGACCTCCACAAAAGCGGATTCCTCTTTCTGCCAATTCTCTAGCGGCTTCAGTTGCTAAATATTTTGCCTGATTTAACATAAAGGTTAGTTCCATTTTATTCATATTTCCACGGAGCATCCCAAGTTTTTCAGCAGCTCTTCTAGCGTTTTCGAGAATCATTGACATTTCTCCAATCTGTCTTTGAGTTCTCTCTAGTTCAGGTAATGGAACTCCTAATCCAGATTTCTTGTTTTTAGCGTAGTTCAATGTGAATTCGTATGCTGCTTCTGCTATTCCTATATATACAGCAGTATATCCGAGTGACCACATACTCATATCTTTGCCAAGTATACTACCTGGAACTCCAATCACTTCTTCTTTAGATACCTCTACATCATTGAATATGACTGAATTAGATGCAGTACCTCTCATTCCAATCGTATTCCAATCATCTAAAATCTCAATACCCTCACGTGAAGAAGGAATCATAACATTATAAAGTCCGTCTTTTAAATTTTCTGAACCATCCAAAAAACTCCAAGTAAAGTAAAAATCCGCACCCGTAGATAAAGAACAGAAATGTTTTTTGCCTTGGATTTTAAATTTACTTTCTTCAAATTTTCTTATTGAGGTTCGAACGGATAATTTGTCTCTAAAAGAGCTTCCTGGCTCACTAGTAATAGAGGCAAAAATAGCACCATCTTTTACTACTTTTGTGAAGTATTCTTCTTGTTGCTCTGGGGAGGCAAGTTGTTTCATGAAGTCTACAACCGCACTATGCATATTAAATGTTAGTCCAGTGGATGCACAGCCTCTTGCTATATTTGATAAAACTTTTACGTAAGTGAGAGCATCTGCCCCAATTCCTCCATATTCCTTGGGAACAGAAAGTGCAAGCAGTCCTGTTTCCTTAAGGTCCTCGTAATTCTCTTTTGGAAATCTGGATTCTTCGTCTATTGTTTTTGCCCGGGAGGCAAATCTGCTTCTGCTAAGTTTATCAGAAATCTCAAGCCACTTTAACGACTCGTTATTGTTTTTAGTTTTTTTTGATTCCATTCTTGCCTACCCAATCCAAAATTATATTTATTGGGGACAATAGATATCATCTTTTAAGTTTTTTATCTACATCCTATTTACGAAGCAAAGAAAAAAGTGCTAATTTGCTTTCATAAATCAATTGTATATTCAATATCTTTCTACGCATCTATGCGGTTGTTTGTTTTTGGAGATTACCATATGTATTTAAATGAAAGTCGTGCAAGAAAATTGATGAAAGAGTTCAATGTAGATGTACTCATTGCTAGTACTCCGGAAAATGTGACATATCTTGGGGGCACGGTTGGATGGTCAAATAAAGTATATGCATATTCAGTTCATATGTTTGCTCTCTTTGCTGTTGATGAATCGATATCTCCTGCATTGATAGTTCCTGGACAGGAAGTAACATATGTCTCTATGCAACAATCATGGATTAAGGAACATTATACTTTTGGTGGTAAAAGTGCTCTTATCCAACCACCAGATAAAAAAGCGGAAACTCCAGAAGAAGAAACTTACTTAGGAATGTACAATAACGATTCCAAGCGAGAAAAAAGTCCAGGAGCATCTCTTGCAATGGCCCTACGTGACAGAGGTTTAGACAAGGGAAGATTAGCTCTTGATCAGGAAAGGGTAACTCCTACTGTAAGGAAACAAATTGAGGACGCTCTTCCTGATGCAGAAATAATAGAGGCTAGTGATTTATTCCGTCTAATTAGAATGGTAAAAACTCAAGATGAACTCAATGCTATGAAAGCTGCGGCAGCTCTAAATGAGAAATCTTGTATTGCAGCTTCTGAAGCTGTAAAAGAAGGAGCAACAGAACAAGAAGTTGCCTCTGTTTTCCGAAGTGAAGTTGGTAGAGGGGGTGGAATTTGGCAGTGGTTTCACTTTTGTTCTGGTAGACGTGCGACCGGAATTTTCCCTCCTACGGACAAAAAAATAAATAAAGGAGAAATGTGGAAATTTGATGCTGGTCTTGTACTTGGAAATTATCAGTCTGATACAGGTTGGGGCGGAGTTCTTGGAGAACCAACTGATGAACAACTTAATATTTGGGATGCAACCCTAGCAGGTTTTGACGCAGGTCTTTCAAAGGTAAAAGCAGGTGTATTAGGATCTGAGATTTATAGAGCACTGTTAGAAGGTACGAAAGAAGGGGGTCTTCCTGAACATAATGGGAATTTTGCAGGTCATGCTATTGGATTGGAACAAAGAGAAGTCCCTTATGTTCTCTCTGATCCTTCTCCAACAAATAGTCCTTTTCTGCCTTCCTCAAGTGATTTTCCATTGGAAGAAGGAACGACTATTTGTATTGAGAATCCTTGTCAGGTTTTTGGTGTAGGTGGAACTCAGATTGAAAAGACTGTAATAGTCACGAAAGATGGGTATGATTTTATATATCCGCAGGAAAGAAAACTTTGGGTTGTTTAAAATATTTTATTTATACTTAGAGGTAAGGAAAAAATATGTGTGCAGTTCAATTTATTGATCTTAGTACTCCAATGATGAATGGCTCTTATGAACCACGTCCTCCGGAAATAACTTATATGGATCATAAGGAGTTTGGAACTAATTCGGCAAAAAAATGGGGTGTCAAAATAGAAGATATACATGATGGTGTTGGCGGAGCTGCTGAAATGGTCACGGTTTCTACACATTCAGCAACTCACATGGATGCACCGTGGCATTATGGACCTACTGTTGCAGGAGAGGTTTCGAGGAAGGTAGATCAAATCCCACTAGAATGGTGCTATGGAGACGGAGTTGTATTAGATTTGCGTCATAAGAATACGGGAGATTGGATAACGGCAAGTGATATAGAGTCCTGCTTAAAAAAAATAGAATATGAAGTTAAAGAAGGAAACATCATACTTCTTTGGACTGGTACGGACGAAAAAAGGGATGATCCAAATTATTCTGAACTCCACCCAGGTATGAGCATTGAGTCTACGGAATTCTTGCTTGACCGAGGTGTCCGAGTGATTTGTATTGATGCTTTTGGGTTTGATAGACCTTTTAGCAATCAAATTCCTGAATTTAAAGCTGGAAAAAGAGAGTCTTTGATGCCATGCCACCATATTTTAGGAAGGCAACGTGAGTACTTTCAGATAGAGCAAGTTGCAAATATAGGATCTATTCCTAAACCACATGGTTTCAAGCTTTGTTGTTTTCCAATTAATATTAAAGATGCAAGTGGTGCTTGGGTTAGGCCGGTTGCAATTATTGAAGATTGATTTTTTTTCATTTCTTAAAGGGGGAGTGATTATGGGTAAGTATTTTTTAAGAATTTTTTTGGTACTTTGTTTGTTAGTTCTGCTTGCGCCAACCAATAAGAGTTTTGCGGCTAAAAAACTATCGAACATTAAAGTTACTATGGCAAATCCACTTTTTAATCCAGGATTAGCATTTCTTTGGGTGAGTAATTTTCTTGGATATTATCAAGAAGAGGGAGTAGATGCTGAATTTGTTGCTGCTCAAGGTGGTGCACAAGCAATGGGTTGGGTACTAGCTGGGAGAACCCATGTAGGATTACCTAGGCCTATTCCTATTTTATTTAAAGCGGCAAGAGGAAAAAAGTGGCCACCAGTTACAGGTGTTTATATTTTAAATAGAGATGCAATTTATGGTGAAGCAGTCGCTGTTCCACCAAATAGTTCAATAAAATCTGTTTGTGATCTGCAGGGTAAGAGAGTTGGATTAATGAGTGCAAGGGATGCAGGTCAAATTTTTATTAAAAAAGCGCTTGAAACTTGTGGCATTCCTGCCGCAAAACAAAATGTTATTTTTCTTCCAGTAGGTGCAGGATCAAAAGCAGCTACAGCCATGAAGCTTGGTAGAATCGATGCTTGGGCAAGTGTTGATGTTCAATATACTCTTACACAAGCTGCAGGTTTTAAATTGAGATTTGTTCCTTATCAGGAAAGTTGGACAAAGAATTTATTTGGGAATGTAGTATGGCTTAACACAAAGTATCTTAAAAACAATAGGAAAACCGCGGTTGGTTTTCTGAAAGGTCTGGCTAAAGGTAGTCTTTTCTTCTACACAAATCCAGAAGCAGCATTAAAAATACATTGGGTTCTTTATCCAGAGTCGGTACCCAAAGGAATGAGTCGTAAGAAAGCATCAGAAAAATTTATTAAAGTACTACATGCACGTGCTCCTAAATTGATGGTAGATGATGAAAAAGATAAGCGATTTGGTGCTCATCATGCGGGAGAATGGAATGAATATGTCAAATTTGTTGGTTTAGATAAAAAATTATCAGATTCACAAGTAAAACGTTTGTGGACTAATGATCTTATCGCAGAAGTAAATAATTTTGACAAAGAAGAAGTAATTAGAAGAGCGAAAAAATTTGATATAGACAAAGAGTTGAAAAAATATAGAGCTCTTTTGAAAAAATATAAACAATAAGAAAATATGAAGAATAATCGTGAAATTTCAGAAACTAATTCCTCGGATTCAATAAATGAATCCGAGGAATTACGGACTTCTAGTTTGTCAGCAGTACTTTACCAAAAAAGAAATTTTTGGTTATTTCCTGTGTCTTTTGTGTTTTTGCTTTTGTTTTGGCATTTTATAGTTGTCTTTTTTGATGTTGATGATTTTATCTTTCCTGCTCCTATTGATGTAGGTAAATCTTTACTTAGAGGCCTCTTTTTTATAGAAACTGGAGATTCTGTTGGTGCAGGAGATTTTACAAGTGTAATGCAAAATAGTTTTTATCTCCATATTAGTCACACACTTTTTGAAGCAGTATTAGGTTTTTTCTTAGGTAGTTTTATAGGTCTTGGACTTGGTTTAGTTTTTATGCAGTCTAGATGGGTAGAGGCTATTATCATGCCATATGTTGTAGCTTTCCAGACTTTGCCTAAACTTGCTATTGCACCATTATTTATAATCTGGTTCGGATATGAAATCGAATCTAAGATTTTTCTGGCAGGATTAGTTGCTTTCTTTCCACTTCTTGTAAATACGATGGTTGGTTTAAGATCTGCAGATCAAGACCAGTTAGATTTGCTTCGTTCTTTATCAGCTTCAAGGTGGACCACCTTTAGAAAATTACAATTTCCAAATGCTCTACCTTTTATTTTTGCAGGATTTGAGATAGCAGTAGTTTTTAGTTTGCTTGGTGCACTACTAGGAGAGTTTGTTGGTGCGGGCATGTGTATGTGGGGTGGAAAAGGACAATGCGGATTAGGAGTTCTCTTAATGCAGATGAGTTTTGCTGCCGATACCACTGGTACATTTGCCATTTTGGTACTTCTCTCAATGATAGGTTTAGCAATGCATAAAGCTGTTCATTTTGTAAAGAAGAGGGTTCTTTTTTGGGCACCAGAAACAGAACAAACAACAGGAACTTAATTTTTTAAAACTTAAAATTGAAATTTAAAAATGTCTTACATTTCTGTTAAAAATTTAGAAAAGGAATACATCACCTCGACTGGTGAAATTGTCCATGCTCTATCTGATATAAATTTGGATATTTCTGAAGGAGAGTTTATTTCTGTTGTTGGTCCTAGTGGATGTGGAAAAAGTACATTATTAAAAATTTTAAGTGGTCTCTTAGCAAAAACATCCGGTGTTGCCACTTTAAATAATACTGCGATTGAAGGTCCTCGAAATGATGTTGGAATTGTTTTTCAAGACCCTGTTCTTCTTCTCTGGAGAACTGTACTACAAAATACGCTTCTTCCCTCTGAAATCTTAAAACTTGATTCAGAAGTGACAATTAAAAGAGCTAAAGAATTAATCAATTTGGTTGGTCTTGATGGATTTGAAGATAAATTCCCTCATGAATTATCAGGTGGAATGAAACAAAGAAACTCTATAATTAGAGCATTAATACATGATCCAAGTCTTTTGCTTATGGATGAACCTTTTGGTGCTTTGGACGCTATGACAAGAGAACAGATGAATCTAGAACTACAGAGAATTTGGTTGGAAAGTAAAAAAACAGTTTTCTTTATCACTCATAGTATTCCAGAGGCTGTTTTTCTAGGAGATCGAATTGTTGTCATGACTGCAAGACCAGGAAAAATTGCGGAGATTATTCCAGTAGATATTCCACGTCCTCGAGATCTTAAGACAATGGGAGATCCCGAATTTGTTTCGTTAACCCAAAGAATTAGAGGTTTATTATACGCTGAAAGTAGTATTGATTAATGATTATATTTTCAATCTTTTCTATTGTAGGAGGAAGTTAAAATCGAAAAGTTAATAATAACTAATTGTGCAGCAGATAGTCGTAAGCATCCAGGTGTGCCAAAACGTCTTCAGACTGCGGAATCCCTTGCAAGTGAAATTAAGGCAAGTTACGACGCAGGTGCTTCGATAGCACATATTCATGGAATTCCAATGCAGTTAGATAGTTGGGAACCTTTTACGAATGCAGTACGAGAAGCTTGTCCTGAAATTCTCATTCAATTCGGAATAGCTGCTATGGGTTTGCCAGGAAGAAAGAAAATAGTTCATTTGAAACCTGATATGGCTTCCATCGCTCTTGGTTCTCATGATTTTGCGTTTGTTGATGCAGATCTCTTAGTTGAGCATTCAAGACAGGAAATTGAAGATCAGGTACGACTATTCAATGACAATGGAGTGCATCCAGAATTTGAGTGTTTTAATTTGGGACATTTATGGAATTTAGAATGGCTTTTAGAGAAAGATTTAGTAAAAAATCCAGTTGTTTTGACCATATTTTTCGGATGGCCAGGCGGATTTTGGTCTCCAGCAACTTTAAAAGAATTACTGCATCGCATTGAACATTTACCTGCAAATTCTGTTTTCTCTGTTAGTGCTGCTGGTTTGAGTAATGTTGCTTTAGAAACGGTTTCTATTATTCAAGGAGGTCATGTCCGAGTTGGTACGGAGGATGAACCTTATTATACTAAAGGAGTTTTGGCTGAGGATAATGCACAACTTGTTTCGAGAATGGTCCGAATTTCAAAAGAACTAGGAAGAGAACCTGCAACTGTTGAGGAAACCAAACAGATTCTAGGGCTTAATTAAATTTTTTAGTAATGAGGGATTATTAATGTCAAAACTTATGATTATCAATTGTGCAGCAGATACATCTATGCACGAAGGTGTTGAAAAAAGATTTCACGATTCGGAGGTTTTAGCTAGTTCCGTTAAAAAAGGATGGGAAGCAGGTTCTTGTATCGCTCATATCCATGCTCCTCCTACAAATTATGAAGCTTGGGAAAATCATACAAAAGCCATTCGTGATTCTTGTCCCGTTATGTTGCAGTATGGTATTTCTACGCAGACCCTTGAGCAAAGGCGTGAAGTAGTGAAGTTTAAGCCTGAAATGATGTCTGTTGCAGTTGGAGCTCATAATATGGCTTTTCTTCAGGGTGACGTTATGATGTTACATCCCCGAGATGAAATTGCAGATATGATGAAACTTTGCGCTGACTATAATGTGAAACCAGAGTTTGAAGTATTTAGTATCGGGGAATTATGGATGATTAATGATTTGTTAGAGAAAGATCTAATTAAAACTCCAGTTCTAATGACAGTATTTTTTGGCAGGCCTGGTGGTGCATGGTCTCCAGCAACGATGAAAGAATTTTTGCATAGAGTTTCTGCACTTCCTGAGGACTCAATATATATAACAAGCGTAACGGGTAATACTCATCTTCATTTAGAGACTATGGCTGTCATGGAAGGTGGTCATGTTCGTGTCGGAACAGAGGATGAGCCATTTCTAACCCCGGGCGTTTTTGGAGATAATCCAGAGCATGTAAATCGGATAGCTAATATAGCAAAATTATTGGGTAGAGAAATCGCTTCGGTTGATGAAGCTAAGGCGATGATAGGCCTATAAAAATAAATTGTTGTTTCAGAAAGTTAAAAAGAGATAAGGAGTTTTTTATGCCAAGAATGTCAGGTGCAGAGTTTATGGCGGATACTATGAAAGCATATGGTGTCACGCATATTTTTTTCGTCCCTACAATTCTGAGTCATTCTTTGGCCCAAATGGATAAAAAGAACACAGGAATTTCTAGAGTTTTGACACACGGAGAAAAGTCTGCTGCATATATGGCTGATGCTTATGCTCGAATTTCTGGACGTCCTGGTATTTGTATGGCGCAAATTGTGGGAGGAGTAAATCTTGCTGCGGGACTTAGAGAGGCCTATTTAGGTTGCTCTCCTGTGATAGCTTTTACAGGTGGGACAACTCCATCGATACGTTATAGAAATCCATATCAAGAAGTAGAAGATATTTCTGCGTTCGATCCAGTTACGAAATTTAATGCGTATGTGGATGATGTTGAAAGATTTCCAGATTTACTAAGGCAAGCTTTTAGAGTAGCTACATCAGGTACGCCTGGACCAGTTCATTTGAGATTTGCTGGAAATTTAGGTCAAATAGAACAGAAAAAAGGAAATCTTAAACTTGTTGTAGAAAAAGAGTTTACGAGTACTCCTGCTTACCGTCCAGAGCCCAGTATTAATTCGTTAAAAAAAGCGGCAAAAATTCTTAGTTCTAGTAAAAAGCCTGTTATTGTTTGTGGTGGAGGTGTACGTACTTCTCTAGCCCATAAGGAACTAGTCGAGCTTGCAGAAAAACTTTCTATCCCAGTTGCTACTTCGATGAATGCGAAAGAAGTTATTCCAGGGAACCATCAACTATCTGTTGGTGTTGTCGGTAGTTATTCTAGAAGAAGTGCGAACCAGGTTGTTTCAGAGGCTGATCTTGTTTTCTTTGTAGGAACACAAACTGGTGGAATGACTACTCATTTTTGGAAGGTTCCTAAGATTGGAGTATCTGCTATTCAATTAGATATAGATCCAGAGGAACTTGGAAGGAATTATCCTTTACAAGCATCTATTCACGGAGATGCAAAAGTTTCCTTAAGTAAATTAATTGAATTTTGTGATGATAGTCAAAATGAAAAGAGAGTAAATTGGAATAAGAGGTTTAGTAAAATAGTTTCAAATTGGAGAAAAGAATATGCTCCATTATTGAACTCAAAGAAGAATCCCATAAGGCCTGAGAGAGTATGTCAGGTTCTTTCAGATATTTTGCCAAACGATTCAATTCTTTTGTCTGATACAGGACATTCTGGAATGTGGACAGGTGGTTTCCTTGATTTAAATGGAGACAAGCATAGTTTTATAAGAGCTGCGGGTCATTTGGGTTGGGGTTTTCCTGCCGCGATGGGAGCTAAGTGTGCTGCGCCCGATCGTCCAGTCGTTCTTTTTACTGGGGATGCGGGATTTTGGTATCATATAGGAGAAATTGAGACGGCTGTTCGTTGGAAAATCCCAGTTGTTATTCTTGTGAATAACAATAGTTCCCAAAATCAAGAAACTAAAATATTTGATGATGCATATGGTGGAAAACAGCACGGTAAAGCACATGAACTTTGGCATTTTGAGAAAACTAATTTTGTGCAAGTTGCCAAATCTATGGGTGCTAAAGGGATTCGAATTGAAAAAGAGAAAGATCTTAAACCAAAACTTCAGACAGCATTAAAAACAAAAACTGGTCCCATTATTGTAGACGTTGTTACTGATATTAAAGCGCTTGCTCCGGGAGCATATTCAGAATTTTAGAGATTTTGGAGGAATGCGGTGATTCAATTTCCTAAAGTGAATCCGGAAAGTATACGAACTGTTAATCCATCATCCTGGCCGCAATACCCTTTCAATGAAGAACCCAAGAGTAGAGAAATTTCTCTTCCTAAATATTCTGTTTTTATAGAAAATTCAAAAACACTCACAGTAAGAGATGGCATAGATATTTCTTATGATGTGTATAGACCAAATGTTCCCGGTGAAAAATTTCCAGCTCTTCTTTCTTGGTCTCCATATACTCGACAACTACAGCCGACTATCGTTCCTATCGGACAAAACGAGGCAGGGTTAACTGAATTTTGGGTTCCCAGGGGATATGTGCAAGTTATTGCAGATGTTAGAGGGTCTAACGATTCCGGAGGTTCATGGGATCATTGGGGTCCAGAAGAACAAAAAGATTTAAAAGAGATGATTGAGTTTATTGCTAATCAACCATGGTGTAATGGTAAAGTAGGTATGATTGGATGCTCTTATTTTGGGATGAGTCAATTACTTGCGGCGGAACAGCAACCGGAAGGACTTTCTGCAATCTTTCCCTATGATGCAATGACAGACTTATATCGTGATGCCTACTATCATGGAGGGATCTATTCAGCTTGGGCACGTTTCTGGTTCACGAGTTTAATGTTCTTAAATCATACAAGTGGTCGAGTAAAAGATCTCTCGGGTTTTAATTACCATTTTAACCGTGTTTTAGGTGGAAATGATCCTCTTGATTGTGAATACTTTCAGGAACGGTCTTCATGGTCTAATTTAAGCAAAATACAAGTCCCTACATATCTTGGATGTGACTGGAATTTTTATGGTCTTCATTTAAGAGGAGCATTTGAGGGTTGGGATTTTATACCCCAAAGCACTACAAAAAGAATGTTGATTGGTCCTGAACCCCAGCCTAGAAGACCTTTTGGGGTATATCATTTTGAGGCTCTTCGATGGTATGACCATTTTTTAAAAGGATTGGATACAGGAGTAACTGATGGTCCTCCGATTAATATCTTTATTCAAGGGGAAAATACTTGGAGGACTGAGAAAGAATGGCCATTAGAGAGAACGGAATGGAAGGAACTTTTTCTTGATGGTGAAAAGCTTACTGGAAATGTTTCCTCTTCTGGAGAGAGAAGTTATAAATTTATTCCTGGAACGCCAGAGTCAAAATTCGGTGAACCAAAATTAGTTTTTAAAACTGAACCTGCTACAAAACCATTTGAAATTACAGGACCTCTTGTACTCAAATTGTTTGCAATTTCTGATCAGGATGATACGGATTGGTTTATTTTTATTAAAGATGAATTTCGAGATGGATCTGAGAAAACTTTAACCCGTGGATTTTTAAAAGCTTCGCATAGGGCATTAGATTTAGAAAAAAGTAAGAGTTGGAGGCCTTGGCACCCACATGATAAAGTGGAATTGATAGTTCCAGGGGAAGTTTACGAGTACGAAATTGAAATAGTTCCTACTTGTAATTTATTTCTTGAGGGACATTTATTAAAATTAGAAATTTCATCTTGCGATCCAGTCACAAATCTAATTTACACACATGAACCAATTCCGAGGTCAGTCACGAACACTATTTTAACTGGGAAGGATCAATCTAGACTGATTGTTCCGTTTATTCCTAGATAGGTCACTTTTTAATTTCAAAAGAATTTAATACTGGAGGTTATAGTATGTCAGAACGTGTTGGTATTGTAGGAATCGGATTGATGGGTTCAGCTATTTCAGGAAATCTTCTTGATGCAGGTTATGAAGTGCAGGGTTTCGATCTAGATGGAAAGAGAGTTGACGAATTTGTAGAAAGAGGTGGTATTTCTGCCGACTCTCCATCAACTGCCGCAGATGGAGTAAATTGGTTGATAACTTCTCTACCTACTAGCGATATAGTTAGAGAAGTAATTTTTGGTAATAATGGAATCATGGAAAGTGCAAAAGAAGGTCTTATACTAGCTGATGCTACTACCTCAAGACCTGAGGATTCAGAGCGTTTAGGAAAAGAATTGGCAGAGAAAGGAATCCGTTTTCTTGATGCTGCGGTTAGTGGGACAAGCGCAATGGCCTGGAAAAAAGATTTGATAATTATTGCAGGAGGGGAACAAGAAGATTTTGATGCTTGCAAACCATATTTTGATGGATTTAGTCGTGCTTCTTACTTGATGGGTGCGGTTGGTTCTGGAGCCCTGACAAAATTGATTATAAATTTAGTTCTTGCAGGTAATCGACTTGCACTCGCCGAGGCTCTGTCCTTAGGAACAAAAGCTGGTATGGAGTTAAATAACTTACTTGAAGTACTTCAAGACGGTGCATGTTCATCGAAAACGATGATAGATAAAGGTCCTAAAATGATAAATGGAGATTATAGTCCAGAAGGACTGATCAAAATTTCTTTAAAGGATTCAAGGTTGATGTTAGAACAAGGACAAAGATTTGGTTCTCCAATGTTGATGACTAGTATATGGTCTCAATTGGCACAGAATGCGTATGAAAATGGTCATGCTGAGAGAGATTCTGTGGCAGTTTTTGAGGTTTTAAGAAAAATGGCTGGTTTGCCTGAAAGATTTGATTAGAAAATCAGAATGATGAATAAACGTGATCCATTAATTATGAATTTTGATGGTGAGGTAGCAGTTGTTACTGGTGCAGCAACTGGAATAGGCGAGATGTGTGCAAAATTATTTGCATCGCGAGGTGCAAATGTTGTAATTATGGACTTCGATAAAAAAGGTGCTGAGAGAGTCGCTGATGATATATCTGATTCTGGAGGTAAAGCTCTTGTTTCCTGTCTTGATTTAACTAATTGGCTTTCTATTAAAGAAGCAGTCAAAAAAATTGAAAATGAAGAGGGACATATACATTCTTTAGTCCACAGTGCAGGTGGTTTTCCAAAATATATTTCACTCACAGATCTTCCTGTAGATGAGTGGGATAATATTGTGGATAATAATTTAAAAAGTTTTTTTTTGTTGCTGAAAGCAGTAACTCCAGTTATGAAAAAAAACAATTATGGAAGAATTATTTCTCTTTCAAGTGCCGCCGCTCGTGCTGCCGCACATTCCCCTCATTATACCGCTTCTAAAGGTGGTTTGCTCTCATTAACAAGACAAGCAGCAAAAGAATTTGGACCTTTTGGAATTACAGTAAATTCTGTTGCTCCTGCAAATGTGAATACACCTAGAACTATTGCAATGAGAACAGAAGAACAGATGGACAGAATAAAACAGAACTCCCCTTTGGGTAGAATGTGTGATCCTGAAGAAATCGCTTGGCCAATACTATTTTTATGTAGTCGTGAAGCAAGTTACATTACCGGTGTAACCTTAGATGTAAATGGTGGAATTATTATGATTTAAGATTTTAGATTATATCCTCTTGTTTGAATTTTTCGATATCCTCTTCACTGTATTTCAACTCAGACAGGATTTCATCGTTATGTTCTCCAATTTCCGGAGTAGTAAATCGCATTTTTTGCGGAGTCCTACTTAATTTAATTGCCTGTCCTACAACATTTATCTTTCCGATCACAGGGTGTTCTAGTTCAGGATTCATATTTAGATGCTGAACTTGAGGATCTGCAAATGTCTCATTAACTCTGTGAATTGGGCCACAAGGTACTCCGGCGTCATTAAGTATTTCAACCCATTCTGCTGTAGTTTTTTTCATCGTTAATTCTGAGATTTCTTTATTTAATCTATCTTTATTTTCCCATCGGTCTTCTGGGGTTTTAAAATCTTTATCGTCATAAAGATCCGGTTTCCCCAAGGCAGCACTTAATCTTTTCCAAAAAACCTGACCAGGGGATTGTATATTCATAGAAGAATCAGAAGTTGGAAAAACTCCAGTTGGTAAATAGACCGGGTGCAGATTACCTACTTGTTTGGGTACTTCTCCTGCCATTAAGAAACGAGCAGCTTGTAAATCCATTATTTGAATCAGACCCTCTAAAAGGGATGTATGTACCCATTGACCTTCACCCGATTTCTCTCGTTCTAATAAAGCTAGAAGAATGCCTTGTGCTAACATCATTCCTGCGGTGAGATCTCCGATTGGAACACCTACTCTTGTTGGTCCATTTTCGGGCATTCCAGTTACAGACATCAATCCACTTAACCCTTGAGCAATCTGATCTAAACCCGGACGACTAGAATACGGACCAAATTGACCAAAACCTGAAATACTTCCTAAAATTATTTTGTTATTTATGGATTTTAAAGTTTCGTAATCTATTTTTAAGCGATTTTTGACATCTGGACGATAATTTTCTATGACTACGTCTGAATTTTTAACAAGATTATAAAAAATCTCTTTACCTTCTTTGCTTTTAAGATTTAATGTCATACCTCGTTTGTTTCTGTGAAGATTTTGCATTTCATATCCATGCCTATCTCTGGACAATCCACCTCCAGAAGCAATAATTTTTCTTGAAGGTTCAATTTTAATAACATCTGCACCCCAGTCTGCGAGTTGTTTTACGGCAGTTGGGCCAGATCTGGCGGTAGTTAAATCGAGAACTTTAAATCTAGATAATGGTAAATTGTTTTTGGACATTTTCCCCTCGCATCAATTTAAAAATATTTTTTTGTTTAGAAGCTTTATGTTAATAATTTAAGGCATCCATGTTTTAGGAGCTAAGGCATCTATATCAGAGATCACTTCAATAATCGTTGGTTTGTCATGCGTATTAAGCCCTTTGTCTAAAGCTGATGATATTTCATTTGGATCCTCGACTCTAATCCCTTGAGCACCCATTTCATCTGCAATTTTGGAGAAATTAACTTTATTGAAAATCCACATATCTCCCCACTTATCAGATGGTTTTCCATCATAAGCAGCAGTGTATACATTTATTTCTTGATTCATTGAATGATTATTATTTACAACAGTTACAGACGGTATTTTACATCTTGCAGCAGTTTCAATTTCTTGAATATGATACCAAAAACCACCATCTCCTGTGAAACAAACAACAGGACGATCGGGTAGAGCACATTTTGCTCCAATGGACGCAGGAAATGCCCATCCAAGAGAGCCAGCGCATCTGATCATATCCCATGATTTACTATTCATCCATAATTGTTGTGTTACCCATAAGGCGGAATGTCCAGTATCACAGACTAAGAGAGCATTTTCTGGAAGAGAACTACCTAATTCTTTCATTATTCTTTCAGGGCGCATTGGAGAGGATTCTGAATCTCTAAAAATAGATTGTTCTTTTTTCCATTTTTCTACTATTGTTCTTGATTCTAAAAGCCATGAAGTTGGTTCTTTATCTTTCTGAATCTTTTTTAAGAGTTCACGCATGGTGATTTTTACATCTCCTAAAACTGATAGAGAATTTGGATAAGTTCTTCCGAATTCGGAACTGTTATTTCCAATTTGTATAACTTCTGTGCCTGGAATAGGAAGTTTCCAAAAATGTGTGATTTGACCTCCAACTTCGCTCCCAATAAAGACAACTAGATCAGCTTTGGATAATATTTCATTTGAACATGATCTCGAATATGTTCCAGGCACTCCGATATAATTAGGATGATCATCTGGTATAAGAGCATACGCTCCAGTCGAAGTTGCGATTGGGATGGATAGTTTAAGTGAAAGAGAAGATAACTCTTCCCTAGCGCCGGATCTTCTTGCATCAGAGTCGACGATTATTACTGGACGTTCTGCGTTTTCTAGTTTAACAAGTAATTTGTCAAGTAGTCCTTGATCTGGATATGACCTGTAAGAAGGAACTTGCGTAAATTCTTCTTCGACAATCATTTCTAGATCTGCAGTATCATTTTCAATTTCTCCGTGAAGACCCAAAAACTGAAGATTTACAGGTCCTGGGGTCCCTGATGTTGCATCTCTAAAAGCTTGTCTCATAAGATCAGGGATTCTCTCGACTTCATCTACCTGGTAGTTTGCTTTAGTAAGTGGTTCGAAAATGGGATAGTCATCTATTTCTTGGTAAGGTCTTTTATGTTTCGAGTGTGGGAATCTCCCCCCCGTCAATGAAATGACCGGACTATTCTCCATATAAGCGTCGCGGAGTCCTGCAGCTAAATTTGCCGCACCTACAGTTTGCGCACCGCATACGCCAGGTTTTCCGGAGGCTCTTGCGTAACCATCCGCCATGTAAGCAGCTGATTTTTCTCCGTGCGTTAAAACCCTTTTGATAGGCAAATCATCCATTTGCGCTAAAGTTTTACTTAGTACGGATGGTTTAAAAAAAAAGGTGCTTACTCCGTATTTAACTAAAAATTCTCCGATGTATCGAGCTCCTTTCATCTCTGGCATAGGTCTCTCCTTAAAAATTAATTTATTTTCTCAATTTTAATTATATTTTGTGTATGATTTGCAATATACTTGTTACATAAATATTACCAATGTGTCTAAACTTACTTGAAAAAATGTATGTATATTTTTTTGCATAAAATGGAGGAAAAAGAAAGTGCCAGCGAATGATAAAACAAAGACTCCAATTGGATTGGCAATTGTAGGTTGTGGTCGTGTCGGAAGAATTAGAGGGCGTTGTGCATTAGAATATCCTGGTACAGAATGGATTGGTTGTTGTGATATTGATGAAAAAAAAGGCAAACAGCTAGCTGAAGATTTAAATGCAGATTTTTTTACGACCGATTATCGGGAGTTATTAAGAAGACCAGAAGTTAATTCTGCTGTTCTTGCTACCGATGAAAACGTACATGCAGAAACGCTTTTTGAATCTATAGAACATGGACATAGAATCATTGCAGAAAAACCTCTAGCTACTAATGTAGTTGAATCTGCAAAAATAGTTAAAGCAGCACAAGACGAGAAAATAGATCTGGTTGTTGGTTATACACAAAGGTTTAGGAGAAAATGGTTAGTTGCTAGAGAGCAAGTAGCCTCTGGTCAATTAGGAGATATTACATCTGCAACAACTAGGGCATTTTTGAATAGAATGGTTGGCATAACGCGTTTAGAGGCTAACGAAGATCGTTCTTTGTTAACTCCAATGGTGATTTCTGGAACTCATGCATTAGACGTTATACTTTGGGTCTTAGGTGAAGGGAAGAAACCTACTGAAATATATGCTCGTTCGGTTGCGAAGGCTCTAACTGGTCTGGGTACTCATGACTCTACCTACAGTATTTTCACTTTTGAGGATGGTACTTTATGGAGTATGTCTTGTAGTTGGGGTTTGCCGGTTGTATGGCCTGCTTCAACTTATAGTTTAGAAATTGGAATAGTTGGAACGGGTGGAGTTCTTACTATTGACGATACACATAGAGATATGGTTATGGCTACAGAAAAACCTTGGGTTGCTCATCGTGGTGACGAAAGACATGTTAACTTTCTAGCTAGTTATCCACCTGGTGATATTTCAAGAGGGCAGTTCTGGGGTCCTATGCGTGAAGAAACAAATTCTTGGCTTGCAAGAATATATGCAGGAGTAGACACACCTCATTGCACTGCTGAGGAAGGGCATAGAAATTTAATGTTAACAATGGCCTGTGATTTGTCTGCAAAAATGGAGGCACCGTTAGCTCTCCCGATTGAACCTGAAGAATTACAATTTGAACTAACGAAATAGTTATATTATCTATTTTTTAGATTTCGACTGTATTAGATCTAATTTAACCAAATGGAGGTTAAAGTGGATAAATATGACGGTATTTTAATTGGGGCTGGTCATAACAGTCTAGTTTGTGCTGCTTATATGGCAAAATGTGGTCTTAAGATTGCTGTTTTCGAATCAGAACCAGAAATAGGTGGTGCCGCATCAACTGAAGAATTTCTCCTTCCTGGCTATAAATCCAATATGCATGCTAATTTTTTTATTGGATTAGAAGATTTTCCAATAGTTAATGATTTGGAATTATCTAACTATGGATTTAAATGGGTAACTCCGGAAGTTCAACATGCTGCTCTTTATAGAGATCGCACATCAGTAGTTCTTCATAGAGATGTAGATAAAAGCGTTTCCTCAATTTCTCGAATCTCAAAGAACGATGCAGAATCCTATAGATATTTGTTCGAGCGATATGCAATAGAATTAGGTCCTCTTTTACGAAGTTTTCTTTTTCATGCCCCACTAGCACCTGAAGAAATTGGAAATAGAATTAAGGGGGAAAAGGGAAAAGAGTTACTCTCTTTCGCAAAAATGAGTATTGGAGAAGCAGTAGATGCCTATTTTGAGCATCCCAAAATGCGAACATTGTTTAAATTATTTGCTCATGCAATTACTGTAGAAGATGAACCAGGAACAGGAATGTTTTTACCTAGTCTTTTTTCATCGCAAACTACTTTAGGCCTTTCTGTTGGGGGTGCACTTGAATTACCGAAATCTTTAGAGAAATTAATTAGATCATATGGAGGTGAAGTCTTTAGAGATTGTAATGTAGAGGAAGTTTATCGCGAAAATGGAAATGCTGGAGGAGTAGTTCTTGGAAATGGTACAAAGATTGCTGCAAGTTCATTTATTGCAAGTGGTTTAAATGCTCCTTCTTCAATTCGTATTGTAGGAGAGGATGCTTTTCCGGAGGAAGTTAATGAAAAAATGAATAATTGGGATTGGGGATTTCATTCCCTGATGACATTACATTTAGCTCTCAGTGAGGCTCCGAAATATTTAGCAGAGAAATATGATCCTGATGTAGGAAAATCTTTTAATATAATCTTTGGTGCTGATACAGATGAGGAAGTCTCAAAAAATACTGAGGAAAGGCGAAGTGGAAAATTTCCTTCCATGCCAATGGGAAACGGCGCATGTAATAGCCTATTTGATTCAAGTTATGCTCCTGAAGGTGGGCATGTTGCGTTCTGGTGGCCTGGTGCTCCCTATAGAATAGACGGAAATTCTCCGGAAAAATGGAATGAGATTAAGGAATCAGTCACACAACAATTAATTGATATATGGAGTGAATATGCTCCTAATTTAAAGAGTGATACTATACGTGTTGCAAAATTATATTCTCCCAATGACTTAAATATTAGAAATAAGAATATTGTAGAGGGTGCGGTTAGAATGGGAGCTTATACCTCGAATCAATTGGGTATTAATCGTCCACATCCTTTACTTTCTGGAATGAGGACACCATTAGAGAAATTTTATTTATGTGGATCTAGTTGCCATGGGGGTGGTCTTAATGGAGCCCCGGGTTATAATGCAGCGAATGCAATTTGTGAAGATTTAAAGATTGATAAATGGTGGTCTCAAGTTCCTAAACCATCCTTAAATAGTTAAATTGAAAATTGTTAATCAGAATAGGAGTACTTAATAATGGATTTTAAATTGAATGATGAACAAATATCTTGGCAGATGAAAGCTAGAAAATTTGCAGAGGAAGAAATCAAACCTATATCTCTAGAAAGAGATCAGATTCTAGATCCTAGAGAAACGTTTGACTGGGAGATTATAAAGAAAGGCTCTGCATTAGGTTTTAGAACTGCCGTGGTTGCTAAAGAATGGGGTGGCCATGGAATAGATTTCGTCACTCAGGTTTTGGTAATGGAAGAACTTGCACGTGGTGATAGTGCTATATCAAAGACATTTAGTCAGTGCTGGAAGTGGAGTCATTTGATTTCGGCTATTTGTACAGAAGATCAGAAGGAAAGATTTCTTAAACCATTTATTGCTGATGATACTTATTTATTAGGAAAGGGTGGTACTGAACCTGCTGCAGGTTCAGATAATCGTTTGCAACCTGATGATCCTTCAACGGGTTGGATGCTGAAAGCTGAGAGAGATGGAGATGATTGGATTTTAAATGGCACAAAACGCTATATTGCCAATGGTAGTGTTGCTAAACTTTTCTTTATAGATGCTAGAACAGATCCTTCGGTAAAAATTGCAGATGGATCGACTCTTTTTTTAGTTCCAACAGATACTCCTGGATTTAGAGTTGGAAAAGTATACGATAAAACGGGTTGGCGTTTTTACCAAAATGCTGAATTGATTTTTGAGAATGCTCGGGTTCCGCATACGAATATGGTTGGAGGAGTTAATGAAGGTATTAAAGTTAGAAAGGGCGACACCTCCGAATTTAATGATTTGGAATTAGCTGCTAATGCTATGGGAGTATGTCAGGCAGCATGTGATATGGCTATGAATCATGCTAGGACGAGATGGCAGGGTGGAAATTATATTATAGAGCATCAAGCAATCCAATTAAAACTTGCTGAAATGCATATGCTTACTGAAGCCTTAAGGTCCTATGTTATGAGAACAGCTTGTGATAGTGAAGAAGGAACTAAACGTGACCCTAGACACGGAATACTTTGTATGAATTTTTCCTCTGATGTTATACAAAGAGTTACCTGTTTGAATGTTGATATTCATGGTGGTGCAGGTGTTATGAAAGATGTTGGAGCAGAAAAATTACAAAGAGATGGTGCAGTATGGACCCATTTAGCTGGGGATGCAGTTCAAAGAATGAAAGTTGTTAAACATCTTTAGAGAGAGAATTATGAATGAGAAAAAGCTTTCATTAGCAGTTATCTTAGGTGACGGGGTTGGTCATGATGTTTTACCTGTTGTAACAGAAGTGATGAAAGAGGCAGCTCTTGCAGATAAAGTTCAAGTTGATCCTACAGTATATAACTATGGAGCATTGAGATACCTTGAGGAAGGTTCCCCTCTTCCGGAGGATGTTCCTGCATTAGTTCACGATCTTGCAAGTAAACACGATGCCATTTTGTTTGGTAGTGCAGGTTTGGATCCTCGTATTCCTCCAGATGTAAATTGTAGAGATCTTCTTAGAGCACTTCGTTTAGAGTTGGATCTTTATGTAAACTTACGCCCTGCTTTTTTGTTTGATCCTAGTTTTAGTCCATTGCGAAAAGAAGTTCCTATAGATTTGACAGTAATGCGCGAAAATACTGAGGGTGTGATGGTTAGACTTGGAGGAAATTTTAAAAAAGGAACAAAAGATGAGGTGGCTATTCAAGAAGATGTAAATACTTATAAAGGAGTAGAAAGAATATGTAGATATGCATTTGAATATGCAAAAAAACATAACTATCCAAAAGTAACGATGGCTGATAAATTCGGTTCTCTAGTCCATGCACATGATTTGTGGCAGAGAGTCTTCTGGCAAATTAATGATGAGTTTCCTGACGTAGAAGGAGAACATTATTTTATAGATACTTTGTGTATGGATCTAATCCAACATCCTGAAGATTTTTCTGTGATTGTCACTAATAATATGTATGGTGATATTTTAAGTGATGTATGTGCGGGTCTTGTAGGAGGAGTTGGCATGGCTCCTTCAGGATGTATTCACCCAGGAAAAGTTTCTATGTTTGAGCCTGTTCACGGTACTGCACCAGATATCGCATTGAAGGGTATTGCCAATCCATTCGCAACAACTCTTACTGCCCGTATTCTTCTTGGCACTTTGGGTTATGATGCTTCTGCAGAAATTATTCTAAGTGCAGTTAAAAATGCAATTAGAGAGAAATCTGTTACCGGAGATCTTGGTGGGCATTTAAAAACAAAGGAAGTTGGAGATGTCCTTTGTAAGTTTATTCAAAAAAATAGATAAAAATTGAGTTTTATTCAAAAATTCTACGAATAGTCTTATCTTGAAATTTGATTAACTTTCGTTTTCATTTCTTCTGTCGCAATATTTTTAGAGACAATAATATTTGCTTTCCACTTGTCATTGTCTGTTTCTGGGAAGTCATATCTATAATGACCTCCTCGGCTTTCTTCTCTTTTTAATGCAGAAATTCCAAGCATTTTTGCAACATCCATCAAATTCTCGGTTTCAACGACACTTTTAATTTCATTTATTTTAGACGTAGGTTTCTCTCTATCTTTTACTATTGAAACCGAATTCTTTTGTAGGTCTTCTAATGTTTCCAGTCCAATCTGCAACCTTTCTTTAGATCTTATTTGTCCAAGATTATCAAAAACATTCTTCTGAAGAGAAAGACGAAACTCTTTAGCACTCATATTTCCAGAATTCTTAAGTCTGTCAAAAAGTAAAAAAAGTTTGTCTGATATATTTATTTTTACGCCATTTTTAGAATGGATTTTCTTTGAATCTTTAGCTGCATTTTTTCCTGAACGTGAACCAAAAACGAAGCTATCTGCAAGCGCCGCTCCTGAAAGACGATTTGAACCATGTATTCCACCACCTGCCTCTCCTCCTGCGTATAAACCCGGAATATTAGTCCTTCCAAATTCGTCTATTCGTATTCCTCCTAAAAAAGTATGTGGTCCACTACAAACTTCCATAGGTTCTTTGGAAATATCAATTCCCCGATTTTTAAAAGCTCTCTTAATTATTTCTATTTCTCCTCCATGGTCTACATTCATACAGTGTGATGCATCCATATATACAGTGCCGTGTTCTGTGCCTCTACCTTCGAAAATTTCAAACCCCACACCTCTATTAAAAAGCGAACGTGTAGTTTGCTCATAATTTTCATTTGGTGCATTTGGATTCCATTTTTGCATAAACCTAAAGCCATCTTTATTCTTTAAATGTGAACCTATTCTAATAAATCCAGTTGCATAAGGGTTGTAACCTATCATTTTTTTAGGCCATCCGGTCATAAGCTGATAATCAATCATTTCCATATCAACTAACTCTGCACCTGCTCTAAAGGCCATAGCATATCCATCGCCGGTTACCTGAGGGGGAGAGTCGTTGACTTCGTGTAATTGTGGAGCTCCTCCAGAACAAAGAACCGTGCTCTTACTAGAAATGAGAATTGCAATATCTTCTTTATGTTTTACTCCCCAAGCTCCTACAACAGAGCCGTCTTTTTCTAAGATCAAATCAATAATAAAAACATTACTTTCTACTTTTACTCCTGAATTCTTTACTTTTTTTGACAAGGAAGACATTAAAGGTTTCCCGATCATCCCTGCACAATGCAGAAAACGAGCATATGTATCATCTGCACTTTTTCGTTGGTCATATTTTCCGTTTTCTTTTTTGATCAGGCCTAAACCCCAGGAATCAATTGTGAATGTACGTTCGATAACTTCTTCAGTCATTACTTCTACTAATCTAGAATTGTTGATTTCATAACCACCTTCTATAGTATCTTTCCAGTGAACTCTAGGATTATCTCTACTGTCTTGATGTCCTAGTGCACTGGAAAATCCACCGCGTGCCATGGACGAACTCCCAGAGGGAAAAGTTGCCTTTGTTAAAAGAATAACCTCGGCACCTTCTTTTTTGGCTTCAATAGCCGCTAACATACCTGCTACACCGCCACCTATGACTAAAACATCACACGAGGCTTTTTGGAACTCTATATTCATTCAATTTCCGATCAAATATGTGCAACATTTTTTCTTTTATGATTCTTCTTTTTTTTTTGGATATTATTTTTTTCTGTTTTGCCGAGATCGCATTCTTCTCTTTCGAAGTTTTTTCCTAATTTTTTTTATTTCTTCTAATTGCACATTTGTCAAAATATTTTTTATTTTTGCAATAGTCTCAATTTTAGCCATCCACATAATTTCTTTTTGTGATGTCAATTTTTTAACTAACTTTTCAATTTCTTTCATTTTCATAGGTTCAGTTCGAATTAATAAATTTAAATCTATTCTCATAATTCCCAATTTAGCTCTATTCATTATTCTAGATTTTTTGAAATTTGTTCTTAAACTTCTTAACTTTGTAATCTGAGATATATTAAGACCCAATCTCGTGCTGTGTCGTAATGCCAAATTTAAAAGCATTTTACGAGATTTCTTTTTTCCTTTATGTGCATATACTGATTCCAAAAAGATCGGATTTGCTAGAAAAATAGCGGATAAAATGACTAAAAAACATATTTTATAAAACTTCATAGTTTCTCCTTTAAATAATGTGAAGAATCCAAAATTATATGAAAAATATTATTTTTACAACTTATAATCAATTGAAGGACTTTTAAGTTGCTAAGGGTATTTAAAATTTTAAAATTAAATATAATAGTTATAACTTATTATTTTAGAAGAGAAATACGAATGAGATTCTTTCTATTTTTTGTTTTTTTAATCTTTTTTTTTCTAACACCTAAGTTTCTATTTTCTGAAACTTCTTTTGGTGACGTAACATACGTGTCAGATGGGGATACAATTCATATTAAGAAAAATTTTAATAAATTTAAAATACGTTTATATGGAATTGATTGTCCTGAAATAAAGCAACCGGGTGGAGTAAGGGCAAAAAAAAGAGTGGAAGAATTGATCTCCAATAAGAAGGTAAAGGTTGAGAAGATAGGAATTGATCGTTATAGCAGAGTTATAGGTAAGGTATTTTATGAAGAGGATATTGACCTTGGTTTAGTACTTGTTTCTGAAGGGCTTTGTTGGTGGTATAAAAAATACGCTAAAAATAATTTAAGTTTATCAAAAGCAGAATTGAATGCGCGAAAAAAAAAGATAGGAGTTTGGGGTCATAATGATCCTCTTCCTCCTTGGGAATGGAGAAAATTAAGGAGAAAAAAATAAGATTAAAAAATTTCTTAAATCTTTAAAAGGAGTTTATGTATTGAAGCCGACAACTGCAGCAGAGCAAAGTAATGTTCCAGGAAAGAGAGTAATTGATCAGCCAGAACATCCCACCCAAGGATACGTCAACACAATAGTAGCAGAGATGGAAACTATAGAAGGCAAAGGACAACTAAAAGTTGGTAAGAGTGGAGATTTTGAAATTTATTGTGATGAACCAGCAAGATTGGGAGGTGACGGAGAATATCCACAACCGTTAAATTATTTTGCACTTGGTGTGGGTTTTTGACTTTTAACCCAAGTTGCGCGGTATGCGCACATGATGAAAATATCTTTTAAAAAAGCAAAATGCAGGATTGAATATGACTTTTTCTTGCGAGGTTCTGTTTTAAAAGGAACAGTTGAGAGCGGTTGTAACGGTTTTCGTTCTTTTTTATCGATTGATTCGGATGCTTCTCCTGCAGAGTTAAAAAAACTTGCTAAAAATGCAAAAGGTGGTTGTTTTGCGGAGTGGACTTTGAAAAACCCTGTAGACATTGAAAACACCTTAGAAATTAACGGTAAAATTGTTAATCTTTCTGATTAAATAAAATTGGTTAGAATAATATAATTTTTTTAAGGAATTATTTTTATGCCTTTTGATAAGTCAGTTATCGATAGAGATTTTAAAGAGTTTGAGTTTATCGTGGAAACAGGCAAGATTCGAGAATATGCTAAAGCTTTAGGATTAGAAGATCCTGTTTATACGGATGTGGAAGCTGCGAATGAAGCTGGTTATCCAAATTTAGTTGCACCTCCAACTTTCACGAGACAGTTTTGGTTTGATGATGATGAGAATGATCCGATGAGGCATCTTGGTTTTGATTTAGGAAGAAGATTATTGGGGGGATACAGTTTTGAATATGTTAAACC
This sequence comes from uncultured Nitrospinaceae bacterium, assembly GCA_964558115.1. GTDB lineage: Bacteria > UBA8248 > UBA8248 > UBA8248 > UBA8248 > UBA3496. Next base: position 39,461 of record CAZLCI010000002.1, on the reverse strand, counting down.
AATTTTTGCAGGGATGAAGTTAATCGGGAAAAATTCTGTTGTATCTTCAGAAGTGAAAAAAGGAAGAAAAGGTGGTGAAATGACTTTTGTAGTAATTAAAACGGAATTTAGAGACGAAAATGGTGAAATTGTTCAAATTGATTATCGTACTCTAATTGAAACAGGTTGATAAAGGAGGTCACTATGTCCCAAATGTATAAAAAATTTACAGAGCTTACACCTGGAACTGAACTTGAACTGGAAGTCGGTCCTATAACTCGTACGGATATTGTTCGTTTCGCTGGGGCCTCAGGTGATTTTAATCCTAATCATCATGATGAGATTTTTGCTATTAGAAGTGGTTTTGAGAAAGTCTTTGCTATGGGACCTCTTTCGCTCGGTTATCTCTCAAGAATGCTAAATGAAAATCTTGGCCCCACTTCCTTTCGAAAATTTCAGATCCGTTTTGTATCTCAAGCATGGCCCGGAGATATTCTTACTTGCAGAGGTACAGTCGTAAGGCAATATGAAGTATCGAATGAAAAATTTATTGAGATAGAAGCAGAAGTAATTAATCAAAATGAAATAAAACTCGTTGATGGAAAATTAACTGCAGTACCTGAAGATTAAAATCTTCTGTTATTTAATTTTTTTTTCGGTTTGAACAACATTTTTATCTAAAAGAGAATCAATGATTTCTTTTTCATATCCGAGAGTTTCTCTTAAAATTTGTATTGTGTGTTCTCCATGCATAGGCGCTGGGTCACATGTAGAATTTTTTTCACTACCTATATCCATAATAGGATTACCAACTACTCTTACATCTCCTGAACCAGGATATTTGAAACTTTTAATTAAACTTCTTTTTTCAACCTGTTCATTGTCTAATGCTCTATCAAGAGTATTCACAGGAGCTGCGGGCACTCCAGCATCTTCGAATAATTTGCACCATTCTTCTCCAGGTTTTTGAAGCAGGATCTCTTCAAGTTTTGGGAGTAATTCATCTTTATTTTTGACACGTAAATCGTTTGTTACAAATCTTGGGTCTGTTGCGTATTCGGGTATCTCCATCACTTCACACATTTTTTTATAAAAACGCTCTTCTCTAGGAGATAAGACAATATATATTGTTGCGGTTGGAAATGCTTGGTAAGGGACCATATATTCATGTGCACTTCCAGGGGGTTGAGGAATATCTCCATTGTTTAGATACATGGTTGAAATGTACCCAAGCATAGATAATTGAACATCAAACATCGGCACTTCAAAATGTTTAGCACCTTTCCCTTTTTGTTTGCCTAGTAATCCAGCCATACAGGCAATAGCGGTGTACAAAGCAGTAGAGATATCTGCGGTTGGAGACCCATTTCTTAACGGTGGTCCACCAGGTTCTCCTGTAATAGCCATATGACCACTCATAGCTTGCTCAACAACATCAAAGGCGGGCTTATCTCTCCAAGGACCTTCTTCACCATAACCACTTGAGTCCACAAAAATTATGTCAGAATTATATTTTTTCATCTCTTCAAAACCTATTCCGAGACGATCAAGTGTTCCAGGTCTAAAATTAGCGATAACTGCATCAGATACAGTCACTAAATCAAGAAAAACTTTTTTTCCTTCTTCACTTTTAAGGTCTATAACTAGACCCTTTTTACCTCTGTTGAAAGTGAGAAAGATTCCCGAAACGTCTCCTACACCTGCTATATTAGGGTTCCTGCCTATATCCCCACTAGGTGATTCGACCTTTATGACGTCTGCACCAAAATCAGCAAGAATAAGTCCACCGATTGTTCCTGCAATTACTTGGCCTAAATCTATTATTCTGTAGTCTTCTAAAAATTTCATTTTTTAATTTCTACCTTTGCTATAGCTTTAATTAAGAGAACATGGTTTGCATTTGTTGCTTCTGCTTCTATTTCTATAGAATTTTCGTCTTCTATCTTTTTAATTACCTTGGCTTTACAGTTTATAGTGTCTCCTGGCCAGGTTTGTGCACTAAAACGAAGCCTGAAATAGCGTAATGTCCCTACTCCAAACCAATCTGTAATTAGACGGCTTAGGATGCCACCTTGTAACATTCCATGTGCGAATGGTTTGTCGAAACCAGAGCGTATAGAATAGATTTCGTCATGATGGTTAGGATTAAAGTCTCCACTAGCACCAGCATATTTTACTAAATCTGTTCTAGTAATTGGGCCAACAGAGAGTTCTTTTTCATCACCTTCATTTATTTTTTCCCAGAGGATTTCTTCTCTAACAAATGTCATTTTAATATATTCCTTTAATCATTTTTAGGTGGAGCCGCAGTTTCAATTAAAGTTCTTCTTGCTATTTGGACCAGTTCCCCATTTTCGTCTAGAAATTTAGTCTCAATGACGACAAATGTCATTTTTCCACCCCGTTTTCCTTCTTTTTCTTTGTGGGAGATAATCACGTTCTTTCCTTTAATTTTCATCCCAGCTGTTAGAGGTTTAAAATATTCAAATTCTTGTTCCCCATGGAGTCTTCTTTTTGGGTCATAACCTAAATGTTGCATAGGGTCGTTTTCGTTGTTTTCATGCCAGAATTGTCTCGTAAAAGTTGCTGGTGCTAATAAATCATTATACCCTGCATTTTTTGCAGCTTGTACATCAAAATGAACGGGGTCTTCCAGTCCTAAAACAGAGACGTATTCCCTTATTTTTCCTCTTTCCACCAAAATTTCAAATTCAGGGAAATCCATTTCTAATACTTTTAAATCTAAAGCCATTTATTACTCCTGAAATTTTAATTTATTATAAATAGTAACTACAGTCCTAATTCCTTTGCAATAATATTTCTTTGGATTTCACTCGACCCTGCGCCAATAGTCGCAAGACGCGCATCCCTATAATGCCTTTCCATTGGAAATTCAGCACTATATCCATAACCTCCTAGTACTTGTACACCTAAATCTGCAACTCTTTTATAGGCTTCAGCAGCGTATAGTTTTAAAGTTGCAGCTTCTAATCTTCCGGCATGACCTTTGGAGGCAAGCCATGCAAATCTATAAACTTGTAATCGAGCAGTATCTACTAATGTATGCATTTCAGTAATCATATGACTTACAGCTTGAAATTTTCCAATAGGTCTTCCAAACTGGTGTCGTTCTTGTGCGTGTTTTATCGCCATTTTCAGAGCGTTTGCTGCAGCACCTGTTCTAGCTGCTGAAAGGCAAAGTCTCTCTGTTGTAATATATTTCATTAGACCATTCCATCCATCATCTAGGTCTCCTAAGATTTCTTTTTCAGAAGCTTCGACACCATTGTAATGAACTTCACAAGTTCCCATTGCTCTATGTCCCATCAAACGGAGTTTCTTCCATTCAATTCCCTCTCTATCAGCAGGTATGATGAAATTGGTAATTCCTTCATGTTTTTTAGCGTTTTTGTCTGTTCGAACAGCAACTAGAACATCCGTAGCTATAGGCATACCAGAAGTATAATTTTTAGTTCCAGTAATTTTGAAAACGTCCTGTTCTCTATCTGCTCGGGTTATAATAGAAGCAGCATCAGAGCCTGCATCGGGTTCAGTTAAACTGAATGCAAAGTAAGTCTCTCCCTTGACGGTTGAAGTTACAAATTTTTTCTTTTGTTCTGCAGTTCCACTTGCTAAGATTGCATCGCATCCATAGCAAATATTACGAAAAATCATAGTCCCCAAATCTAGATAATGATGTCCCGCGGTTTCTAAAACTATAGACATATCAATTTCATTTCCTCCCATACCTCCAAATTCTTCAGGGGTCGAAACACCAATCCATCCATCTTTAGCCATTTCTTTATAGGCTTCGATTGGAGCTTCACCTTTTTCGTCACATTCCATAGAATATTCTTGGGGGCAAACTCTTTTGAGCAAATCATCTAAAGTTCTTTGCATTAATTTTTGTTTATCATCAAATTCAAAATCCACGGTGATCCCCTATCTGTTAAATTGAAAATATTTTCATATTAATTCTATTTTAAAATTTCCGAGTTTACCAGATTAATCGGTTTTCCTTCACAAAAAGAGTTTATTTGGTCGAAAGCAAGTGCAAAATATTTTTCATATGTTCCTCTAGTAACATATCCTAAGTGAGGGGTACATAATGTATTTTTCATTTGGATCAAGGAATTTTCTGAATTGTAGATTGGCTCTTCTTCGTAAACATCGACACAAGCAAACCCAGGCCTACCTTCAAGGAGTGCTTTTTCTAAATCTCCTGATTTTATGACTTTTGCACGACTTGTATTTACGAAAACGGAGTTCTTCTTCATTAGAGCTAGATCCTGTGAAGTTATAATTCCTTCGGTTTCTTTTTTTAAAGGCAAGTGAATACTTATAATATCTGAGGCAGAGAAAAAAGATTCTCTATTTTTTGCAAAGTTGAATCCATCTTCTGTTGCTTTTTCCATTGATGATTCTCTTCCCCAAATCAGAACGTTCATATTAAATGCATTTGCAATTTGTGCCATTTGTTTTCCTATTTTTCCATAAGCATATATTCCGATTGTTTTTCCATTTAAATCTTCACCCAGTGTACTTTGCCATCCTCCATTTTCTAAGCTTGAAACTTCTTTTGGAATAGAGCGCATACTTGAAATTATTAGCCCCCAGGCTAGTTCGCAAGTTGAACGTGTTCCGCTTCCTCCTGCAGCAACTGCAACTTTATATTTTGAACAGGCTTCTATATCTATGTGACCAGAATAATTCGCTCCAGTTGCACTTATGATTTTTAGGTTTGGGAGTTTTGATATTAGGTCTTCATTAATCTTTGTACGTTGCCTTATGAGAACAATTCCTTCTGCTTCATAAAATCTCTTGGCTAAATCTTCAGTTTCAAAAACAGTATTGTCATGAATGACTACATCGTGATGTGCAATTTTATGAAAACATTCTAAAGATTCGATTGCTCTTTGATAATCGTCAGATATGATGATTTTCATTTCTTATTTACCTTTTTTATATAAGAACTTCGAAAATTGATTTTACTAAGATTAAATAAAAAAAAACATTTCTTTTGATTTTTTTTTGCAAATAGAATGGTATTTAATTTTTGTGGTTTTCTAATCTCTTTCTTTCTACGATAATAAAAATATATTTATGTATATGTTTTTTGGGATTAATTTTAATGAAGAATGAAAAAAAAGTTTTTTTGACGAGTATGGTCAAAGCGGGTGGTTGAGGCTCAAAAATTGGTCCGGAGGACCTCAGAAAAGCCCTGTCAGGATTTGAACCATTTGTAGATCCAAATTTAATTTATGGGACTAATCCTTGCGATGACACTGGTGTATATAAACTAAGAGATGACTTGGCAATTGTTCAGACTGTAGATTTTTTCACTCCAATTGTTGATGACCCCTTTGATTTTGGCCAGATAGCTGCTGCAAATGCACTTAGTGACTGTTATACGATAGGAGCTAGACCAGTTACTGCTCTGAGTTTGGTTTCTTTTCCGTGTAATTTGGGAATGGATATATTAAGTTTAATCCTTTCGGGTGGAGCGGAGAAAGTTCGCGAATCTGGATCTGTTATTTTAGGTGGTCATAGTGTAGACGATCAGGAACCAAAATACGGGATTGCTGTAACTGGAGTTATAGATCCTAAAGATATGATATTAAATAGCGGTGCAAAACCTGGAGACAAATTAATTTTGACTAAGAAAATAGGAACGGGAATAATTACGAATCTCAATAAAAGTACTAGTCCCATAAAAAAGATTTCAAGAGTGCTTAAATCTAAAAACAACAAATTAAAGGAGGGTGTTTTTGAAGAATCTGTTGATTCAATGAAAACCCTTAATAAACTCGCTAGCGAAGTTATGCTGAAATTTCCAGTCAATGCTTGTACTGACGTAACTGGTTTTGGCCTTTTAGGACATCTTCACAATATACTTGATGCAAGTGGATTAGATGCTGAGATTTCATTTTCTGACATACCTTTTTTTGAAGGAATTTTATCTCATGCGATTCAAGGTACAGCTGGAGGTGGTGAAAGAAATAGAGAGTGGACTCGTTCTTTTGTCTCTTATTCAGATAAATTAGATCAAAATATGATTGCGGTTTTGAATGATGCTCAAACTTCTGGAGGTTTAATAATTGCCGTAGAACCTTCAAGCTCTAATGAGATGTTACAAAAATTGATTTCTACTGGTTCTACTTATTCGTCTATAATAGGAGAAGTAGTTGAAGGCAAAGAAAGAAAGATAACCGTTAACCTTTAATTCTTCAAAAAATAATTTAATCGGAGGTTCTGAAATTGTCTGTTGCTATTTTTGCTGCTGGTTGTTTTTGGGGAGTAGAGTCTACCTTTCAAAATTTAAATGGAGTTTTAAAGACCTCTGTAGGATATATTGGTGGGAGTAAAGAAAATCCGACATACGAAGAAGTATGTTATTCAAGTACAGGTCATGCAGAGGCTGTTAGAGTTGAATTTGATCCTGCTATAATTACTTATGAAGAGTTACTAGATTGTTTTTGGAACTTACATGATCCTACAACGTTAAATAGGCAAGGACCTGACATAGGAGAACAATATCGCTCAGCTATCTTTTTTTCTGAGGATGATCAAGAAAAATTAGCGAAAATTTCTCGCGAAAAATACGATAGATCAGGAAAGTTTTCTGACCCAATTGTAACAGAGATAACTAAAGCTACTACTTTTTGGCCTGCAGAAGAATATCATCAAAGTTATTTTCTTAAACGTGGGATCACAGGCGGATGCCATTAATATTTTATTTGAAATGTCTATCTGATACCGAGAGGATTGGGTTTTTGTCCTTTTGGTACTAATGGGTCATATACAAATTTTTTTGTTTTTTCTTTAAATTCTTTTTGAACTTCACTAAGGACATCAGAATTACAAATAAGTTCCAAAGCAGATGTGGCGATTGTTTTTGCAGCGGTTTCCATTCCTTTTTCTCCTATTTCCATTCCATATTGCTGTGTGGCTAGCCAATGATGACCTGGTGTTCCCGGAGCGTGACATGCAGTGTAGAAACTTCCAAGAGGTGTAATCCAACTCACATTGCCACGTTCATTACTAGGACGAGTATGTTCTAAATTTAAAGGAAGAATTTCTTCAAAAAGGGGATCTTCGAAACCCAATTTTTTCGCAAAATCTTTTTCTTCATTGTTGTATTTATGTTCTCCTACTAATTCAAGATTTCTTTGTATGCAGTTAGCAAGAGCTAAATTAGGTAAAGTTTCATACACTCCCGTCAAAAGAGTTTCCTTAAATTCTGTTTCGGAAGCGATAGCACCAGCTTGAGCACATTGACGTACTCTTTTACTTAGTTCATTTACTATTGAGCGTTTTGGTGCTCTTACGTAATACCAAACCCGTGAATACGAAGGAACTACATTTGGCTGGACTCCACCATCCCTTATTACGTAGTGAATTCTTGCTTCTTCAATAATGTGTTCACGCATCATATTGACACCGTAGTTCATGATTTCTATGCCATCTAATGCACTTCTGCCATTCCATGGGTCTCTTGCAGCATGCGAACTTTTCCCATGAAATTCGAAAACCATTGAGTCCATTGCATTTGAACTTCCACCTCTAGCATAGTTTGCCCAGTGGGGATGCCATGTTAGTACTGCGTCTAATCCTTCAAATGCACCATCACGAGCCATATAGACTTTTCCTTCTAGTGTTTCTTCTGCCGGGCATCCAAAGCAAACAACTTTCCCCGGCGTTTTAGTTCTTTCTAGTGCTTTAGATATAGATATTGCAGCGTAAACACATGCAGTTCCAAACAAATTGTGTCCACACCCGTGTCCATTTTTGTCATGTTGGTTTCCGCAATGAGGTAGAGCATCATATTCTCCTAAAATACCAATAGTTGGGCCAGAATCGCCCCATGTTGCAATAAAAGCAGTTGGTAGATCTCCAACTCCGTATTGTACGTCAAATCCGTATTGTTGAAGTACCTCAACAAGTAATTCGGAACTTTTGAATTCCTCCAAAGCGATTTCTGAAAAATTCCATATTTCACGAGAAATTTGTTTTGCCTCGCCTCTTTGACTTTCAATAAATTCTAAAGCTATTTTTTTAATTTCTTCCATTTTTAAGCCTCAAGAAGGAATCGAAGAATAAAGTAAGTATGAACCATTTTGGCCTTCCATAACAGTATTTTTTGCTTTTACGGCTAAGGTGTCTAAATATGCGACACGTTTAACAGCTGAAGTACAACTACAAATTTCTAGTCGAATTCGGTGGTCTTTAAGAAAAACATTAGAAGTTGGAACTATCTCAATCTCAAAAACTTCTATTTGATTGGGTGTGAGAAGTATTTTTTTATCGTGGGGATGCCAAGGTCTTCCCGGTTTTGATTTAGAGATATCTACTTCTCTATGTGAGGCACGTAGACAACCTCTAGTTAGTAAATGAGTTGTCCCATCTGGAGATTCGTCTAGTAGATAAACAATCCAATCAACATCCTCTGCACTTGAATGAGCTACTAAATGAAGTGATAACGGACCTGTAATTTCAATAGGTTCAGATAATGCTTCAGTTCTATAAACAAGTCTTGGATGTCCGTAACGCCACTCAGATGACAAAGGGTCATTGGTGTATGATCTTTCTGATTGATTTTCTTCTGAATCAGTTAAGGTTCCCTCTAATCCAGAATCAGGACCACCAAGATACAATTTTTTCCATTCTGCCTTGGAAAGAGGCCACTCATTCTCTCCTCTCCATTCGTTTGTTCCTTGGATAAAAATCTGAATAGGTGGACCGTCCATAACGCCGGTATCCATACCTTTAAGCCATTGATCGTACCATCGCAAAGTTTCTTGGTGATATGCAGCGAAAGGTCTCCAAGGTGAGGGTTTAGGACCTACTAGCATTCTTTTAGGTGGTCCCTGAATTTTTTCCCAACCGGCAAAGACTCCAGGTAGATGATCCCAGTAAAATGACCAGTCAGAACCTAAATATGTTGGAATTTTTATTTGGTCTAGAAAAGGTTGAGGTGAAGATTTCCAATGAAATTCCCCATCAAATGGATTTTCAAACCCCATTCCTTCTTCCATCATTTCTGTCAAACCGGATAAATCATTTGATCTGCCACTGTTAAAGTGTAGATTTGACATAGCAGAAAACCACATCCACATATATCCCGTTTGAGGGATGCCTCCAGGATAAAAAAGATGTCTGTATCTATCTGTCCATGCATCATAAGGAAAGATTGCTTTTAGAGGTTCAGGTTGATGTTTCGCAGATAAAAGTTGAACTAAAGAAAAATAAGAGCACCCGACCATACCAACCGTTCCATCACACCAAGATTGATTTGCTGCCCAATATATTAATTCTACAAAGTCCTGTTGTTCTATTTCACCTCTGTTATTAAATTTTCCCTCTGAGTCATTTGTTCCTCTTGAGTCCACAATTATATGTGCATATCCCCTCGGAACCCAAAACTCAGTTATCCCTGCTTCGTTTTGCGCAATTGGAACATTCGTAGATTGAAGCCCTTTAGTATATGGTGAAATTGCTAATAGTGCGGGAAACTTTTGGCCACTTGAACTAGGTCTGAAAACATCTGCTGCTATTCTTATGCCATCTCTCATCATAATTTTTAAGTTTGTATCAGATTGAATATTGTATATGGGTTGAGAACTTTCTCTGGTCTTTGGAGGTTGATTAAAAGGCCATTGAGGAGTTACTGATGGATAAATATTTCGGACTCTTTCCGGATCGTTTGGAATGAAATTAGCGTTCATTTTTACCTTTCAATATAAATAAATTTTACTTGATAGTCCCAGTTTTCTTATATTCTTCAAGTTTTTCTTGGAGTCTTTTTTCTACTTCTTCCGCATCGTCAGATTCGTTATAATCTTGCGCAAGATGACCCGTGCCAGCTGGACTTTTAGTAACGTATGCAACACATTTTTCATCTAGAGTGATAGCACAATGACGAGTATTTCTTGGAATATGTAGGAGGTCGCCTGGACCTACAACTTTTTCTTCATCTCCTAGAATCGAATATCTTTTTCCCTCTAATATAAAAACAAATTGTTCTTCGTTTGGATGGAAATGGGGACGAGGGTGTCCGCCTTGGTTGTAGGTGACAAGACCTGTTTTCATTAGTTCCCCTTTTACTTTCTGTATTTCTGCAAGAGGAGTTTCATTCTCCCTTAATTTCTTCATTCCATATAAATTATAGTAAGGCATGATTTTTGTCCCCTTTGTCGATTTCTCTTTTTTATTTTTTTAGGTGTTAAAAATAATACCTGATATCCTTAAAAAGCTAAATTGAATGAATACAAAAAAACAAAAACTACTCAAAAATATTTTTTAAATTAAAATATTTCAATTATTGGTGTTTTGTGTGATTTTTTATACTATAAAAGAAATTGATATAACAAACTTGTCCACATAATTTATCTTTAAAATTAATCGTATTTCCGCGGAGGGAACAAATGGAAAAACGTAATCTTGGATCGACTGGTTTAGAAGTAACAGTTATAGGTTTTGGAGCTATGACTATAGGGGAGATTTACGGACCTGTAGATGATTCAGAGAGTAATCGTGCTCTTCACGCATCTATAGATAATGGAATGAATTTTATTGATACTTCCGACGCGTATGGACAAGGGCATAGCGAATCTGTGATAGGAAAATTTTTAAAAGAAAGAAAAGATCGTCAAGATATTCTTGTCTTTACTAAGGGTGGAAATAATATGGTAACTGGAGAGTATAACTATACTCCGGAATATATAAAAAGTTGCCTTGAAGCAAGTTTGCAAAGATTAGGTGTGGATAGGATTGATTATTATCAACTGCATAATCCAACTATTGATAATATGATGGCGGAAGATAGTTATGCTCTTTTGGACAAAGCTAAAGAAGATGGAAAAATTGCTCACTGGGGTGTTTCTGTAAATACAAAAGAAGAATGTGATTATGTCACAGAGCAGGGTACTGCTGCTTGTTTGCAAATGGAATATAATATTATTAGTCAAGAAGCTACGGAATCTTTTGCAAGGGCAAAATCTGCGAATGTTGGAATAATTTCAAGGGTTCCACTTAAGAGAGGTTTTTTGTCGGGAAGAATAGATGAAACATTTGAATTTGTTGAAGGAGACAGAAGAAGTAGAATACTAAGTGCAGACAACATAAGAAAATTTCAAATCAAATTAAATAAATTGAGAGATATATCAAATCAATTAGATATTTCTCCTGCAGAGACGGCAATCCGTTTTTGTGTTTCTAACCCCGATGTATCTTGTGTCATTCCTGGGATAAGAACTGAAGAACAGGCAAAAGAGAATTGTATGTCTTGCGAACCTCTGCCTGCAGAGGCTATTAAACAGTTAATAGATGTGAATTGATTTGTTTTCCTAGGTTAAATTTTAGTTTTTTTTCTGCCTTTTTTTAAAACATAGACTTCAGTTTTTTCAAGGACTATTTTCATCATCTTTTCTATAGGAAGTTTGCTTTCGATTTTTTCAATAACAAAGAGTTTTGATCTAACAGCAGGATGTTTGGGTACGAATAAGGTACAACAGTCCTGATCTGGTTCAATTGAAGTTTCGAAAGTGTTAATTTCTTTTGCTTGTTTTATTATTTCTTCTTTATCCATACCGATTAGTGGTCTTAGAATGGGCATCTCTACAGCATTTTGAATAGTTGAAATATTCGAAAGAGTTTGACTTGCTACTTGGCCTAAACTTTCACCGGTAATCAGAGAGGACACGTTTTCTTTTTTAGAAATTGATTCTGCAATACGAAGCATAAAACGACGGTATAAAATAACTCTGTTTTCTGGTTTTGTTGAAAGAACAATTTGCTTTTGAAGTTCTCCAAAGGGAACTAGATAGACCTTACTATTTATCTGGTATTGGTTCAAAATTTCTGCAAGGTCCAAGGCTTTTTCTGCAGAAGCACGGCTCAAAAAAGGAGAGCCATGAAAATGAACGAATATTACCTCACAACCTCTTTTCATCATCCTCCAAGATGCTACAGGTGAATCAATACCGCCTGAAAGAAGACAAGTCATATGACCACTTATTCCTTGTGGAAGACCACCTGGGCCGGATATTTTTTTAAAATATATATAAACTTCGTTTGGGATTACTTCAATATGAATTGTAAAGTTGTCTTTTTTTAGTTCTACAGGTAAGTGACGTTCTGCTTGTACAAAAGCCCCAATTTCTTTGTCCCATTCTTTTGTGCTTATTGGTATATTCTTAAAGCTTTTTCTTGTTCGTACTTTGAAGGTCTGTATCTCTACATCCGAAATTAATTTTAAAATTTTATTTTTTACTAAAGGAAGGTTTATTGTACTTTTGTAAGTCTTAGAAAAATACGCGATACCAAAGCAGGTTGATAAGCTTTTTGCTATTTTATCCCATGAGATTTTTGAGTCATATTTAACTAAAATTCTTCCTGTTTTTTTCGTTACACTTATATCGCCATATACATTTAATGATTTGCGTATTCTATCGATGAGCAGGTCAATAAATTTATAGCGGTTTTTTCCCTTTATACCTATTTCATTATAATGAACCAATACATAGTTAGATTTTTGATTTTTTTCTTTTCCGAAAGTTTCTATTTTCATATCTATTAAATAATTCTTTCTTTTCTTCCCTTATGATTTAATAAGACAATTTAGTATGATGAAGCGTTATTTTGAACAAGAAAACCAATTTTCTTTTTTCCTAATTACGGTTGTTTTTAGTATATACGAACTACTACCATAGCATATGGTTTAGATGCCATACATGGATTTTTTAAATAAGGATGATTCATTTGATTTTTTCAGAAATTACAAATTCACTTTCTACTGATTTGGATAAAGTTGAGAAAGAGATTAAGAAAAATTTTCGATCTGATGTAGTTTTGATACCTGATGTCAGTGAATATTTAAGTTCTTCAGGCGGAAAGAGAATACGTCCATTGCTTCTTCTTCTTTCGTCCAGAGCCTGCGGATATACAGGAGAAAAAGCTATAAAGCATAGTTGTGTTGTAGAGTTTATTCATACTGCAACATTATTGCATGATGATGTTGTAGATGATGCGGATGTTAGAAGAGGAAATCCATCTGCAAATTCAAAATGGGGAAATGAGGCAAGTGTTCTAGTGGGCGATTTTCTTTTTGCCAAGAGTTTTGAACTTATGTCTTCCGAAGAGGATACACGTATTATGAAAACAATGTCGGAGGCATGCACTCTTCTTTCTGAAGGCGAGGTGTTGCAACTTATAAATCTTTATAATACAGATGTGACAGAAGAGGAGTATCTAAAAGTAGTTTTTAGAAAGACAGCGGCTCTAATAGCTGCTAGTTGTAAATTAGGTGCAATTTTAAGTGATTCATCTGACCAAATAATTGAATCCCTTAATTCTTATGGTAAGAATATAGGATTTTCATTTCAGTTAATCGATGATGCATTAGATTATATGGGAGACGAAAATAAAACGGGCAAGAAAATTGGAAATGATTTAACTGATGGCAATATAACTTTGCCTCTCTTAAATCTATTATCAAGAATTGACGAGACTCGTAAAAATAGACTTAAAAAAATTATTTTGGAATCAGAAGAACTTCATGAAGAGAATTTAAATTTTGTCCTTGGATTAATGGAAGAGTATGAATCAGTCTCTTATACAAGGAATTTGGCAAAAAAATATGCAGAAAAAGCAAAATCATCTTTGTCTGTTCTTAAAGAATCTAAACATCTAGAGTCGCTTACATACCTAGCTGACTTTATTGTTGATAGAAATTTCTAATTTTGATTAACAATATTCATGATAAAAGTTCTTTCGTGTTAGCTTCAAGTTCTCCTCGAAGAATTTCTCTTTTATCGCAGACAAAAATAGAATTTAAAGTTGTCCCTCCTGATTCGTCTGTTGAAGAGAGATTTTGTAAGACAGGTAATTCAAATGAACTAGCAATGCAAATTGCTAAAGCAAAAGCTTCGAGTATTCTTGAAAAGTTTCCTGAATCTATTGTATTAGCAGCAGATACGATAGTTGTCAAAAATGAAGAAATTCTAGGGAAACCGAAGGATTTAGAAGATGCTTTTAACATGATTAAATCTTTATCAGGAGAAAGACATCATGTGATTACAGGTTTTGCAGTTATGACCTCTAAATATCAAAAAATTGAAAATGTAGTAACAGAAGTAGAATTCCGGAAACTTGATTCTGTTGAAATTAATGAATATATTTTAGAAAATGAGTCTTTAGATAAAGCTGGAGGATATGCTATCCAAGGAAAAGGATATTTCCTTGTGGATAAGATAAATGGAAGTTACACTAATGTAATAGGTTTCCCCATAAAAGAGATTTTGAAGGTTTTAAAAGAATTTGGAATATCCCAAAATGTAGATAATATGGAGTTCCCCAATGCGTCTAGCCGATAGAATGAGTCTTCTGAAAACGGAAAGCTCTTTTGTTGTTCTTGCCAAAGCAAATCAACTTGAGAGGGAGGGTAGAAGTATTATTCACCTTGAGATAGGAGATACGGATTTTGATACTCCTTCAAATATTATTAACGTTGTTTGTGACCAAGTGAGTTCAGGGAATACGCATTATTGTCCATCTGCTGGGGTTCTCGAACTAAGAGAAGCTTGTTGCGAATGGATTAAAAAAAATAAACGTGGAGAATACTCCCCAGAGGAAATTGTAATTGGTCCAGGTGGAAAGCCATTTCTTTATTATACGATTATGGCTACGTCTGGGGTAGGAGATGAAGTAATATATCCTGATCCGGGTTTTCCGGTATATGAATCTGTTACATTGTATGCAGGTGCTAAGCCTGTGCCTCTTCCAATTCTTGAAGAAAATGATTTCAAATTCACTATTGATGATTTGAAAAGTCGAATTTCCAAGAATACCAGATTGTTGATTCTTAATTATCCGCATAATCCTACAGGAGGTACTTTGAGCCATAAGGAATTGGTAGAAATAGGGAACCTTGCGATTGAAAATGATTTTGTAATTTTATCTGATGAAGTTTATGCGAATATGTTATTTGAGGGCAATCATGTTTCTATTGGAACTCTTCATGGTATGCGCGAAAGGACAATCTTGTTAGAGACTTTTTCAAAGACCTATGCAATGACTGGATGGAGATTAGGTTTCATAGCTGCTCCATCATGGTTATCAGATCCTTTATCTCAACTAATAACAAATTCTGTGAGTTGTGTTCCCCCTTTTGTGCAAATGGCTGGTGTAGAAGCATTAAATGGTGAACAGGCTGATAGTATTGAAATGATGACTGAATTTAAAAAAAGAAGAGATGTGTTTATAAATGGATTAAATTCAATTGATGGAATTTCATGTAGGTTTCCTGAAGGCGCATTTTATGCTTTTCCTAATGTTGGTAAAATTCCAATGTCTGCGGAAAAATTATCAAATTATCTGCTTGATGAGGTTGGTGTGGCAACATTGCCCGGGTCTGCATTTGGAAAATACGCAAATAATCATTTGCGTATGTGTTTTGCAAATAGTATTGAAAATTTAGAGGAAGCGATTCGTCGTATTTCTCATGCAGTTTCTACTTTTACTTAAAATGTTCAATGGAACTATTATCATTCTTATTGTCGTATTGAGTTTTAACCAAACTTTCAAAATCAAAAATTCAGAGAGAAAAATTGACAGATTTTCGTGTTGCAGTTGATACGGGTGGAACTTTTACCGATTTTGTTTTTCTTGAGAATGGGAAGCTAAATATTCATAAATTGCCTTCTACTCCTTCCAATCCTGCAGTTGCGATTATTCAAGGAATATCCGAAAAAAATATTGATAATAGACCAGTAGATCTTATTCATGGTTCTACAGTTGCGACAAATGCGCTTTTGTCTAGGGAGGGCGCAAAAGTTGGTCTTATTACAACTTCTGGATTCGAAGATATAATTGAAATTGGACGTCAGAATAGGGATATCCTTTATGATTTGAAATACCAAAGACCTAAATCTATTGTTGACAAACAAAATCGTTTTGGAATAAGGGAAAGAATGAACCAAAATGGTGATATTTTGGTTCATCTTTCTAAAACTGAATTAAAAAAAATACTATTAAAATTAAAAAGGAACAAAGTAGAATCTCTAGCAATTTGTTTACTTCATTCCTATGCAAATAATAAACATGAATTAGAGATATCAAATTTTTTCATAAAAGAAGGGTTTGCTGTTTCTGTATCTAGTCTTATTTTGCCTGAATATAGAGAGTTTGAGAGAACTAGTACAACAGCAGTGAATGCCTATGTTTCACCGTTAATGAAAAGTTACTTAGGTAAACTTGAAAAAGAAGAAACATTAAAACGTTTCCGTGTTATGCAAAGTAATGGTGGACTTATCTCTTCTGAAGTAGCTAGTAGTGAAGCTGTTAGAACTATTTTATCTGGTCCGGCAGGAGGAGTTGTCGGAGCATTTCATGTAGCTAAAAAAACCAAATTATCTAAATTTGTTACGATAGATATGGGTGGAACAAGTGCAGATGTCTCAATTATCGATGGCGATTTAAGTTTTACCTCTGAGACAGAACTATCTGGTCTTCCTGTTAGAGTTCCTGTTATTGATATTCATACTGTTGGTGCAGGAGGAGGCTCAATTGCAGAATGTGATCTAGGAGGGGCACTTATAGTAGGACCAAAAAGTGCAGGAGGAGTTCCTGGACCGATGTGTTATGGAAACGGAAACAATGTGACTGTGACCGATGCAAATTTATTTTTAGGGAGGATAGACCCCCTAAATTTTCTTGGTGGAAAAATGAAAATTGATCGAAGTAGAGCAATAGAAGGAATAAAAGTTCTGGCAGAAAAGTTATTTCTTACTAAATTAGAAACTGCAGAAGGTATTTTGACAATTGCTAACGAACATATGGCTAACGCTATTAGACTTATGAGTATTGAAAGAGGATATGACCCTCGTCTTTTTACACTATTAGCATTCGGAGGAGCGGGACCTATGCATGCTTGTGCACTCGCCGAAACTTTAAGCATGAAAAGAGTACTTATACCAAGAGATCCTGGAACTCTTTCAGCAAGAGGGATGTTTTTGGCCGATATAATCAAAGACTACTCTAAAACGGTACTTCTGAAATTGGAGAATATAGAGAATCAACATTTGGAGGACTTATTTTCCCCTCTTTTAAAACAAGCAAAAGTAGATTTGAAAAAAGAGGGGATTGATGAATTTAAAATAGAAAAATTTTTAGATATGCGCTACTTAGGACAATCGCACGAACTAACCATTCCATTTGCAGAAATTAAATCGAATTTCCATGCAGATTTATATTTATTATTTACTAAATTTCATAAAAAAAGATATTTAATTTCAAATACTAATCAAGAGGTAGAAATCGTTAACATAAGAGTTAGAGCTACGGGTTCTACAAAGACCGTCGAGTTAAATAAAAAAAGAAAAAAAACGAGAAAGAAAAAAATAAAAAAACAAAAGATAGTTTTTGATGGAAAATCATATGAGGCTATAGTTTTTGATCGTATAGATTTACATCCAGGAGAAAATTTTCGTGGTCCTGCTTTAGTTTTTGAATTTAGTGCTACATCTATAATCCCACCATTTTGGAATTGTAAAGTAGATAAAGAGAGTAATTTGATTTTAACGAAATCAGCAAACTTTTGATGAAAAAAATTCTTTTTTTGAGGTTTAATTTATGAAAAAGAAAAGTTTAGATCCAATCTTATTAGAGATTTTTAAAAATCTTTACTTTTCAACGGCAGAAGAAATGGGAATTGCTTTATGCAGGTCTTCTTTTTCTCCAAATATTAAAGAGAGAAGAGATTATTCATGTGCTATTTTTGATAAGAAAGCAAAAATGGTATCTCAAGCTGCTCATTTACCTGCACATCTTGGTTCAATGCCAATGTCAGTTGAACATGTTATCGAAACTATGAATTTGGAACCTGGCGATATGGTTGTTCTTAATGATCCGTTTCACGGAGGTAATCATTTGCCGGACCTAACGATGATATCTCCTGTATTTACAAAAAAAAATAGGAGACTTTCTCTTCAGTTTTTTGTCGCAAATAGAGCGCATCATTCGGATATTGGAGGTATTGCACCAGGTTCAATGAGTTTAACTAAAGAAATCTTTCAAGATGGATTAGTTATTCCGCCTATTAAAATAGTTAGTAAAGGAATTATACAAGAAGATTTATTATCTATTCTTTTATCGAATGTGAGAACACCCGAAGAGCGTGAAGGAGATGTGCTAGCACAAATTTCTGCAAATCTTGTAGGACAAAGAAGTATTGAAATGATTATTGATAAGTATGGACTAAAAAAGACTTCTGCTTATACAAACGAATTACAACATTATTCTGAAAGAATGACTAGAGCCGCGATTTCTAAGATGCCAAAAGGAGAATTTGAATTCACCGATTTCATGGATGATGACGGTATATCTGAGAATCCCGTTAAAATTAGTGTCAAAATAATTATTCGAAAAGATTCGATTGTGGCTGATTTTACTGGTTCTTCTTCTCAAACTGATGGAAATATTAATGCAGTTGAATCTATAGCTAGAACAGCAGTTTATTATGCGATTCGTTGTTTAATACCATTTGGAATTCCGAATAACTCTGGTTGTATGGAACCTATTCAGGTAATTGCACCATCAGGAACAGTAGTTAATTCTAGATTTCCATCAGCTGTTGCTGGAGGAAATGTAGAAACTAGTCAGAGGATGGTTGACGTAGTCCTTGGAGCTATGTCCAAAGCATGTCCTGATAAAATACCCTCTGCTTCTTGTGGATCGATGAATAATCTTACCATTGGAGGAGAGGATATACGTTCTAAGAAAGAAATAAGAAAACCTTTTGCATATTATGAAACCACAGGAGGTGGTATGGGTGCTGGGAAATGGGGAAATGGTGAAAATGCAATACATACTCACCTAACAAATACGAGAAATACTCCTGTAGAAGCTATTGAACATTCATACCCTTTAAGAGTTAATAAGTATGCAGTAAGAAGAAAAAGTGGAGGAAAAGGTTTGATGATAGGTGGGGATGGAATAATTAGAGAAATAGAACTTTTAAGTCCTGCTACGGTTTCTTTTATGACAGAAAGAAGAAAATTTTCTCCTTGGGCTCTACAAGGTGGTTTGCCAGGTAAAAGAGGAAAAAATTCGGTATTGAAAAAAAATGGAAAAAGAATTAAGTGTAAGGGCAAACAACGTTTGTATCTGGAAAAAGGAGATATAATAAGGCTAGAAACTCCTGGTGGAGGGGGTTGGGGAAAGAAAATATTAAATTGAGAGCAGAAATTTGTTATTATTAGAATATCGTACTGTTTATACTAATTAAATTGGAAGTTGTTGATATGTCTTTAGAACGTTATGTTTATTTGAATGGTGAAATAATAGAAGAGAGTAAGGCTTTAATTTCTCCTTTTGATCGTGGTTTTTTATGGGGAGACGGAGTTTACGAAGTTACTCCTTGTTTTAATGGCAAATTATTTCGTCTTGATGATCATTTGAAACGACTTTACAGATCTTTGAAATATACTCAAATTCATTGTCATTTAGATTTAGAGGAGATGAGAGTAGCGACTAATGAAACATTGGAAGCAAATAAAGATTTACTTGGTGAGGGAAAGATATATCGAGTTGGGCATTGGGTATCAAGGGGAATGGATGATCCCTCTATGGTTGCAAGTGAGTCTGATAGACCAACAATATTTATTTTCTGGAGAGAATCTCCCTCCAATAAGTTGATAGATAAATACTCTAAGGGAGTAAAACTATCAGTTGTAGCGACAAGAAGGGTACCACCCCAATGTCTTGAAGCTAGGGCAAAAGTGACCAGTAAAATGAATCAAATTTTAGCAGAACTTGATGCTTCTTCTAACGGTTCTCTATCACTTATGCTTGATATATACGGAAATGTTGCTGAGAATTCAGTAGCAAACTTTTTTATGGTTAAAGATAGTGTTCTTGTTACTCCTCATGAAAAAAATGTTCTTCAAGGAGTTACAAGATTAACAGTATTCGAGATGGCTAAAAAATTGGGTATTGCTTTTGAAGAGAAAGATATAACTCTCTATGATTTAAGTCAGGCAGATGAATTTTTTCTTACATCAAGTGCTATTTGTGCGATGCCTGTTAACCAAATAGATCGATTTCTTCCAAAAAATCCTGTGCCTGGTCCAATAACCGAAAAGATAATTAACGAATTCGTTTCTGAGACAGGATTTGATTTTAGAGATTTGTCTGTTTAAGTATAATATAATTTTATTTTTTAATCTGTAAAAGAGGTAAAAGATGACATTTTATTTAACAAATCAAAGTCTAATCAATTTAAAAAATAAGGTTGAAGAAATAGAACATCGTCTTAAACATGATGTCGCAAAAGAAATCGGAAAAGCCGCCGATCTTGGTGATTTAAGTGAAAATGCAGAATGGGAAGCTGCTATTGAACTCCAAAGAAATTTACAACACGAAGTAAGTAGACTGAAAGAGAAAATACGAACTGCACAGATAATTGAAGAACTGCCTGTTTCTGGAGATAAAGTTTCCGTTGGTACTAAGGTTCAACTTTATGATATTGACAAGAATGAAGAACTGACCTACCAAATTCTTGGTGAAGAAGAAAGTGACTTGTCTAATGGTATTATTTCTTTCAATGCTCCTCTTGCAAGAGGATTAATGCAGAAGGAACCTGGGGACGAGGTAGTGATTAAACTGCCTGGTGGTATCAGAACTTTTGAGATTGTTGAAGTTTCAAAAATAGAATTTGAATGAAGAATAAGAAGTCTTTGTCAATTCACGATAGGTTACTTACATATCTTATATCTATAGCTTCTCTTAGTTTGTTTGGATATTTCTCATTTTTACATCTGTTGCCATCTATGTGGCATATGCCGGGTTCTCCGGTACTTTATATTTTCGGTGTGATTGGTTCCTTGTTTCTCTCTTTTTCTATTGTTTTCTTATTCCTTAAGAGAACAAACGTAAGTAAGAAGCCAGTTTTTTGGTTTAATTGTCATGTGGTAACAGCTGTAATTGGTTCTGTCTTAGTTACAATTCACTCATCTGGTCATTTAAGGTATGCACCAGCATTACTCCTTTTAGCACTATTGGCTCTTACACTCTTAGGGATTTTTGCAAGATTTTATGTTTCTAAGAATAATCAAAAAATTTTTTCTTCAAAAATTCGATTTTTTCATACTATAGAACCCGATGACAAAGCAAAAATAGAATCGATAATTACAAAGAAAGAAAAATTATTACTATCTTTTGAGCCTGATAGTAACGAAGGTACTTTTTCTCTTAATCTTAAACATTGGTTTTGTCATCCTATTTTTGCCATTCGATTTTATAATTTAGTTCGTCAAGAAAACTTTTATATTAGAAAAAGATTTGAACATAGTTTTTTCATTCGTTTTTGGAGATCGATTCATATATCTTTATCGATTATTTTTTTTCTTGGTCTTATTGCTCATATAATTGTGGTTACTTTTTTTGCTAGTTATGTTTCTGATGGCTCTGATATATACTGGTGGCACATATCTAAATAGCATTGTCTTAGAAAAAAGGATTAGAATTGAATCGACTAGCACTAATGATTGACTTAGAAAGATGTTTCGGTTGTAAAAGTTGTGAGGCAGCATGTAAGCAAGAGCATCATCTAAAACCGGGTACATATAGGAATAAGGTTGTATGGCTTGGAAATGAAAATGGTCCGGGTACAGATTTCTTTACGTTAACGTGTCAACATTGTGAACGACCTGCTTGTCTTAGATCATGTCCTGTAAATCCGAAAGCCATAACAAAAGATGATAAGACTGGTGTAGTAAAAGTCCATGAAGAATTATGTACAGGATGTGGGGAATGTATTTTGTCTTGTCCTTATAGTGCTATGGGTTTTGATGAAGAAGGACATCATTCTGTTAAGTGTGACCTTTGTTCTGAGAGACTTGAACATAAACTAGAACCAGCTTGTTCTAGTGTATGCCCAGGATTTGCTATTACTTTTGGAGAACGTTCAGAATTACTTGAAATCGCTGAAAAAGAAGAGAGAGTTATTAAAGATGTAGATAGTTTTTTGCTTAAACCGCAGACAATTTATTTAGAGAGGTTAAAAGGTTACAGTTCATCTCTTCCGATAATGGAAAAAAAATATATCCAAAGAGGAATGGGGTTTCAAAAGTCTGATTTAGAAAATAGACCTCTTTCACCTAAAAAATTAGAGTCAAATTTTCCATTTGGTTTTGAAAAAGATAGTAAGATTAAAACGAGGATTGAACCGGGTGGTTGTAATATTTGCTTTAATTGCTGTACTACAAAATTTCATTTTAAAGATGACAAACTAGTGCAAATTACTGGTAATGATGAAGATCCTATCTTAGAGGGAAAAATATGTCCTAAAGCACAATTTGGATTACAACTTCATCATAATGAAAAAAGACTTCGAACTCCTCTGAAAAGAGTAGGGAAAAGAGGTGAAAATAAGTTTGAAGAGATTACTTGGGAGAAAGCATTAGATGAAATTGCTGGAAAGTTGAGTCAGTTAAAAGAGAAATGGGGACCGGAAGCACTCGCCATTTTTATTGGTACTAGAACTGGCATTCTTACTCAGAAAGGTTATACCAGATTATTTAGTCAGATGTGGGGAACTCATAACATTGAAGGTACTGACCCATTTTGTGCTTCTGGGAAAACAATTTCTTATCAGATTACTCAGGGAGTAAATGGAAGTGGAAATAGTTATACATCGACTGATCTTGGAAGCGCAGAGATGTACCTTTATGTAGGAGATAATCAAGCTGAAACACGCCCAGTTTATTTTGGAAAGATTAATGATTGGAGAGTTAAAAATAAAGCAAAAATGGTTGTTGTTGATCCTAGGCAGACTGTCACAGCTAGTAAAGCAGATAAATGGTTGCCAATACGTCCTGGAACAGATATGGCATTAGCTTTATCAATAGCTCACGAGATTTTTTCAAAAAATTTGCATGATATTAAGTTTTGCAATGATTGGGTTTTAGGATGGGAAGAGTGGAAAAATTTTATTTTTGAGAAAGATTATAGTGCGCAATGGGCATCTGAAATAATCGATTTATCTCAAAACGAAATTGAATTACTTGCAAGTGAGATTGCTAAATCAGATGGATGTGTGATTTTTGCAAGTAGAGGTATAAATCAACATATGAATTCATTGCAAACTAATCGAGCTTGGATGTTTGTAAGCGCTATTACAGGTAATTGGGGACGAAAAGGAGGAGCTTATTTCAATATGACGGCAGGTCCACCTATTGCCCCAAATGCTCCATTAGAAAGAAGAGAAAAGATTAACAGACCAAAAATAAGAAAGAGTCCTGTCGGTTGGCTTAATGCAATGAAACACGAGAAACCTTATCCTATAAAAGGAATGATAAGTTCAAGTAATCCATTAGCTCAATGGCCAGATCAGAATAATGTTAGAGATGCCTTAAAGAACTTAGATCTTCTAGTGCATATTGAGTTGTTTCAAAATGAAACTTCTGCATTTGCTGATTATGTGTTGCCTGCAGCAACGG
This sequence comes from uncultured Nitrospinaceae bacterium, assembly GCA_964558115.1. GTDB lineage: Bacteria > UBA8248 > UBA8248 > UBA8248 > UBA8248 > UBA3496. The sequence goes on along the minus strand of CAZLCI010000002.1, from coordinate 15,987 downwards.
GAATTGAAAAAGGAGAAATAGGAAGAAGTAATGATGATCGACGAATTGTATGGATTGATAAATTCATAGATCCTCCTGGAGAGGCGAAGCCTGACGGCTGGATATGGATAGAATTAGGAAAACGTTTAGGATTTAATGATGTTCTTAAGGAAGAATATAAAGACCCGAAAATATTTTGGGATGAAATGTGTATAAAAAATGACTTCCTTAGTGGAATAACCCAGAAACGATTGCATTCAGTTCCTTATAGATGGGTTCGATATCCAGTGAAATATGAAGATTCTCTTGAACAAGAAACCCTTTACTTAGAAGGGACAACAGCAGTAGGTCAACCAGAAGGAAAAAGATTCCCAACAGAAAGTGGAAAACTAGAGTTTTGGACTAAAGAGTTAGAGGAAAAATTTAATTGTTTAGGTCTGTCTGCTTTACCCGAATTTTACTCAGATCCAGAACTTCTAATAGATTTACCCTTCCTGGAAATTGCAGATAATGATGAAAGATTAGACGTGATTTCTCCATTTTATGATGTCCCCACTGGGACATCTAAAGCAAAAATAATCTCAACAGAAGAAAAGAGTTTTTCTAGAGATTTAAGGCAAAGGGGTTTTGATACTGAATTAATAACTGGAAGGCCTCCTGCACCACATTTTCACAGTTGGACCCACTATTTTTGGGAAGCACAAGAAATGTGGCCTGACCTTTTTTGTCAAATTCATCCCGAACATGCCAGGGAATTAGATATAGAAGATGGAGAAATTATTCAGATTGAGTCAGCCCATGGAAAAATAACTGCCAGAGCTTACCTTTATAGTGGAATTAGAAAAGATGCTGTTTTTATACCGATTGGATGGGGGGAAAAACAACCTTACAATCCTTGGTATTCAGTTAATTTTCTAACCAGTAAAGAACAGAGAGATCCGTTCTCAGGTCAGACAAATTTGAAAAGTCTGTTATGTAAAATCAAGAAGATATAGTTGAATCCTTTTGAATTACTGCTACCCATATTTCTGTTCTAAGGTCTTGGATTATAGTTTTTCTGGGGTCATTCATGAAACGGTGGACTATAGGGCCGTTTGTTTTTTTTAAACCTTTTTCTTTAATTTTTTTGAAGATCTCTTCTTGCGATTGAGATAAATTTCGATAACTTCCTTCATGAATGCCTACTGCGTATGAGTTTGCTTTAATTTGGATTGCAGTAAAATCTTTAAGATTTGACTGAAAATACTTTTTCAGAATAAAGGTTTTGTAACTATAGTTAGGAGATAGCAAACCATAACAGTCTCCGTCCAAGATTTCGAGATGATTGGTTAATTTAAGAAATTGACCTCTTAATAACCCTATTTTCTCAGGAGTGGGGTCACCCTGTGTAAAAATACCCGAACCTTCTATAAGGTCTTTTTTAATTATTTGAATTTGCAAAGGGTCTTTTTTTGAAATTTTATTCATTTTCAGATTTATTTAGTGCATTTTGGAGGACTCTATATGCTAATTTAGAACAATGACGTTTGTGTTGAGGCAGTCCTCCTAAACTCTTTTCAATATCTTCAGAGGATATTTTTTTTGCATCTTGAATTAATTTGCCTATAAGCAAATTAGTTAGTGAACTCATTGCGGCTGTGATAGCTCCACACCCAAGAATTTTAATTTTAGCATCAGTAATCTTTTCTCCATTTGTATTTATATATAATTCTACCTCGTCGCCACAAGAGGGATTAGTTCCTTTCCCTGTATAGTTTGCGTCTTCTAGAATACCAATATTTTGAGGTGATGCAATATGTGAAAGTACAGTAGAATTGTAATGATAGTTACTATTGTTCATTTTTCACCTATTGAAGTTTAGAACTAGTTCTTTGGTGCAATTTCTCTAACTTTTTTAACGGCAGTAGGTAACTTTTCTATTAAATAGTCAATATCTTCATCAGTACTTCCCCAGCCCAGACTAAAACGAAGAGAACCACGCACAAGATTTTGTGGAAGATCCATTGAAAGTAAGACATGACTTGGTTCAGTTGAACCAGAACTGCAAGCTGAACCCGTACTGACGGCTATCCCCTCAAGATCTAGTCTAATTAATAAAGTTTCTCCTTCAGCATTTAGGAATGCGATATTTGATGTTCCGGGTAGACGTTGTGTTTTATGCCCAATAATCTCTACATCAGGAATCTTTTCACAAACCTCATTCTCTAGTCTGTTTCTCAATTTTAAAATATTATTCCAAAGTTCATTTCCTTCTGTATCTAAAATTCTACATGCTTCACCTAGTGCAACTATACCGGCTACATTTTCAGTCCCTGATCTTATGTTTTGTTCTTGTCCTCCTCCAGTTAGAATTGCATTCAAAGGAGTCTTTTTTCTTACATAAAGGAAACCAATACCTTTTGGAGCATTAATTTTGTGTCCACTTCCAGATAATAAATCGATATTATCTCCTTGCACATCAATTTTCATTTTTCCAACAGCTTGTACTGCGTCTGTATGAAATAATATTCCTAAATCTTTACAAAATGTTGAAATTTCGGAAATTGGTTGAATAGTACCTATTTCATTATTACCCAATATTACTGATATTAATTTTGTATTTTTTTTCACTGCATCTTTTATTTTTTTTGAAGATACTAAACCATCTTTGTCAGGTTTTATATATGTAACTTCTAACAATTTTTCCTTGCTAAGGTTATTGCAGGTATCTAAAACAGCATTATGTTCGATTTGAGTTGTAATAATATGTGAGGGTGATTTTTCATTATTTAAAACTCCCCTAATTGCGAGATTGTCACTCTCAGTTCCACCAGAAGTAAAAAATATCTCATTTGGATCAGAAGCATTTATACTAGATGCTATTTTAATACGCGAATTTTCTATTGCTTCTCTAGTTTCTCTTCCAAAAGAGTGAACGCTACTTGGATTTCCGTAAAAAGTTGTAATGTAAGGTTCCGCAATTTTGAACACCTCAGGACGTACAGGTGTTGTGGAGTTGTGATCTAAATAAATTCTTTTCATTGATTAGAAGTCTCCTCATCTTTCATTCTTTTTTCAAGGTCTTCTATTCTTTTGTCTAAATGGTAAATAGAATTTTGTATTGGATCTGGAAGTTCGTCGTGTTCAAAAGAAATTTTTGGATCTTCTTCATTATATTCTTCACTTAATCCTGAAATAATCCGTGCAGGAACTCCTACAACTGTACAATCAGGAGGGACATCAGAGATAACTACTGAACCTGCACCGATTCTAACTCCTTTTCCTATTTTATGAGGACCAAGTATACGTGCTCCAACTCCAACTAAAACGCCATCTTCAAGGGTAGGATGTCTCTTCTCTTTTTTTAGACTTACACCACCAAGAGTTACTCCATGATAAATTGTGCAATTCTTTCCGATAATAGAAGTTTCTCCAATTACAACTCCCATCCCATGGTCTATAAAAAAACCGATATCTATCTGTGCTCCTGGATGAATTTCAATACCTGTAAGTAGTCTACTTATATGACTCAAAAATCGTGCAACTAACTTTAATCCTTTTTTGAAAATGAAGTGTGAAATACGATGTAAAAAAATTGCATGAAATCCCGGATAGCAGAGGATGATTTCTATCTTACTATTAGCAGCAGGGTCTCTTTGAAGAGCTGCATCTATATCAGTTTGAACTGCATGTATAAAATTTTTCATTCTTTCCTTAATTTAGAAACTATGTAGCTAGTTTTCGTTTGTTACTTTTTTGTAAGGGGTTTGAATTGTTAAAGCAATTTATTTTTTTCTCCACCAAATGTAGTATAACAAAATTACAGTGAATATAAGAAGCTAAAAAATTTTTAGAGGTGCTAACAAAAAATGAATAAAAAGATAGACACGTTAATAATGAAAGGCAAACCGGTATCTGACAAAATAATAGAAGTGCTCGTTTCTAGAATTGAAAAATTAAAAGAATCCTCAGGCAGATCTCCGGGTTTAGCCGTTATTTTAGTTGGAGATGATCCTGCATCTCAGGTTTACGTTCGACTAAAAGGTAAAATGGCAGATAAAATTGGAATAGAAACATACGATTATAGATTGTCCTCTGATGTTTCTTTTGAAGAGTTATCTGATTTGATAGAAAAATTAAATCAGGATTCAAAAATTGACGGAATACTTGTTCAATTACCTCTACCGTCAACTTTGAATGAAACAGAAATCCTAAAAAAAGTTGATCCATTAAAAGATGTTGATGTTTTCCACAGTGAAAACTTTGGAAAGTTATCTTTAAAACAACCAGGTCCTAAATCTTGTACCCCTGCTGGGGTACTTGAAATATTGAAATTCTATGATTTTCCAATAGAAGGAAAAAATGTTGTTATAATCGGAAGGAGTAAAATAGTCGGTCTTCCATTATCCATTCTTTTGTTACATGAGAATGCGACTGTAACTATATGTCATTCTAGAACAGAAGATATTGCTGAGGTAACGAAAAGAGCAGATATATTGATTGCTGCAGTTGGCAGGGCAAATTTTGTGACTGCAGAGATGGTAAAGGAGGGAGCTATAGTTGTAGATGTTGGTACGAACCGACTAGATGACAAGTTGGTAGGAGATTGTGATTTTGCATCACTAATGGGAAAAGTCTCGGCTATAACTCCAGTACCAGGAGGAGTTGGTCCTATGACTATATCTATGTTAATGGTCAATACAGTAAATGCATTTCAAGATCATATTTTAGTGACTTAAAGGAATAATTGATTGAATATTGATTTGTTAGGTTCCACGAAAGAATTTGCAGCCCAAATATATACAATTTCTCAACTTAATTCGAGAGTTCGAGAACATCTTGAACAAGAATTCACTAATATTTTGGTCGAAGGAGAGATATCAAGTTGGAAGGTATATCCATCGAATCATGCATATCTTGTTTTAAAGGATTCTAATTCAAAAATAAATGCAGTTATGTTTGCAGGTAGAAGAAAGTCTCTTGATTTTACTCCTGAAGTGGGGATGAGAGTTTTGGTTAAATGTAGTGTGACTCTTTTTGAGCGGGAGGGTAGATTCCAATTATCTATTTTCTCTTTGGAACCATTAGGAGAAGGAATTTTAGATGTAAAATTTAGACAATTAAGAGAGAAATTAGAATTAGAAGGCCTTTTTTCTAAGGAAAGGAAAAAAAAAATCCCATTAAGACCAAAAAAAATTATTTTAGTTACAAGTCGTGAAGGAGCAGCTTTACGTGACATGCTTCCAATTTTATCAATGCGCATTCCTTTCGTGGAATTAACAATCATTCATACACTTGTCCAAGGAGAATTTGCTCCAAGATCTATTGAGAGAGCTCTTCTAGTTGCCGAAGAAAACAATAGAATGAATTCTCCTGCTGATCTAATAATCCTTTCTAGAGGCGGAGGAAGTAATGAAGATCTCAGTGCATTTAATGATGAGATAGTTATTCGGGCTATTGACAATTGTAGCATTCCAATTTTAACAGCTATTGGTCATGAAATTGATAGTTCGCTGTCCGATTTAGTTGCAGATGATTTTTCTTCGACACCTACTGCGGCTGCTGAAAAAGTATGCAGCAACTGGGATATTATTTTAGAACGTTTCATGAGATTTCCCTCTGAGATGGAACGATACGTTAAGATGATTCTAAAGAACAGAAAAGATGAAGTTGCTTTTTATGAGAGGATGAGAATATTAGAAGAACCTACTCTGTATATTCAGGAACTGCAGCAAAAAATTGATATGCTTTTTGAAAATCTTTTAAAAGAAACCAAGTATGTCTTGTCAGTTTTCAGGAATCGTGTTTTCTCAATTTTGCCTAGACTGAGAGTTGTTTCTCCTTTGAGTCTTCATTCAAGTAAAGTTAAAACAATGGAGGGATATATTGAAAGAATTGAAATTTGTATTGAAAAAATATTCCATGCAAAGAACTTAGAAGTAAAAAATTTAATTCTTAGACTCGAATCTGTTTCTCCAATTTCAATTTTAGCACGTGGATATAGTTTGACGTATCGGGAAAAAGATCACTCCTTAATTCGCAGCATACAACAAGTAGAGAATCAAGAATTGCTTCAAATTAAATTGTCCGATGGAGCTTTGGATTGTAGGGTTGAAAAAATAAATCAAAAAGGAGAAACAAAATGAGTTCTTCAAAAAAAAAGAAACCATCTTTTGATTCGCCAAAGAGTTTTGAGGATGCATCTGCTCGACTAGAAGAAATTGTGGAAACTTTGGAAGATGGAGATCTGAGTCTGGAAGGTGCGATTTCTTTATATGAAGAAGGCGTGAAATTATTTAAGTTTACGCAAAATCAGTTACATTCTGCTCAGAAAAAAATTGAAGAACTAACGATAGCTGATGATGGAACATTTTCTGTGAAACCTTTGGATGAAGAAAGTGAGGAAGAATAATTTGTCATCATCATTTGATGTCCTAGGTTATATGGAAAAGTGGAATAAATTAGTTAATGAACAATTGAGAATCTTATTTTCTAATGAACAATCTGAACCGTTAGAATTATATAAGATCATGTCTTATAGCTTGTTAAATGGAGGAAAAAGGATCAGACCGATTCTGTGTATAGCTGGATGTGAGTCAGTAAAAGGTAATCCGAATGATGTATTGATTCCTGCTTGCGCAATAGAATGTATTCATTCTTATTCGTTGATTCATGATGATTTGCCAGCAATGGACGATGATGACTTGAGAAGAGGAAAGCCTACTAGCCATAAAGCTTTTGGAGAAGCTTCCGCCATACTCTCCGGAGATGGTCTTTTAACAAGGGCTTTTGAACTTATATCTTCTGAAAAAATGAAAGAAAAATTTGGTTCAGAAAAATTGATAGATTCTATCTCACTTTTGTCTTCAGCAGCAGGGCCTTCAGGAATGGTAGGTGGTCAATATTTAGATATAAAAGCAGATCCGATTAAAGTAAATCCAAAGTATTTGGATCGAATGCATCTTCTCAAGACTTCTGAAATGATTCGTGCTTCCGTTTGTATGGGTGGAATATTAGGAGGTGCTAATAAAGATGAGCAAAATGCATTGAGCAATTTTGGTAGATATATTGGGTTAGCATTTCAAATTGTCGACGATATACTTGATTTTGAAGGAGACGAAAATTTATTAGGGAAGCCGATTGGCTCCGACCTTGCTTCTGGGAAAACTACTTATTTGTCAATGTATGGCATAGAAAAATCAAGGGAGATAGCTAATTCTACTTTAGAGAGGTCTTTAGATTTTTTGAAAATATTTGGAAAAGATGCTGAAACTTTAGAGGCTCTTGCAAAATTTATAGTTTTCCGTAGTCTCTAGTTCTGAGTTATGATTTTTTAAATTTGCAAGTACCTATTTTTAGGATTTATTTATCGTGAAAAAACTGGAAAAAATAGATTCTCCGGAAGATCTTAGAAAATTATCTGAAAATGAACTTGAAACTTTAGTGGAAGAACTAAGAGAATTTATTGTTGGTGTTACTTCTAGAACTGGTGGACATTTGGGAGCATCTTTAGGTGCTGCTGAGCTAGTGGTTGCTTTGCATTATGTTTTTGAGACACCTACTGACAAACTTATTTGGGATGTTGGACATCAGGCTTATGCACATAAGGTTTTGACTGGAAGAAAAAAGGAATTTGAAACTCTTAGACAGTGGGGAGGAATTGCTGGTTTTCCAGATAGACTAGAAAGTCCATATGATCATATGAATGTTGCTCATGGAGGTACTTCGATATCTGCAGCATCTGGAATAGCAACTGCAAGAGATCTAAGTAAAGAAGATTTTAGTGTTGTTGCAATTATTGGAGATGGGAGTCTTACCTCTGGGATGTCTATGGAAGCATTAAATAATGCGGGGGATTCTAAGAGAGATTTAACAGTAATCTTAAATGACAATAAAATGGGTATTTCAAAAAATGTTGGTGCTATGTGTTCCTACCTCGCAAGGATCATGACTGGAGAATGGGCTAATCGTGCGAGAAAGTTTAGAAATGAAATACAAAAAATTGTCTCTCATCTTCCTGTTTTTGGTGAATCTGCTGTTAATTTCATGACAAGATTTGAAGATTCCATGAAAAATTTATTTGTTCCTGGAATCCTATTTGAAGAATTAGGTTTTCGTTATATAGGTCCTATTGATGGTCATAGATTAGATCTGTTAATTCCAGCTTTACGAAATGTCCGCAAATTAAAAGGTCCTAATTTAGTACATGTCGTTACTAAAAAAGGGCATGGTTATCCATATAGTGAAGCCGAGCCAATTACCTATCATGGTGTTACAAAATTTGATCCTGAAACTGGAAAATTTCTTAAAAAGAAGCCAGGTCCACCAAGTTATTCTAAAGTTTTTGCAGATACAATGATTAAATTGAGCAAGAAGGATCCTAAGATAGTGGCAATCACTGCAGCTATGTTGGAAGGTACAGCTTTAGTTGAATATCAGAGTCTTTTTCCTGATAGATGTTTCGATGTCGGAATGTGTGAACAGCATGGGGTAACATTTGCAGCTGGACTATCTTTAGAGAATATGAAGCCAGTTGTTGCAATCTATAGTACTTTTTTACAAAGAGCTTATGATCAGATAGTTCACGATATTTGTCTTACTAATGTTTCTGTAACTTTTGCAATAGATCGAGCGGGTTTAGTTGGAGAAGACGGACCTACTCATCATGGTGCTTTTGATATAGCTTATTTAAGATGTTTGCCAAACGCAGTTGTCATGTCACCAAAGGATGAGTACGAATTACAAAGTATGCTTCTCACATCGATAGAATATCCTGGCCCTGCAGCCCTTCGTTTTTGTAGAGGTTCTGGTTTAGGTGTCGAATTACAAGATGAAGTTAAATGTATTCCAATTGGCGAATCAGAATTGCTAAGAGAAGGAAGAGATGTGCTATTGATTGCTCTAGGTCCAATGGTTCCACTTGCACTTGAGGCTTCCTCACAATTGGAAGAGATAGGAATTCAAGCTTCTGTTTTGAATCTCAGATTTGTGAAGCCTATGGACAAGAAAAAAATACTTGAACAGGCTAATTTATGTAAGAGAATCGTAACAATAGAAGAGGGGACGAAAATCGGTGGTATGGGTTCAGGTGTTTTGGAAATCCTTTCTGAAAATAAGATGAGTAATATACCAGTCTCTATTCTTGGCATTCCTGACCGTTTCATCTCTCATGGTAGTCCTGTATTGCAGAGAGAGGATTGTGGTCTAACATCGGGGGATATAACTCAGGCTGCACGTGATCTAGTAGATATTGATGATCACATGCGTAGCGTCATTTCGTGAAAAAGAAAGAAAGAATAGATAAACTTCTCGTTGATAAAGGTTTTGTTAAAAGTCGTGAGCGTGCAAAGAGACTAGTTCTTTCTGGTATTGTTAAAGTTGACGGTTTGATAGCGGATAAAGTTGGCCACTCCTATGATGTAGATTCATTAATTTCGATTACTGAAAGCAAAAGAGAATTTGTAAGTAGAGGTGGAGAAAAACTCTTCCATGCTTTGGATTTTTTTGAAATTGATCCTATTTCAAAGTCCTGTTTGGATGTCGGTTCGTCAACTGGTGGTTTTACGGATGTTCTTCTAAAGAGGGAAGCTGCACATGTTGTTTGCATTGATGTAGGCAAAGGATTACTTGATTGGAGTTTAAGAAACGATAGTAGGGTAACGATCATAGAAGGTTTTAATGCTCGATATTTAAATAGAGAGATATTGGATTCATCAGAAAGTAATCAAAATTTTGAACTTGCTGTAATTGATGTTTCATTTATTTCACTTATGAAAATTCTTCCTGTGATTCATAAACTTATTTCTTTTCCTAATGAAATTGTTGCCTTAGTGAAACCTCAGTTTGAAGTAGGAAAAAATAGAGTTGGCAAGGGTGGAATTGTTCGAGATCATAAATTACATAAAGAGGTTTTACTCAATATTCTAAAAGAATCAACAGATTTGGGTATTTCTCCATGTAACGTTACTGATAGTCCGATTCTTGGAACTAAAGGGAATAGAGAATTTTTTATCCATTTTCATATGGAAAATTCTAAAAAAGATTTTAAGGATGTAATAGAAAATATTTTTAAAATTTAAAGAAGTCTAAGATACAATTATCTTCCCATTTTTAAATTTAGGTACTACGTTTGACCAATCTGTTCTAGAACAAAATTCTAAATCTTTTTTTAAGCCTAGTTTAATTAAATGTTTTCCCCAAGAACAATCTAATAACGCTTGATAAATGTCTTCTTTGTAGAAATTTGCTATAAGAATAGATGCCTTTGCGCTATCAGAACAGATATATTCTTTTTCATTGAAAAGACTAATTATTCTTTTGATTAAGAGTCCAGAAGCTATAAAATCTTCTTCGCAATACTTTCCTTCTCTTCCAGAACAAACAACTAAGAGGTTATAATTTTTCATGATAGGTTTCATAATCGAAGAAGCGGTTGCACTTAAATTAGCTAAAGAGAAAAGGAAAACGTTTTCCTGTTCCTTTACTGCATGAATTGCTTTTGTTCCATTACTAGTAGATATTATAAGAATATTATTTCCAACAATCTTACGTTCGAAGTTTGATGGGGAGTTTCCTAAATCGAATCCTTCTAAAGCTTTTCCATCTTTTTCTCCAGCTAATAAGATCTTCTTCTTAATGTTTTTTTTTCTTAGTTCTCTTGCCTTTATTTTCGCAGCATTTTTCGATATGACTGGATAAATTTCAGAGCATTCGTTATGTAAAGAAGAAATAATAGTAGTCGTCGCACGAAGAACATCTACTACAGCACAATTAACATCTTTATGTCGTATTTTTAAACAGTTTTTAATTTCTAAAATATGTTCTTGAACATCGGTATAACTAAAAGCAACATCAAAATATATAGGTCTATCCAAAAAAAACCTCTATTTAAATTTATAAAGCAATGATTACAGATACATTTTTTACAAAAAACTCTTTAGGATGTTATCATTTCTGAAGATTCACATAAATTTCTATTTTTTTTATTGTTTTTTAATAAGAAGGTTTAACGTTTAAAAAAGTAAATGAAAAAAACAAAGAAAAATAAAGTGATAAGAGAAGACCTTAAAAGGGCAAGGACTATAGCTTTTGCTTTGGAAAAATCTTTTACAAATCCAATGCCTCCTGATGCAATGGCTCCGGCGCCTTTAATTGAAGAAATCGAGGAATTAGGCGACTCTGGATTAAAGGGAATGTTAGAACATTTAAATTTCACCAGTGAAAACGGTGTTTCTGCTACTCTGCTTGCAATAAAAACAATAAACAATTCTGAGATTATTCCGAGTTTGCTTGATTTGGCAATGTCCTTTAAATGGACACCAGAACAATTAAAATTGCTAAAGGAAACGATTTTATCTATTGATTCTGCCTCAATTATTCCAGATGTCTTAAGTGATCATAATTTGGAAGAGATTTCAAAAAATATTCATCTCTTACTAAATAATAATTTAACTCAAGAGGAAGGTAATGATCTTGAAGAAAGTATTGGGAAATTATCTATTCATTCTCAATCTCTTATTTTTCGTCAAATTTTGAATGAGGGAGAATCTGAGTCTATAGAAAAACTATTTAATGTTTTTGAAAAAATTTTTGAGAAATCTCAAAAATTCTCCTCAGATCTAGTAAATCTAGTAGTTTCTTTAGGTAGTAATCATGCTGCAATTTTTCTTGCAAATTTGAATGAGAGGTCTTTGGATAAAAAATTTAAGTCATTAATAAGAAAGGGTATTTTTCGGCTTGAAAAAAAAGGGGTTTATGTCAAAAATAAAAAATCTAAAAAAGAATCCCTTACTTCAAATATTTTTCAGGAAAATGAAATTTCTAAGGCAATTTGTAGTTCAACTGATGGCACTGGCAGAAAAATATTGTGGATCATACGATCTAAAAAACCAAAAGGTCGTTATTTGGCAGAATTTAATTTGAGAACTGAATCTGGCATAGAAGATTTATCTCTAGTTGAAACTACTTCCAAGGAGATTCGTAATTTTCTTTCTAAAATAGAAGAACAAGACTTTCTTACTACTGTAGAAGTTCCAATTTCTTATGCATACTGGTTATTGGAAAGAGCGCAATTGGAGAATGAAAAATTAGGGATAACTCCTCCAAGTGGTTTTACTAGAGCTAAATTATTACTAAATACACTTGTTGAGAAAAAAATATCTGGGGATATGGATATTCATCCAGTTACAGAAGTGATGAATTGTTCTTCGGAAGATGACAATAGAATTGATGCAAGTATTCTTCTGAGTAATAAGGTTTTTAGTGGTTGGTATATTGATGATCAACTCATTAGACCTTATGTTCAATCTTATATAGATTCATTGAAAACGGACAAGAAAATTAATGAACAAAAAAATAACGAACTTCTAGAACAGACTATAAAAACTGCAACTAGCGAACTTTATAAAAATAAAAATTATATTAGAAGATTGACTTGTCAATTAGAAGAGAATGCGTATCTCTTCTATCTTTTAGAGATGAAAGATTTTTCCAGTGAATGTTTTATGCTGGCAAAGGAGGTAAGTAGCGACGAATTGCCGCCTTCTTTTTTTGCTGAAATAGTGCGTTCGACACTTTTAGCTTGGTCCAAAAATTTAAGTGAGCAAAAAGAAAATGAAAAAAAGTAAGTGAAGACCAAACACTGCAATCAGGAGACAAATGAGTTTCTAATAATTCTTAGTAAGGAGTTTTTTTTGAAATGAATTTCAAATTAGATCATGTTCATATTGTTAGTAAAGATGTCGATGAGATGTCTTCGTTTTTTCAGCGTTTATTCTTAGCAGAAGTATTAAGTTATGACGAAAATTTAAAAGGCGCACCGAATACAGTCGTAGAGTTTGGTGGATTGAGAGTTTTTATAAGAGGAGTTCGTCCTGAGGAGGTTCCAGACGCATTTTCTCCAGAACTTGTTCAGGGGCTAGATCACTTTGGATTAGAGGTAGAAAACGTTCAAGAGTCAGCAAATGTTTTGCGCTCTCGAGGTGCGAATTTTTTAGTTGAACCCGAGGCTTCAGGAGTCGGTGGAAGAATGATAGCTTTTATATGTGGACCTGAAAATGTTCGTATAGAACTCTGCCAGAAAAAATAGAGAATTTCATATAACGTTTTTTTTTCAAGACATCACTATAGAAATACCTCCTAGGACAACTAAGATTGTTCCTATCCATATTTTTGAGCTTATAATCTCTATTTTTCCTAGAAAAATTTTGCTAAAAACTACAACCCAAATAGGTGCCGTCCTGCTAAGCGGGAGTGCGGTTGTAACGTCTGCGATTGTGAATGCGTTCCATAGGAACCAAGAACTAGCAATTCCTCCAAATCCCGCCGTTATTAAAATTAATAGTCCTTTTTTATTTGATTTTATAAGTCCTTTCTCAGGTAAAATCTTTCTCCAAGAAAAAAGAACTATATTTCCCATTGCGAATGAAAAAAACATCCCAACAGCAGGTGTAGACTGATATTTATAGGCAAATTTTACAAGTATTGGTGGAATTGCATAGGCGATAGATGCAATTAATGCAAAAAAAATTGCAGTTTGGAACCAGTCCTTAAAACTTTTAGAATCATCATCTTGAATACTGAGAATACCTACTCCAAAGACAACAGCTAGAGTTCCTAATAGAATAAGTGTATTTGGTGTTTCTCCAAGAAAAATTATTGCAAAAATTACACCCCAAATAGGTGTAGCAGATGAAATTCCTGCGGTTCTACTAACGCCCATTCTTGAAATGCCAATATAGTACATGACTCTAGCGATTCCAGGTCCCGTAATTCCTATGGCTAGGTACCAGAGAATTGGCGGTAAAGTTGAATTTGTTAGTGTTCCTGAATAGATAGCAATGAACAAACCTCCTATTGATACCATCGAATTCATAATTAACGCTGCTGTAACGGGACTAGCATTCTGAATACCCTGTCGAACAAGTATTTGTGTAAATCCAAATATTATGGAAGAGGCAATTGCAAACATTTCGCCCTGTCCGATTAGGTTCACTTTGTCTTATCCTTTGCTGAATTTGAAAACTATTTTTTTCTGTTTTATATAAAAGTATAACTTTAAATTAAAGATGATGGAGGATTTCGTCGAATTCAATTAAAATTTTATCAGGATTAGTGTTCTTGATGGATTCTTCAGAAGCGTATTTACCAAGAATCGCCCAAGATTGAATTCCCGAGGCTTTTGCAGCAAGAATATCAATAGGAGTGTCACCTACCAAGACTGTTTCTTCTCTGGATACATTTAATTTTTTTAGTGCTTCTTCAATCATTTCAGGATTGGGTTTTGGTTGAAACCCTTGTAAGTTTCCATAAACAACTTCCATTTTATCAAAGAGATTGAAATGAATTAATTGTTCTTTCGCATAAGAGTAAGTTTTGTTTGTGACACATCCAAGTAAATATTTTCTTGATTTCAATGACAAAATCGTATTTTTTACTTTAGGAAGTATCTTTGTTCCGTAAATAAAATGTTGTTTATAGTGTTTCCTGTAAATAGGAACAGCTTTTTCCCCAATTTCTTTGCCCCATAGTTCTCTAAATCTTGTTTCTAAAGTAGGACCTATAGATGCTAGAATTTGATCTTGATTTAAGGTAGGTTTATCAATATCTTTGCAGGTTAGTTGTAAAGATTTAGCAATTCCTTCGTAACTGTCTACTAGAGTTCCATCGTGATCAAATAAGATCGCGCGTATTCTCATTTTCAAAGATTCCGATAATTTGAAGGCATTGCAACTAATTGAAGGAAGATAGCATTTAAGGACTTCGAATGAAAAGTGACTTATCTAATTTTATGCAACTAAATCCGTATTCAAAAACTCGAGAGCCTGATTTAGTAGATTTAAAGGGTATGGAATTAGAAGAATTGCAAAGCTTCTGTGAAAAATTCGGTGAACCGAATTATAGAGGGAAGCAATTATTTAATTGGATATACAACGTCGATGAAATTTCATTTGATCGTATGATGAATTTGCCTACTTATTTTCGTGAAAATCTCATGAAAGTTGCTAAAGTAGGTAGATTTGTTAATGTCGAGGTCCAAACATCTATTGATGGAACAGAGAAATATTCTTGGGTTTTAGCAGATAGTTCTATGATAGAAAGTGTTAGAATTCCAATGTTACATGCAGGAAATATAAAGAGATGGTCTATCTGTATTTCAACACAGGTAGGTTGTGCAATGGGATGTGAATTTTGTTTGACCGGTAAAATGGGTTTTGTTCGTCAGTTAACTTCTGGTGAAATTGTAGAACAGTTTTTGGCTGCAAAGCGAAGACTTGGAAAAGATGAAAGATTTCATAATATTGTTTTTATGGGTATGGGTGAGCCACTTGACAATTTTCATGAGATGAAAAAAGCTGCGAAGATCCTTACAGATCCTAATTTTGAAGGCATATCAAGAAAAAGATTGACTGTATCTACAGTTGGCATTTCAAATAAAATTGAAGAATTTTTAAGAACAATTCCAGATGTTGGACTTGCTATATCCTTACATGCTTCAGATGATTTTACACGCTCAAAACTTGTGCCAGTTAATAGAAAATGGAATTTATCTTCTCTTCTTTCTATCTGTAAAAATTTACCTTTAAAAGATATTAAGAGGATAACTTTTGAATACGTACTACTTAAAGGAGTCAACGATTCTGAGAAAGATGCAAATCAACTAGTGAAAATCCTAAGTGGAATTCGATCTAAAATTAATCTTATTCCTTGGAATCAATTTCAAGGAGTTGACTTTGAGAGCCCTGATGAAAAGAATGTAGAAAAATTTCAAAATATTTTAAAAAAGAATGGTTTTATGACGACCGTGAGAAAAAGAAAAGGTGCAGATATTAGCGCTGCTTGTGGTCAGTTAGCAGATGACTCTATTTTAAAAAAAGATAATTCAGAAAAATGGCCGGTCCAAGATTTAGAATAGGATTAAATTCTTTTACTAGTTGATAATTTAAAGAAAAATGTTTCTGGTGCTACAATCTTTTAGTAATCTCTTTTTTTTTACAATTCTCGATATTAGACGTATAGGGGCAACTTCCA
>CAZLCI010000001.1:0-71828 GCA_964558115.1 uncultured Nitrospinaceae bacterium | reverse complement strand
CCCTTAAAAAATGCATGAGTCATAAGATGGAAAACACCCGCCGTAAACGCGCCAACTCCCAATGCCATAAACATAAAACCTAGTTGACTTACCGTACTATAAGCAAGCACACGTTTAATATCATTTTGCACCAGACCTATAGATGCGGCAAAGATTGCTGTTAGTGCTCCTACAACAGCTATAACTTCTAAAGCCAAAGCTGCGTCAACATATATGGGACTTGTTCTAGCAACCATATAAACACCAGCGGTTACCATGGTAGCCGCATGAATTAGAGCACTAACTGGAGTAGGTCCTTCCATAGCATCAGGCAACCATACATAAAGAGGAATTTGCGCACTTTTTCCCATCGCACCAATAAAAAGCAAAAGCCCAATGATGGAAGCATAAGTAGTTTCAACACCAAGAACATTGATATTTACCGCAAATTTCGATGTTGATTGTGAAACTTCTTGGTAAGTGAGAGTATCTGCTAACATCCATATCAAAAACATTCCTAGTAAAAATCCAGCGTCTCCAATTCTGTTTACAATAAATGCTTTTTTCCCTGCATCAGAAGCAGATTTTTTCTCATACCAAAAACCAATAAGCAAATAACTACATAAACCAACACCTTCCCAACCGACAAACATCACCAAGTAGTTATCACCAAGTACGAGGAGAAACATAGAAAGCATGAATAAATTTAGGTAAGTGAAAAATCTAGAAAATCCGGGATCCCCGTGCATGTATCCAATTGAATAAAGATGAACCAGAAAACCAACTCCAGAAACCACTAAAAGCATAATTGTACTTAATGGATCTATGAGAAAACTTAGCGAAACACTAAAACTTCCTGCGTGAATCCATTCCCAGAGATGAACAGTGTGTTTTCCACCGGCACCAAAAATCATTTCATTTGCAATCAAAATGACAACTAAAAGAGACAATCCTGCCATTAAAGTTGCTATGTAACCGGATTTCTCCCCTAATCGTTTCCCAAAAATTCCATTAATCAGAACACCAACAACAGGGAAAAAAGGAATTAACCATGCATTTGAAATCATTTCTAATTACCTACCATTTTAAAAGATTTACTTCATCAACATTCATAACCGTTTTATCACGATTCAACGAAATCAAAATCGCCAATCCAACAGCAGCTTCACACGCAGCAACAGCAATAACAAAAATCGCAAAAACTTGACCAGAAAGATCCGCCCACTGCCTAGAAAAACCAATTAAAGTAACATTCACCGCATTTAACATAAGTTCTATAGACAAGAGAATGATAATAGCGTTTCTTCTCATAAGAACACCTGCTGCACCAATAAGAAAAAGTACAGCTCCTAGAGTCAAAAAATGAGAGATAGGTATCATCAAAATCTCCTATGAATCTATTCTTTTCTTAGCGAGCACAATTGCACCAATCATAGCGGCTAACAAAAGAATAGAAACTACTTCGAACGGAAAAACAAACTTTGTGTACAAAACGCTTCCTAATGCTTCTACATTTCCAGGGGTTGCTCCCAATTTCCAAGGCCATACTTTCATTGCAGGAAAAACTCCCTTGCCAAGAACAGACCAGATTTCGAAACCTAGAATTAACACAATTAGAATCGCAAAAAATCGTTGTCTGTGCCATTGACGAATTCGTACTGCAACCTGGACATTCATTAACATAATCGAGAACAGGTACAAAACCATAATACCACCAGAGTAAATAAGAACCTGAACAGCCGCTAGAAATTCAGCTCCAGCTAAGACAAAAAGCCCTGCCAAGAAGAAGAATGACAAAACTAATAGAAGAGCTGCATGAATTACATTAGACCTTGTAATCATGAACAAAGATGTAATTACTATACCGGCAGAAAAAAGATAGAAAAATGGTAGTTCCAAATGTAGCTCCTAAAACTTATAAGAAAAGATACTTAATCAAGCCAGTTAGAAAAATATTAATAAGAACAAGAGGAAACATAAATTTCCAACCAACACGCATCAATTGATCATATCGATATCTAGGCAATGTAGCTCGAAGCCAAATAAAAACAAAAATCATAGCGGCTAGCTTTAGCACAAACCATACAAAACCAGGCAAAGGAATTCCAGGTATTCCCATCCAACCCCCAAAAAACAGCGTAATTCCAACAGTTGAAACAACCATAATATTTGCATACTCAGCTAGAAAGAAAAATGCGAACTTCATTCCACTATATTCTGTATGAAAACCGGAAACCAGTTCCGTCTCAGCTTCGGGCAAATCAAAAGGTACACGATTAGTTTCCGCTAAAGCGGCAATGAAAAAAACTATAAAAGCTAACGGTTGCGAGAATACAAACCAACCTCCCGACTGTGCTTCAACAATTTTTTGCATATTTAATGAACCCGCAAGCATTAAAGGACCGATTAGAGCAAATCCGAGAAAAATTTCGTAACTTAACATTTGCGCAGCACTTCTCAATGCACCTAGTAAACTATACTTACTGTTTGATGCCCAACCAGCCATAACAACTCCAAATACACCTAGAGAACTTATAGCCAGTATCAAAAACAATCCAATATTTACTTGGGTTATATAGAAATTTTCACTAAAAGGTAAAACTGAATATACTACAAACGCCGGAACTAAAACCATTATAGGAGCAAGGACAAAAACAATTTTATCTGATTTTGCAGGAATTATATCTTCTTTCAAGAAAAGCTTAAGACCATCAGCAATAGGCTGTAAAAGACCGTGCCAACCTACCCGCATTGGACCTAAACGCATTTGTATATGAGCAATAATTTTTCTCTCCAGATAGGTCAAATAAGCAACCACTAGAGAAACAACTAAAAGTACTACTGCAATTTTAATAAACGCTATTAATGCCTCTGTTGCAATATCCAATGAAATTAACTCCCAGACTAATTATCTGTCACATTCCCCAAGTACGATATCTATACTCCCAATAACCGCAACAACATCTGCAAGTAGACCTCCAACACATAATTTTTTTAGAGCTGCTAAATTTACAAATGAAGGGGGTCTAATACGCACACGATATGGTGTTTCTGAACCATCGCTAACTATATAGAATCCGAATTCTCCTTTAGGGTTTTCTATACTGTGGTATATTTCACCTTCGGGAGGCTTAATTGTTCTAGGGGTTTTACAACTTACAGGTCCATCAGGCAATTGCTCTAAACACTGCTGAATGATTTTCACGCTTTGCCTTAATTCTTCAATCCTAACTATATACCTGTCGTATATATCTCCATTTTCACCAGTAGGCACTACAAAATCTAAGTATGGATAGGCGGCATATGGTTTAGCTCTTCGCAAATCGTAATTTACTCCACTTGCCCTCAAGAGAGGACCAGACAAACCAAAATCAACTGCATCTTCACCTGAAATAACTCCTACTCCACGAGTACGTTGGAGCCAAATACGATTATTAGTCAAAAGAGTTTCATAATCTTGAATTCGACTAGGGAAAATATCTATAAACTCTTGAGCTAATGTCAAAAACTTTGGTGGAACATCTTGCTCTAATCCGCCTAAACGAAATGCATTCACCGTCAAACGACCACCAAACGCTGTTTCAAATAAATCAAGTACCATCTCCCTTTCTCTAAAGCACCATAGAAAAACTGTCATTGCTCCAATATCAAGAGCATGAGTAGCCAACCATAACAAATGACTAGCAATACGAGAAAATTCACCAACCATAGAACGTATATAGTTGGCTCTAATAGGAATTTCCCAATCGAAAAATTTTTCAACTGCGGTTACCCATGCCAAATTATTAGAAGGAGCAGCAATATAATCCAAGCGATCAGTGTAAGGTATAAACATCGAATAGGTTATATTTTCACCTATTTTTTCAGTCCCTCTATGCAGGTACCCAATATCACAATCAAGATCTGTTACTGTTTCACCATCTAGATGAAGAATGACACGAAGTACACCATGTGTACTAGGATGCTGGGGTCCCATATTTACTACTAGTTCTTCAGCTCCTGTAACAGTCTTCGTTTGAATTTCTGAATTTGTTTCTTCTATTTCATACAAGTTTCAATCCCCTAATCATTACTCTCCTATTTCCTTTCGTTGAGGCTTCTCATATACCCTTTCACCCTTTCCTTCTAAAGGATAGCTTTTAAGCATTGGATGACTTCCCCAATCATCAGGCAACAAAATTCTTCTCAAGTCAGGATGACCAGAAAAATTAATTCCAAAAAGATCAAAAACTTCCCGCTCCATCCAATTTGCACTAGACCAAAGATTGGATATTGTTGGTATAGATTGTTCTTCTTGCAATTTTACTTTTAGGCGTACACGTCGATTCTTTTCGAAACTATATAATTGGTAAAGTACCTGAAGGGGAAGATCGTCATCTGGATAATGCGTGGCTGTCAAATCAACAAGCATAGTGAACTTATAAACTTCATCATCCCTAAGCAAGAGAGCAACTTCTTCTAGAGAATCTGGTTTTATAGTAATGCAAAGCTCATCTTCAAAATTACTAAATGCCTCAGCATCAAAAGTAGAATCAGGAAATTTACCCTCAAGAAATTCAAGGATATCCCTGCCAACGTCTTCTTTCGAATCTTCCTCTGGGTTTAAATCTGAGGTTTCTTCATCTACCTCTGAATTTTCACCTTGACCTGACTCGTCTGTCATCTCATTCCTTAAAAGGTTAATTTCTGAATCTTATTTACGAATAAACTTCTCTTGTTCAATTTTTTTCTGTAGTTGCATTACTCCCCACATAAGGGATTCGGGTCTAGGAGGACATCCAGGAATGTAAACATCAACAGGAATTATTTCATCTACTCCTTGCATTACTGCATAATTTGGATATGGTCCGCCACAAGTTGCGCAATTTCCCATAGCTATCACCCATCTTGGCTCAGGCATCTGATCATAAACTTTTCTAATTGCACTTCCCATCTTGTGAGTGACTGTTCCAGCAACAATAATTACATCTGATTGTCTCGGGGTGGCACGAAAAATTACTCCGAATCTATCAAAATCATACCTTGCCGCACCTGAAGCCATCATTTCGATCGCACAACAAGCGAGGCCAAATGTCATGGGCCATAAAGCACTTTTCCTTGCCCAAGCAACAAGGCTATCTACCTTGGAAGTAATAAAATTATCGCTAAATTTTCCTTCTACTACGCCCATTCCAGAGCTCCTTTTTTCCAAGCATAAAAATATCCTACTAATAAAACTAAAATGAATAACATCATTTCTACAAAACCAAATAAACCTAAAGCATCATACTTAACTGCCCAAGGGAAAAGAAAAAGAGCTTCTACATCAAATAGCAAAAACAAAATCCCTAATAAGTAGAAGCGCACAGAGAACCTTTCATTCGCTTCCATTAATGGAGGAGAACCACATTCATATGCTGATAATTTCTCAGGATCTGGATTATTAGGTCTAATTAATAAAGCAATTAGCAGAGTAACGCCAGCGAATGCAAACGCAAACACTACAAAAATAAAAATAGGCAAATAACCATTAATAACTTGATAATCTCTAAAAAATACACTTAGAAATTCTGGCACAACAAAATCTTCCAAAAGAATAAGAAAACGATTGTAAAAAAATTCAGAATTAAAATCTAAAAAAATTTATACCATGCTATTGATTCTAAACCAAGCCCAAGGTATCAATTCAAGGAAATATTTGAGTTCATGGCAAACTCCACAAAGAAAGATGGAAAGACGCCCAAACCCAGTGTTCCTATTACACATATAACTAATGCAAGTACAGCATAAGATAATCTAGACCCCCATACAAATCTGAATGGTTCTTTTTTCACATCTTCGGAAGAGTCACTCATATACATTACAACAATTATTCTTAAATAATAAAAAACTGAAACTACACTATTCAAAACAGCAATAATAGCCAACCACACAAAGTCTGATTTGATAGCAGCACTAAAAATATAAAATTTTGCAACAAACCCACCTGTTGGAGGAATCCCTGCCAATGCAATCATAAATACTGTCATTGAAAATGCTAATCCCGGTCGATTTAAACCTAATCCAGAAAATTCCTCTATAAGCGTTCTTTCTTTTCCATCTTCCTTTTTCGCAAGCATTACCACAACAAATGCGCCTATATTCATAAAAGTGTAAACAAAAACATAAAAGAGGAAACTACCAGAGGATAAAGTTCCAGCTTGCTTAATTGTGACTAATGCAATTAGCAAATAACCAGCATGAGCAATGCTAGAATAGGCAAGCATTCTTTTTATATTTGTCTGCCATATAGCTACAAGATTTCCTAAAGTCATTGTCAATACTGCAATTATCCATATTGTTGTCTCTATTTTGCTTGCGGAAAAACCCGAGAAAGCAATAAAAACGCGAAAGAGCGCTGCAAATGCAGCTGCTTTTGGACCTACAGACATAAAAGCAGTAGCAACAGTAGGAGAACCCTGATATACATCCGGAGTCCACATATAAAATGGAAATGCTCCTATTTTAAATCCAAAACCAACAATAATAAGACTTAGCCCCAAGAAGAAAACAGTTTTTTGGGAAGAAAGTTCATATAAACTAATAATTTCATATAGATCTGTAGACCCAGTTGATCCGTAAATAAGAGCTATTCCAAAAAGCAAAAATCCTGAGGCAAAGGAACCTAACAGAAAGTATTTCAAGGAGGCTTCATTTCCAATAGAACTAGAACGGAAAAAACCAGCTAGGACATAAAGAGAAAGTGAAAAAATCTCAAGAGCAATAAAAATCATCACGAGATTTCTTGTAGATACCATAAGCATCATTCCTAGTGTTGCAAAAAGTATTAGACCTATAAAATCCCCATATGAGTTTTCTTCAAATTTCCTCTCTATTGAAGACATTAAAACAACTATAAAACTTGAGAAAAGAATTATTAAAAAAAGAGATCTTGTGAATCCATCAAACAAATACATTCCGCCGAAAGAAATCTCTGCAATTTCCGGACTTGAAAGCAAACATGAGGCTAATGTGACCAACAAAACTATAATAGACAACCAAAACGTAACTTTTTTACTTTTATCGGAGGCAAAAATATCGAAAAGCAATACCACCACAGCACCAAAAGTTAAAATTGGTATCGGAAGAAAGCTTTTCCATAAAATTACAGGAAAAATAAATTCCATTACTCGTTCCCTCTAGTAGTGGTTGAAGATAAAACTATTCGAGGTTTCATATTCTTCGCCTCTTTCGCAATAAGTTTACGTCCTTTAATTTTAAGAAGTAAAGACTTTGTAGAAGGTTCTATTATCTTAAGAATTGGCTTTGGATAAATACCTAACAAAAAAACTAAAAAAATCATCGGCACTAATACAAACCATTCTCGAATATTCAAATCGGTTAAAATCTTATTCGCTTCTATTCTTATTTTTCCGAAAATTACTTTCTGCACCATAGGCAACATATAGACAGCTGAAAGAACAACGCCAATAGTAGCTATTATCGTGGGGATAACGTGAGATTGGAAAGAACCAGACAAAATCGCAAATTCTCCGACAAAACCGTTCAAACCAGGAAGTCCGATACTACTGAAGACAGTAATTACAAAAAAAACAGAAAAAACAGGCATCACTTTTGCGATCCCACCAAAATCATCTATCAAACGTGTATGCCTTCTTCGATAGAGCATACCAACCATCAAAAAAAGTAGCCCACTACAAATTCCATGGTTGACCATTTGCAAAACACTTCCTTCAACGGCTAAAAGATTAAATGAGAAAAGTCCAAACATAACAAATCCTAGATGACTCACAGAAGAATAAGCTACAAGTTTTTTGGCATCCCTTTGGATCATAGCCATCAATCCCCCATAAATAATGCCAACCAAGGAAAGAAAAATAAAAAGGGGAGAAAACGCGATAGCGGCTTCAGGAAAAAGTGGAATTGCAAGTCTTATAAAACCGTAGGTACCCATTTTCAAAAGAACACCAGCAAGAATCACACTCCCCGCTGTTGGCGCCTCTACGTGTGCATCCGGCAACCAGGTATGAAAAGGGAACATAGGCACTTTAATTGCAAAAGCTATTGCAAAAGCAACAAAAAGCCATGTCTGAATCAAAGGGTCAACAGGAGAATTCAGGAAAACTAAAATGTTAAAAGTTCCAACACCGGTTGCAAAATATAGCCATAAAATTGCAATAAGCATCAAAACACTTCCACTCATCGTATATAGAAAAAATTTCATTGCGGAGTAAATTCTTTTCTTTCCACCCCATATTCCAATAATGAAATACATTGGAATTAACATTGCTTCCCAGAACACGTAAAAAAGAAAAAAATCTAAAGAAACAAAAACACCTAACATCGCGGTTTCAAGAAGAAGCATAGAGAAGCAATACAAACGAATCCGTTTCTTAATATCATCCCAAGAAAACAGCAAAACTATTGGGGTTAAAAAAGTCGTAAGTAAAATTAACGGGAGGCTAATTCCATCCAACCCAACCCTATAAGAAACCCCCATGGATTCTATCCATTTTAAATTCTCTACAAATTGCATTTTTGGAGAAGATTGGAAATTTACAAAAATTACCAATGAAAAGAGAAAAGAGATTAGGCTGGAAACAATTGCAATGAAAAAAATTCTTTTACATTGAGTTTGATTGTTATCTCCAAAAAACAAAAGAGAAAAAGCACCAACTAAAGGAGAAAAAATCATCCAACTAATCACAGGAAACAAGATAGAACCCTTTTTAAAATCTATTTGAAAAATTAAAAACTAACAATAAAATAATACATACTGCGCCAAACAAAATAGATACTGCATATGTTTTAACATATCCATCTTGAAGTGAACGTAGCGTTAATCCTAAAGACTTTACCAACCGACCAGTACCATTAACTGTTGCATCAATTATGTTTTGCTCAAAAAGTTTAAAAAACAGACTTGCTATCGATCTCAATGGTCGCACCAGGACGAAATCATATATTTCATCAACATAATATTTATTTTTAAGCAGCGAATGAATCCGGATATTAAAAATCGATACCCTAGAAAAGATTTGACGTTTTTTACAACAGGTTTGATAAGCTATAAAAATACCTAACACAGCAACAACAAGAGACAATAACATCAACACAAGTTCTAAAGTTAAATTATGATGTGTCCCTTCAGAAGTTCCTGAACTTAAAACTGAAGAAAGAAATTCGGCAAAAACATTTCCACCTGAAATAATTGGGATACCTACCCATCCTCCTACAATAGAAAAAAAAGCAAGTACAAACAGGGGGAAAATCATAATCGGTGGTGATTCATGAACATGTATTTTATTTTCGTCAAAATTTTTATCACCATAAAAAACTTTAAATACCACTCGAAAGGTATAGTAGGAAGTCATTAATGCACCAAGTATTCCGGCAACCCAAAAAAGATTAGACAAAGAATGACTTGTAAAAGCCGAAAATAGAATTGCATCCTTGCTAAAAAATCCTGCTAAAGGAAAAATTCCTGCAATTGCCAAAGAACCAATTAGAAAAACAAAACTGGTTTTGGGTATATACGATTTCATTCCTCCCATTTTTTCAATATCTTGTTCCCCATCCATAGCATGAATTACACTTCCTGCACCAAGAAAAAGCAAAGCCTTAAAAAAAGCATGAGTCATAAGATGAAACATTGCTGTTGCATAGGCTCCAAGACCGCAGGCTAAAAACATATAGCCCAACTGACTTAGGGTACTGTATGCCAAAACTTTTTTGATATCATTCTGAACCAGTGCAATAGAAGCCGCAAATAACAAAGTGAAAGTTCCTATAATCGCTATTATCATAAGAGTAGATGGTGCAAGACTAAAAAGAACATCGTTCCGAACAAGTAAATAAATCCCGGCAGTTACCATTGTTGCCGCATGTATGAGAGCACTTACAGGCGTGGGGCCTTCCATAGCATCTGGAAGCCATACATGAAGTGGAACCTGGGCACTTTTCCCTGCTGCTCCCAAAAACAGAAACAAACATAATAAATTCACATTAAGGCTATCTTTTACAAAAAGTTCAGAAGCACTTTTAGAAATATCTGTAAAATCAAATGTTCCGAAAATAGTTAAAATTTGAAACAAGGCAATTAGAAAACAAAAATCTCCAACCCTATTAACTATGAAGGCTTTCTTACCCGCCTCTGTTGCTGAAGGTTTTTCATACCAAAATCCTATAAGTAAATAACTACACAAACCTACAGCTTCCCAACCGACAAACATTAATAAAAAATTATCAGCTAAAACTAGCAACAACATAGAAAAAGAAAAAAGATTTAAGTAAATAAAATAACGAACGACTCCCAAATCTTCACGCATGTATCCAATAGAATAGACATGGACCATGAATCCAACACCAGTAATAATTAAAGTCATAATAGAAGAAATAGGATCGATGACAAATCCAACTTTGATTATCAAATTCCCAATAGGAATCCAATCAAAAAGGAAAATAGAAAACAACCTGTCTTCTGGGCTCTCGAGGAGAAAACTGAAAAATATAAAAAAAGAAACAAGAAATGATGACAACATCGCTGCAGAAGCTATCCAGCCAGATAGTAAGTCTTTTTTACCTTTTCCAATTAAAAAAAGGTTAACGAATAAACCCAGCAGTGGAAAAAAAAGTATTAAGAGAATTAATTTGCTCATATTAAAATTTCAACAAATTGACTTCGTCAAGGTCAGTAGATTCTCGATTCCTGTATATCATTACAACAATCGCCAAACCAATCGCCGCTTCTGCAGCAGCTACAGCCATAACAAAAAAAACAATAAGTTGCCCATCCATAGAATTTAAAAAATATCCATAACTTACAAAGGCAAGATTCGCACCACTCATCATAAGTTCTATACATAAAATAACAACTATCACACTACGTCTTACAATTACGCCAATAACACCCAACGTAAAAAGAATTGAACTAAGAAAGAGATAATTTTCTAAAGGTACCATATATTTTCATCCTAAAATTAACGGCTTTTTTTTCTTCCTAAAACAACTGCTCCAATGATGCCGACAAAAAGAAGGACTCCCATTGTTTGAAAAGGTAAAAGATATTTCGATAGCAACAATTGGCCTATTAACTGAGTATTTCCAACTTCATTAATAAACTGCGAAGTGAAAACTCCCTTGAGTTGGTCAGAAATAGTCATATCTTTCAAAACAATTATTAAGACCAAAAAAACGAATAAACCAAAAACAATGCCTAGAAGTTTTTGAAAAGGAATTTTTAAATCTTTTTTTTCTTCTTTGTCTAAATTTATGAGCATAATCACAAACAAGAAAAGCATCATTATCGCACTTGCATAAACAATAATTTGAACAATCGCAACAAATTGGGCGTTCAAAGATAAGAATAATCCAGCAAGACCAAGGAAAGTTACTATCAAACTAAAAACGCAATACATCGGATTAGGTAAGGCAACAACAGAAACTGCGCCAACTGTGGTCACTACAGCCAAGAAATAAAAAACTAAAGTTGAAGCCATAAATCATAAACCCTATAAATATGTAAGAAGTTTTTCTTCAGGATAACGATTTTTCAATTCAGGATAATCTTCGTTCCTATCTACTAAAAAATCTTCTTTTTCATATAAAAATTTATTTCTGTCATCAGCGCAAAATTCGTACTCGTTGCTAAGAACAATTGCACCAACCGGACATGCTTCTTCACAGTATCCACAAAAAATACATCTCAGTTCATTGATCTCATAAATAGATGCATACCTCTCTCCCTTAGAAACAGGAGAATTAGACTCATTCTCTTCAGACTCAACATATATACAATCAACTGGACAAGCAGCAGAACAAAGTTTACATCCAACACAACGCTCAAGACCGTCCTCCCACCGAAGAAGTTTATGTAAGCCCCTATACCCTTTTGGCATAATCTCTTTTTGCTCAGGATATTGAACCGTCTCACGGCTTTTCCAGGAATGTTTCAGGGTAAGCCAAAGACCTCTAAAAATAGCTGTAAACATTGAAATCCCTCATATTTCTGAAGTTTATAAATTAAAAAAAGTTATAGCTCCTGCAGTTGCTACCGCATTTAAAATCGAGACAGGAAGCAAAATCTTCCAACCAAAATCCATCAATTGATCATATCTCAACCTTGGCGTAGTTGCTCTTAACCACATAAAGAAAAACATGAAAGCTATTACTTTTATTAAAAACCAAACAACTGGCGGTAAGAACGGGCCTCTCCATCCTCCCAAAAAGAAAGTTGCACCAACTGCTGAAAGAGTAATCATATTGCAATATTCAGCAAGAAAATATACTGCAAAATGCATACTACTATACTCAGTGTGGAATCCTCCTGTTAGCTCACTTTCAGCCTCAGGCAAATCAAATGGAGCTCGATTCGTCTCTGCTAACATACAAATTACAAACAATACAAACCCTAGAGGCTGTAAAATGATAAAAGGTATTTCAGATTGCGCATCAACAATTCCTTTTAAACTTAATGTCTCTGACAACATAACTACACCAAGCAATGACATTCCTAATGACAATTCATAACTAATTAACTGGGCTGCAGAACGCAGTCCACCAAGCAAAGGATATTTGCTATTTGAAGACCAAGAACCAAGAACAATCCCGTATACACCAAGTCCACTCAGAGCAAAAATATATAGTATTCCAATATTTACATCAGCCAAAAACAAGTCGACCTTATAGCCAAAAATCTCAACTTGATCTCCAAAGGGAATAACTGCAATAGAAGATAAAGCTGGAATGAGAGTCAGTGTAGGAGCTAAAATAAAAACAATTTTATTTGCATCTGCAGGAATCAAAGTTTCTTTGAACATTAGTTTTATTCCGTCAGCAATTGGCTGAAGAAGACCTGCGGGACCAACCCGATTTGGTCCTACTCGAACCTGAACTAAAGCAAAAACTCTTCGTTCCATCCAGGTCATATAAGCAGCAAGAACTAATAAAACGGTAAAAACTACAATCACTTTAATTAAAATTACACCTGCAATCGCCATTTTTTAAATCCCTATGAATTTTCTTGCTTCTCTTCTAAGAGCAAAGAAAATTCTCCAATATTTAATAAACTATCATTGTAAATTTTCAAAAACCCTTCGGGAGCGAAAACTAGACCAGCAGGAATAGATCGATCAATTTCGACTGGCAATTTTAAAATTTTCTCTCCAACTTTAAATTCGATCTCGTCCCCATTCGAAACATCAAACATTTTTCCATCTGCCTCACACATTCGTATACATGCACCTGGCATATCCCAAAGATGAAATGAAGAGGAAACATAAACACCCGAAAGAGGTAAATGGGGAGTTAAAATTAATTTGAGACTATGTTCGTCCATCTCTTCCACAGTAGATGTTTCTGAAAATACAAACTGCCCTTCTTTTTCTTGAGATAAGCAAATTCCATACGGTTTTGAGGCTGTATAAACAAACTCATAATCATCTAAGGATTTAGAAATTTCAGTTTGTATTTGCTCTATAGAATTTGTCTTCATTGGAATTTCCATAGCTTTTGCAATTTCGCTAAAAACTTTCCAAGTTTCTTTTCCATATAAACCATTAACAGGTTTAATCGCCCTTCTATTTCTTAAAACTCTTCTCTCTATATTTGTATAAGAACCATTTTCTTCATAAGAGGTTAATGATGGCAAAATCACATCAGCAAAAGGGACAGTAGCATTTACATGTGAAGCGTGAACAAGAACGAAACAGGAAGACTCCATAGCCTCTCGGACTAATTTTCCATTAGGGTGTTCTGAAACAGGGTCACAATCCATCAAATACAATGAAGAAATATCACCTGATAAAATAGAATCAAAAATTTCTTCATTTTTTGCCTCGATTGAAGGAGAAATCATATCAAATGCACCTTGAAGATTCGGTGGAACACTAGCATAAAAGAAATTACAATCGAGAATCTTCGCAAGATTCAAGATTTCTAAGTTTAAAGAAAAATCACTTATAAAAGGGCCAATCACAAAGGTGAGTTTATCTTTCTTTGATATCAATCTATTCGCAATTTCTTCTAAGAGAGACATTTCCATTTCACTTTCATTTATATTTTCAGCAGAAACTCTTTCCAGAAACTCATCTAGTCGATCAAATCCTTTTGATTGATTGTCATTGCTCAAATTAGACTTTCCATCTTGAAAGAGTTTTTTTGAAACAATTTTTTGAATTGCTTTAATAAAATTGATCTCTTGACCTATCGATGGGACAAAATGAGACATCCTATTATTTAAACGTAAATCGATTTTCCTAGGATTAACACTATCTATATAAGCACCTTTTGAATGAGCTTTTCTTATTTGAAGAGCTAAAATCGGATGCTCTAAAAAAGGATCAGAACCGAACAAAACAATATGATCAGAATTTGATAAATCCAATAAGTTAGCAAAACCACCTGTGTGGCCGAAAACAGAAATTTGTGCAACAGTTTGCGAAAAATCACGTGGATGTATTCTGCAATCTATTTTTTCGCTTTCTAAAACAGTACGAAAGAATTTTTGGAATTGGTATGCAGTCTCATTGCTTGAATAAGAACCACCTATACCAGCAAACGAGTTCCCTCCATTTATTTGTTTTAAAGAAATATACTTTTCTGCTATATACTGAACCGCATCATGCCAATCAACTTCTTTTAAAGTACCATCTACTTTAATCATTGGTTTACTAATTCTATTTTCAGCATGGACTCCGCTCCAACCATACCGTGCAACATCACATATCCAGGTATCATTCACATCTGGGTTTTCAGAAGCTGTTACTCTTTTCAAAACTCCCTCTTGTGACCAGACACGCTGCTTACAACCAATACTACACAGAGTACAGGATGTATCTTTATGTTCCATCTCCCATACTCTCGAAGTAAAGCGATATTTATTATCTGTAAGAGCACCTACAGGGCAAATATCAATTACATTTCCTGAAACTATACTAGATAGTGGAAGATCCTCATAAATTCCCACTTCAGTTTTATCTCCTCTAAAAGCCCAACCAAATTCTTCTCCACCGTCAATTTCGGAAGTAAATCGTATACAGCGCGTACAATGAACACAACGATTCATCTCAGGTTTAATAAACGGACTAATTTCTTTTTTTGGAAAAATTCGTCTAAGCTCTTGAGTACGACTGATTGCATTAGCATAAGACATAGTTTGGTCTTGCAACGGACACTCTCCACCCTGATCGCATACAGGACAATCTAAAGGATGATTTTTTAAGAGAAATTCAAAAACACCCTTTTGAGCTTCGTCTACCTTTGGTGTTTTAGAACTTACAACCATTCCTTCCGAAGCAAATGTTGCACAAGAAGGTTGCAGTTTAGGGATTGGTTTCCCATTTCCAGCATCTGTGATTTCTACTAAACATGCGCGACACTGACCAACCACTGAAAGATTTTTGTGATAACAAAAATGAGGGATATGTATTCCTGCATCTAGGGCAGCTTGAATAATAGGCTCACCATTTTTTGCCTTTAACTCTTTTCCATTAAAAATAAAATTTATGTTTGATTCTTGTGACAAACTGAATCTCCAATACTAATTTTAATTAGACCGAATATGGACTATTAAGTGGACAACATTTCTTTCTTATATGCTCCTCAAATTCATCTTCAAATTTATTTAAAATTGCCCCGAACATCATCGCACATGCATCTGATAAAACACATATTGTATTTCCTCTCATATTTGGGTCAATTGACTTTAAAGTAGAAATGTCTTGCATGACCCCTTTACCATTTTCTATCCGAGATATTATTTCGGAAACCCATCCTGTTCCTTCACGACAAACAGAACACTGACCACAAGACTCATGTTCGAAAAAACGAGAAAGTCTAGCAGCAACTTCGACCATACAAGTTGATTCATCCATTACAACAACACCACCACTTCCACCCATGCTTCCTGCCGCAGCCAAAGAATCAAAATCCATCTTTATTTTATCTTCATAAACTTCTTTTGAAGTTAAAACTGGCGCA
This sequence comes from uncultured Nitrospinaceae bacterium, assembly GCA_964558115.1. Lineage (GTDB taxonomy): Bacteria > UBA8248 > UBA8248 > UBA8248 > UBA8248 > UBA3496. The sequence continues at coordinate 55,892 of CAZLCI010000001.1, read as the reverse complement.
CTTGCACCACCTGGGATAACCGCTTTTAATTTTTTACCATTAATCATTCCACCACAATGCTCTTCAATGATCTCCTCACAAGTAAGTCCGAGTGGCAATTCATAGAGTCCCGGTTTTTTTACATGTCCAGAAACACAATACATGCGAGTTCCAGAATTTTTCTCATTTATACCTATCTGAGAAAACCAGTCAGCACCTTTATTAAGAATATGAGGTAGATTACAGAGTGTTTCTACATTATTAATTACAGTTGGTCGTCCATACAAACCTTCAACAGCAGGAAAAGGGGGTTTCAAACGTGGATGCCCTCGTTTTCCTTCTAATGATTCTAGCAAACCAGTTTCCTCGCCACAAATATATGCACCGGCTCCAGAGTGAACGTAAATATCACAATCAAAATTGCTATCAAAAATATTTTCCCCTACATAACCCTTTTTATATGCCTCTTCTAGTGCTTGTTCAACAACTGAAATAGGAGCAGAGTATTCTCCACGAATATAAATGTACGCCTTCTCTATTCCAACTGCATGACAAGCAATTAAAATCCCTTCAATTAATTGATGCGGATCTCGAAGCATTAATTCTCGATCTTTAAAAGTTCCTGGTTCGCCTTCATCTGCATTCACAGCTAAGTATTTTGGACCATCAACTTTAGGAACAAAACTCCACTTTAATCCACATGGAAAACCTGCACCCCCTCTTCCTCGAAGACCAGATGTTTTTACAATTTCAATTACGTCCTCGCTTGAAATATTTTTATTTAAAATAGATCTGATTGCTTGGTAACCCGAGGTTTTTTCATAAGCATCTATTTTTTGACAATCAGGATCTTCAAAACGAGATGTTACAATTTTTTCTAAAGTAAAATTCATATTTTTATCCACAAAAAATCATTCTGAAATAGTCTATATTTTATTTTCACCTGAAGCTAAGGAACTCTCTTTTGTCAAATTTAAAGCAACTTCATCCGCTCCTATAGGAGAAACGATTTCACCTTTCTCTAAAGAAACTATAATTGGTTCTAAAATTTCTTCTGTCAAATTTTCAAAATAATCAGTATTGATAATTAAACAAGGGGCACCTCCACATGCACCAAGACATTCGACTCTTTCTATAGAAAATTTTTTATCTGAACGAGTTTTTCCCGAAGGGCAATCCAAGCGTTTTTCTAGAAAATTAATTAATTTTCCTGCTCCCAGTAATGCGCAAGACAAATTATCACAAACTTGAAAATGAAACTCGCCCATATCCTTAGTTTTCAACATCGTATAAAAACTAACTACGCTCCAAATTTCCATTGCAGAGGTCTCAAAATAACTCGCAAGATACTGCATAGCTTTACTTGAAATTTTTCCCTCCTGTTTTTGAATAAGTATCAATGCAGGAATGAGAGCAGAACGTTTCACAGGATATTTTTTAACAATCCTTTCAAGCTCTTCTTTATTTTCGTCTGAAAATTCAAAATCTTCTTCATCTGAAGAATTTGGAAAGTGTGCAAAAACCAAGCGGAATTACTCCTTAAATTTAACGATCAATTTCACCTAAAACAATATCAATACTTCCTATCGCAGCAACTACATCACCTATTAAACATTCTGAAGTAATCTCAGACAGAGAATGTAAATTTGCAAAACTTGGGGCTCTTACTTTTACTTTATATGGTTTTGTGCTCCCATCACTTATTATAAAATAACCTAGTTCCCCGCGAGGAGACTCAATAACTTGATACACCTCACCAGCCGGCACATCATAACCCTCAGTAAATATCTTAAAATGATGAATTAAAGCCTCCATATCATGAGACAGTTGTTCCTTAGGAGCAGGAACAACTTTAGGAGCGTCTGACATTAGAGGTCCTTCTGGCATACCCTTTAGAGCTTGAGTAGCAATTTTCTGAGATTCACGCATTTCCGAAATACGAACTGAATATCGATCGAAAACATCGCCATTTTTCCCGACCGGAACACTAAAGTCAAACTCCTGATAACAAGAATATGGTTCTTTTTTTCTTATATCATAAGAGACTCCACAAGCTCTAAGTATAGGACCTGTAATTCCAAGAGCAATTGCCTTCTCTTTCGTGATTGGACAAACGCCTTCTGTTCGCCTTCTAAAAATAGGGTTGTCAGTAAGTAATTCTTCATAATCATTAACTCTACTAATAAAATCTTTCAAAAAGACTTCACAATCAGAGTAAAATTCGGGGTAAGGTTCTCTTGCGACTCCACCAACCCTAAAATAACTTGTCATCATACGAACACCTGAAACTTTTTCAAAAATCTTTAAGAGTTTTTCTCTTTCTCGAAAACAATAAAGAAAAACGGTCATCGCACCTAAATCTAGAGCATGTGTGCCTAACCAAACAAGATGACTATTTAATCTAGTAAGTTCTACTAACAAAACTCGCAGATAAGAACACCTTCGAGTAATTTCAATACCAAGAAGTTTCTCTACTGTAAGCACATACCCTAAGTTATTTGACATGGGTGCGAGATAATCCATCCTATCTGTCATAGGCAATGCTTTATTAAAAGTCTTAACCTCCATATTTTTTTCTATACCTGTATGAAGATATCCAATTACAGGCTTACAAGATTTAACGGTTTCACCCTCTAATTCTAAAGACACTCTCAAAACACCGTGAGTAGAAGGATGTTGTGGACCCATATTAAGAGTCATTCTCTCCGTACCAATTGGTCCTAGAGTCTCTCCGCTATAATTTTGTTCTTTTTCTAATTCTGTGGACATAATTATGTAATCTCTTTAATTTAAACTTATTCTTTAGCAGAAGGCTTACCATCAGGAGTAGGACGAAAACTAAACTCTACTGTTTCAGACGATACATCAAAATCTTTGCGATGTGGGAAACCCTCAAATTCTTCGGGAGTAAAAATTCTTTCTAAATTTGGATGCCCTTCAAAATGAATGCCAACTAAATCAAAAGCTTCTGACTCATGATAATTTGCGCCAGCCCAAACAGAACAAACACTAGGCACACTAGGTATTAAATCACTTTCACAAATGACCTCTAAACGAATTCGTTTACTCCTTTCAAAATCAAGAAGTGAGTACACAACTTTAAATCTATATTCTTGATTTAGTTCAAGACAATCCACACCAGCTAGAAAACTGAGTTGCTTAAAATTTCTTTCTTTTAACAAAAATTTTGAAACACTGAGAATCTGAGAAGGAGAAATCTGAACAGTAATTTGATCTAAATATTTAAAAAAAAGAAGATTTGAATCATGAAAATTTTTTTTTAAAGCAATAACATCTTCGTCGTGATCTAAAATATTTTCAACAGTCATACCTTCATCTTCAATTTCACTCTGCATCTTTTACCCTTTGTATCTTTCACCTAAAAATGGAAATCAACTGAGGATTTTATTCCTAACAAGACCTTCCGCCTCAATTTTCTTTTGAAGTTTTAAAATCCCGTCTATAAGTGTCTCTGGCCTAGGAGGACAACCAGGCACATAAATGTCAACGGGCACTACTTCATCTACTCCTTGAACGAGAGCATAATTATTAAAAACACCTCCGGTTGAAGCGCATGCGCCCATGGAAATTACCCATTTTGGTTCTGGCATTTGATCATAAATCTGCCTTAAAACCGGCGCCATTTTTTTTGACACTCTACCCGCCACAATCATTAAATCTGCTTGTCTAGGAGAAGCACGAAAAACCTCCGCTCCAAATCGAGAAATATCATATTTTGAAGCAGAAGTAGACATCATTTCTATAGCACAACATGCAAGACCAAAAAGTGCAGGCCAAAGACTATTTTTTCTAGCCCATTTTATTGCGTCAGATATCCTGCCTAGAACAACACTACCTTCCAGTTTTTCTTCTAATCCCAATCTAAAGCCCCTCTTTTCCACTCATAAATTAAACTTGCAAAAAGCAAGAAAACAAAAGGCATAACTGCCACAAAACCAAAAACCCCAAGACTTTTCAGATTAACAGCCCATGGATATAAAAAAATTATTTCAACATCAAAAACAATAAAAAGGATTGCTACCAAAAAGAACTGTATCGAAAAGCGTCCTCTCGCACTCGTTTCAGGAATAATTCCACATTCATAAGCTACATTCTTTTTGTTTGAAGGAGTTCTCTTACCAAACAAAAAAGTTATACAAATATTCAAAAAAGCAAAACAAGTCGCTAATCCAATCATCATAAAAATAGGCAGAAAATCTTGAGACAAATTAAACCTCTAAAACTTAAAATTAATATAAAAAAACAAAATCTGTAAATCTCAGGAGCATATTAGGGATCGTGGGGGGCAAGTGTCAACATTTACCTGAATTAACCTAACAGAATCAAGATCACAAGCCCAGATATAATTATTGAACCACCAAAAAAAACTTCCCAAAAACGTTCCTTTTCTTTTAAAAAAACATACCCAATAAATATAGCAAGCAAAACTTCTGTCTGCCTAATAGATTCTACATATGATGCAAAAGTCATTTGATATGCTTCTGCAAGAATCAAGCTGTTAAGAGCAGCAAAAAAACCTAATGCCAAAAAATCTTTCCAAGAAGAAGAGATCTTTGATAAATCTGATTTAGATTTATAAAACACTATAGGTAAAGTAAAAACAAATGCCGCTACATACGTACCAAATGTTCCCATAGGACCACTTGAAGAAACAGCTGCCCATTTAAAAGTAAGCGCTGAAGGTGCAAACATTATTGATGAAATTAAAGCGTATCTCATTCCTTTATCTTTAAAAAGTATTCTCAATGGCTCCCAAAATGATATTTTTGATCTTGAGACATTAAGAAAATAAACTCCTAAAAGAGTAATTAGTATACCAGTAATACCAAAGAAAGAAGGGGTATCGTCAGCAGTAAAATATTCAAGCAACATCAGCCATACAATTGAAATCTTCCAAAGTGCTGTTACCGCACCAATTTTCCCATATAATAGCGCTTTCGACAGTGCAAGTGTGGCAATAGTCTGGGACACTGCAAAGATGCTACAAGCAATATAAAAATCAGAATGGATTTTAGGAATACCCGTTAAATAGAGAACTAATCCTGCAAATGGCAATGTCATAAAAAATCGACCTAAGACATTTATATATTCATCAAGATTATGTCCAATGGATTTCATAGACACATTTCTCAACACTTGAGCCATTGCAGAAACAAGAGATAAGGCGATCCAGTCCAAAAAAAACCCCACACCAAAAATTATTTAAAGAGAAAACGAAAAGATTATACCTAGGATTTCAAAAAAGTGTTTCTTCTTTCTCTTAAAAATTAACTTTGAGTTCAAACTCACTATGTTATACGATCAATAAAAATCCTATATTGGAGAGTAATAATGATAGAGAAAGACGTATTCATTTTCGATAACGTTGTTCATATGTACGACTATTCTGACGAAAACTTAAAATCAAAAGAGAGTGATTTTGATAGACAATATCATCTAAATAAAGTTCTTGGTCGAAGACAAAGATCAGAAAACGATATTTACTCTTCCTGGGATCCAATTCAAGGCTTTGCTAGGAAATGGACTTCCGAAGACCTTGGCAAATTGCTTTTTGAGGATTCTGGAACAGATATGGCAATGGCCCAAGCAGTTCCTTTATTTGATCTTTACAAAGATGGTTTCGCTCCCGTGAAAGCACAGTATGAATTTTCAAAAGCCTTTCCAGAAAGAGTTTTATTTTGTGGCGCAGTTGATCCTATGTACCCAAGTTTAGAGGGAGCACTGGAACAAATGGAAGAACAGGTTAAAGAAATGGGAGCAAAATCAATTAAAATATACAATGCTCATGTAGATGGAAAGTCTTGGGCATGTGATGATCCAGAAATTGCCTATCCTCTATATGAAAAAGGTCTTGAACTTGGAATGAAAATTTTTCAGTTCCATAAAGGCAATCCAATTACGAGAGCTAGTTTAAGGGACCTTTCTCCTCTAGATATTGAAAGAGCTGCGATGGATTTTCCGGATTTATCTTTTGGAATACATCATCTAGCCGTCCCATATTTTGAAGAAACCGTCTGGATTGCCTCTAGATACCCAAATGTTTTCTTAGTTCTTTCAGGCATAGGCCATACTCCTATGGTCGCACCAAGAACTTTTAAAGAGTGGATAGGAAGGCTACTAAGAGATGTAGGTTCTGATCGAATTCTGTGGGGTTCAGAAGCACCACTTCTTGGAAATCCAAGACCTATCCTAGATTGGATATGGAACATGAAAATTGACGAACAACTTCAAGAGGATTACGGTTATCCAGAAATTACAGAAGAAGACAAAAGAAATATTTTAGCAGAGAACCAAGCAAGATTATTCGATATAGATCTGGAATCTAAGAAAAAAGAATTTATCAAAAAATAAAATGGTATATTTTTTTATGAAAGAACATGAATTAGAAAAAGACATTAATGACTTGATCGAAACACAAATCAAACCACTTTTAAAAATACATGGCGGTGGTATACGCTTTGTTAAAATAAAAGATGATAAAACTGTTCAACTTGCCTTTGAGGGTGCTTGTCTTGGATGTCCTTTAAAAAGTGTTACCTATGCACTCGGTGTAAGACAAAGGTTATTGCAACATCCTGAAATTCACGAAGTAGAAATTGAAGGGGTACGTTTATCTAAAGCTGCATTGAACAGAGTAGAAAAAACTTTTTCTGGCTATTCCTTTTGGGAAAACTAAAATACTCCTAGTAGGTAATCATAATTGAAACTAAAAATACAAAAAAACCAAAATAAAATATGGTATGGATGGATCGTGCTTTCGATTGTTTATTTTGTAATGCTCTCACTCATAGGAACACGTTCAAGTTTTGGTTTTTTCTTTAAAGATATTTCAAACGAATTTTCGTGGTCACGTGCTGAAACTGCAGCTGCATTTTCAATTGGAATGTTTGCACAATCAGTCTGCTCTCTTTTTTCTGGATGGATTTCTGACAGATTAAGTATACGTTTAACAATGTCTGCAGGAATTGCTGTTTTCGGACTTTCTCTCTTGTTGGGAAGTCAAATAAATAGTCTTACTTTCTTTTATCTAACTTACTTTCTTATGAATATTGGATTTGCATCAAGTACTTGGGTTGCGCAAGTACCAACTCTTTCTAACTGGTTTATTACTAAAAGAGGACTTGCTCTAGGTATTTCTAGTTCCGCTCAAGGTACTGCATTTATATTAAATTTTTTTACGCCAATTCTCATTCTTGCTCTTGGCTGGAGAATGAGTTACGTTTTTTTTTCTGTTTTGATTCTATTCATTACACTTCCTCTCGCAGCAATATTCCATCGTGATCTTCCTGAACAAAAAAATACGGTTGCCGATCACCCTTTTTTACATTTAGAGAAAAAACATACAAAAAAAGAAAAATCTTTTCCAAAAAACATTCATAATGACCCCGTTAATTTTTTTTCATTTCGTTTTTATCTTTTTTTATTTTTATTTCTGCCTATTGCTTATGTTTTTACTGTTCTCTTAGTTCACTTTCCTGCTCATTTGACAGATCACGGAATAACGAATCTTTCTTCTGCAGGAATTTTTGCAACCTGGGGTGCATCTTTAATCGTAGGCTATTTGATTAGTTCAATTTCAGATTACTACGGAAGAACTCCTACGTTTTTAACAGGTAGTTTGCTCGGAGTAATCTCAATGTTCGTGATAGGAAAATACAATATTACTTTCGCACCATGGTCAATTTACTTATTAACTATTACAAACGGTATAGCTCTCGGTCTTATACGTTCAACTGCATCAGCAATAATGGCAGACCATTTTTCAGGTGAAAAATTTGGCAAGACAAATGGTATCGCAATGTGTCTTTTTGCCATTTTTGGCGGATTTGGGGCATGGTTCACCGGCTTCCTTTATGATATACACTTGAATTACTATTGGGGATTTTCTATCGCTTCATTAATGTTTATCATATCAGGAGTTTCTGCATTAATTTTATCTACACAGAAGAAAACTAATTAATCGAACGCTACCTTCTCATATTCTTCCGGTGTCAATGCATCTGCAACACCAATCATAGAATCACGAGTGACGAGCCTAGACAATGCCTCTTCTCCCAATTCTTCTGTTCCGGCTGGACGACGAGGTATGACAAGATATCGACAGTCGGCATTACTATCTATAACGACTAATTCAATATCTTCTGGAGGAGTGTATCCCAAATCAAGCAAGGCACCTCTAGGATCAGTAACTGCCTTTGACCGGTAAGGGAAACTTTTATACCAGGTAGGAGGTTGTCCAAGAAGTACTCTTGGATAACAAGAACATAAAGTACAAACGACCATGTAATGTAAACTTTCAGTATTTTCAACAACTATCAATTTAGTAACACTGCTTGCTTCTATATCTATTTCCATTTCTCCGCATGCAGAATGTGCGTCAGCAAGAAGACGTTCTTTAAATTCATCGTCAACCCAGGCTCGAGCAACTACCCTGGCACCAGTTGTTGGAGTTTGAGCATATATATCCTCTACCGTACGTCGCATTTCATCAGTAGTTACTATCCCCTTCTCTCTCAAAAGATTCAATAATCCAACAACACGTACCTGAAAATAATCCAGATCGTGCTCTACAGGAACAACCTTATCTTCCATGTAAGCTTCATCCGATTTCATTCGAGCATTATGCGATGACAAATCGTGACTATACGGACTTTCATTGTCATGAGGATGATTATGATGATGCCCACTTCCATGGTGGTTGTCTGACATTTATTTTCTCCTTAAGGAAACTATAATGCTTCAATCCAATGGTCATAGATTTCAATATTCAACTTATCCTTCTTCTCACCTGGTTTATGTTCCCAAAGATCATTTAAATTAAACTGAACCCAATACAGATCTTGGGAAGGCTTTCCGTCTCCACCATAAGCAAGAATTTCAGGGTTCTCGTAATTTCCAAAATAACGAATAATCTTTCCAGATTTGCCCTTCACATATTCAGTTGTTCTATGATGACCTTCGAAATAAGTGTCTTTTATTCGAACTTCTTCTCCAACTTCAAATTTTGACACCTTTACCCCACGAGTTTAATTAAAAAAAAAATTTAAAATCAATACAAAAAGAGTAACGAAAGACAAATCTATTTTCAAGTAATTTGATAAAGCTTACGTACATTCTCAACCAAAATTTCATTCTGCTGTTTCTCTTCCAATTTGCTCATTCCAGGAATTTCACGACAATTTTCATGATTCGCCATGTCTGCTGGATAATCCGTCCCATACACAACTCTTTCGGAACCCAAAGTTTTTACGGCAAATTCAAATGAGTCAGAATTATGAATTATGGTATCGTAAAAAAATCTATTTATATATTCTTCTGGGTTCTTAGAACCATGTACTTTTGGTTCCCTTCTTTCTCCATAACCATGTTCCCAACGTCCTCGAATCCAAGGGAGAAAACCACCTAGATGAGAAAGTAAGAAATTTAAATTTGGGAAACGATCCAAAACCCCTCCAAAAATCAAACATGCAGCGGCTATAGTTGTATCAAGAGGATTCCCAATGAAATTACGTAAATAAAAATCCTTGAGTCTATCTGCCGCACCCATTGTATCAATTGGATGGATAAATATAGTAATCCCTAGATCTTGTGCTTTTTGCCAAAAAACATCCAGATTAGGATCGTCCAAATTTTTGCCTGCAACATTCGACGCTATCTGAACACCAAGATGGCCGTTTTTTATTGCACGTTCTAATTCTACTGCTGCTAATTCAGGATCTTGGAGAGGAACTGTTGCCATACAGGAAAAATCAGAAGAGTTATTATTTGAAATTTCGATTAGTGCATCGTTCATAGATTGAGCAAGATCATTAGTAATCGACTTGTCTAGAGAATAAAAAGTAAGTGACGGAGAAACAGACAGAATCTGTCGACTAACTCCCATACGCTCCATATCTTTTAAACGTAAATCAACTTCATAATACATCGGAGTAAGAATATTTCTCAATTCCCTGCTTTTCCCAAGAACATTACTCTTCGTAACTATCCATTCCTTCCCATCCGCATTTTGAATGGTTACAGTATCTCCAAAAGCTTTGTTTCTAACATCTTCTAAAAAACCTGAAGGAACAATATGCGTGTGAGGATCAATAACCATCTTAAACTCCAAAGTCTAAAAAGAAATTATATTTTATAAAGTTCTTTTACATTCCCACTCAAGATTTTATCTTGATCTGCATCCGACAATCGCGAAAGTCCAGGAATATCCTTTGCTGCACCTAAATAACCCATATCAAACGGGTAATCCGTCCCATATAAAATTCGTTCAGAGCCCAAAGTGTTGACTGCAAATTCAAAAGAATCAGCATTATGAATTATTGTGTCATAATAAAAATTATCAATATATTGCTCAGGATTTTTTGCCCCATTAACCTTCGGCTCACGTCTTTCACCATAACCGTGTTCCCAGCGACCACGAATCCAAGGAGTAAAACCTCCAGTGTGGGAAACTAAAAATTTAATATTTGGGAACCTGTCAAAAACACCACCAAAAATTAAGCAAGCCATCGAAATTGTTGTATCTAAAGGATTGCCAATAAAATTGCGAAGATAGTAGTCTTTAAGACGATCATTTACTCCCATAACATCTGAAGGGTGAATAAAAACAGGGACATCTAATTCACAAGCCTTTGCCCATACAACATCAAGACTAGAATCGTCAAGATTTGTTCCTGCAACATTTGATGCTATCTGGCAACCTTTATGCCCATTTTTTACAGCACGATCTAATTCAGAAGCAGCAGCATCTGGATCTTGAAGCGGAATCTGGGCCATGCAATGAAATTGTTCAGGATATGTCTTAGTCAATTCAGTTAAAGCATCATTTAAGGATGAGGAGATTTCTTTGTTCAATCCTGCATCTAAAGCGTAAAATGTCATGGGAGGAACGACTGATAAAACCTGCATATCAACTCCCATATTCTTCATATCAGAAAGCCTAAGATCAACATCATAAGTTGTTTTTGGAAGAGGATTTTTATGAATTCTTTCCTGTCCCAAAACCGTATTCTTAGTTGTTAAAAATTCCCAGTCTTCACCTGGTTCAATAATTACAGAATCACCAAAACTACCTTTTCTTACATCCTCTATAAAACTAGGTGGAGCTATATGGGCATGAGGGTCAATTATCACTGATTTCTCCTTATTGGAAAGATTTTATAATTAAACACATAAAATTCTAAATTTTCTATTTAAAAGTATTTAAACAAAAAACCGGCCATTTTCAAGCTATAGATAAAAATTACTTCAAATGACCAATCTAATATTTTTTATTTATTTTAATACGTACGTTAGATGACCCCACGGAAATTTCCTCATTAGAGATACCTTCCATGTCTCCTTTTGCAACTGGACCAGCAATACCATCAAAATCAAGACGAGCTACAATTCGATACCTCCCGTCAAATTTCACACCTCTCATCATGACATTTCTTTCAGATAATTCAAACTTAAATGGAAACGAAGGGGACATTATTCTTACAACTGCGACTGGAGCCGGTCTATTTTTATTTTTGGCAATAACATATAAGACAGATTTTTTGTTTTTAAAAGAAACTAAAGAATCATCAATTGTAATCACCCCAGATATTTTTCTAACCAAAGAATTTTTTTTTGATTTTTTATTGCTTTTTCCCTCTCTTGCAATAATAACGTTGACATTATTTGATCCGATTTGAACAATTTCACGAGAAACACCCTCAAAATCACCTTTAGTAAGAGGCCCGACAATTCCGTCAGCATCTAATCTTGCCCTAACTAAAACACGACCACTAAAAGATACTCCCGGCATCATCGAATCGTTCTTTGTTAGAATAAAATTGTAAGGAAACTTAACATTAATTAATTTCTGTACAGCTAAAGGAGGCCCCCCTCGCTCAGACTGTAAATATAGAAAGAGTGTTCTTACATTTTTCACTCTTTTTTTAAGTTGAGGGGTTATACGAACAACTCCTGATACCGATTCTTTTGGCACAGAAAAAACCGGATAAAAATCACATCCATAAATAAAAAAACTAAACCCAAATAAGAAAAAAAAGAAAATCCTCGAACACATTTTAATTATTATCCCTTTTTGTTAATACGCAAAAAATCAGAAACTTCCTCTGAAGAAGGAAGAGCAGAACGTCCTCCAAGTTTTGTGCAATTTATTGCAGCAACAGCATTTCCGTACCGAAGAGATTCCTCAATAGAAAAATTCTTTAGTTGACCATACAGGAACCCTGCATGGAATGCATCTCCTGCACCAGTTGTATCTACAACATCTACAGGAAAAGCTTCAACTTCATAAAAAGTACTACCATCATAGGCTAGTACACCCCTATATCCGAGAGTCATTCCAACCAATTTTGGTCCTAATGAAAAGATCTCTTCCAAGGACTCGAATGGATTTTTTTTGCCCGTAAATTCTTTAGGAAAATGTTCTGATGATATCAAAAAATCAGTTTTTTCTATCAATTTTTCTATCCCGGTAAAAACACGTTCTGCATCAAAAGAAATTAATGTTCCTTCACTTTTGGCAATCTCACATGCAAGAATTTCTGCATGTAGATTATGCCCATCGATATGTAAAAATTTTGAGGATGTAATAAGTTTGGGATCTACATCTTCTGGCGCTATAAAAGTATCTCTTTTCCATATGATTGTTCTCCCGCCACGTAATTCTTCTTCTCCCTCTCTTTGAACCAATACAATTGCAAACTGACTAGACAAACCAGTCTGTATAGTTACATTTTCAACATTTACCCCTTCATTACGAAGACTGTCTATAGAAAATTTCCCAAGTTCATCATCTCCGATTGAACCTATATAAGAAACATTCAGTCCCAATCTTGAAAGTGCAACCATTGCAGTTGCAACTTGACCACCGCCTTCATAGTTAATATTCCTAGCCTCAGATTTTGAATTAAAAACAGGAAAGGTTCCTAACTCGCATAATAAATCAACTGAATTAAGACCAAGACCGACAACATCAAAAATATAATTTTTCATTTTTTAATCAAATTCTCTATAGCGAATTCCACATGGGTCAACCTGATTTAAAGCAGCGATTTCTTCACTAGAAGGTTCAACTGTTTCAGGACAATTTTCGAAACTTCCAATATCAAAACCAGTACATTCACGTAAACTTTTTTCGTCAGTCCCATAATGTTTACTATGCAAAGAAAGATTCCGTTCTGTTTTTTTGAAAATACAAAGTGGTGTAACTATTTTATCGACATTTCCTGCTGCTGTTATAAAAGAACAATCCTTAGGAAATGTTCTTTTTGTATGAACGGTTCTCCATAAGACAACTCGTTTCGCCGTAGGAAGTAGCATTGCACTCCCCGCACCACCAGGAAATTTTGTCTTAGGTTTTTCAGATTCCCCTATAAAAGAAAGATTTATATTTCCAAATGAATCTATTTGAGCACCACTCAAAAAAGCCAAATCTAATTTCCCTCTAGCAGAAAGATCAAAAATTTCAGAAAGAGAGAAAAATGATCTATTGCCTTCCATTAGTTGTATACCAACTGTCGTTAATGGCAATTTTGAAGGAATTGGATCCACTCCACCAGGAATATTAAGATATGTAATATTTGGTGCTTTAGTTACCCTTGCCAAAGAAATTGCTACCATAGGTAAAATAGAAGAAACACCATGAAAGACTGTTTCATAGTCTCTAATCTCTCTTGCAAGGAAAACAACCATCCTATCTGCAATTTCTTTAGTCTCTACAGAAACTTGAGAATTATTCATCTGAAACCTATTTCTTTTTCCTATGCGTAATCTATATTTTCTAAAGAAACAAGATGCTCTTCTATTGTATTATTGGATTTTGATTGTAAAAAATATTTTTTCATAACTTCCTCATCATAATCATAAAAAGGATAGCATGACATTGGGAATGCTCCCTTTTCTACTTGTACTACAGCCCTTACTAGGAAAGACGGAATTTTAGTTTTCATAGGATTTTCCTGAAAAAAAGACGTTTCTTTAATTTTTTCAGTTGTTAAAATTACTTGTTTTGAGGCTCTTGTCATTAGAATATCTTCAAATACTCCACCTTCTATTCTCGCATTTCCAAATTTATCCGAGTAAGGAACATGAATAATTGCCCAATCTGGTGTAATAGAAGGGATCATGAAAATTTCCTCTCCAGTGTAAGGATCAGATATTTTATCAAAACCAGTCATTTTAGGAACATCGCTTCCCTGCAGACCAGCTATAGGCTGACTAGGAATACCGTAAGAAGATGCACGCAATGCTGCAATAACGGTTGCACATGCGTGTTCTTGAACTTTCACTATTCCAGACTCAACTGATCTTCGAAAAGATGGACATAAGCCAAAAATATTCTCAAATCCAACATATCCAACAGTCACTTCAGAAACGACTTCAGAAAAACATAGAAGATCGATATCATAACCACCTGCAGTTTTTACTAATGATAGGTTTCTTTTTTTTTGACGTGCAAGTTCACGAACAAACGAAGAGGGAATTCTGGAAAATGAGTTCCCACCTAAAGCCAACATCTGCCCGTTCTCCACTAGCGAAACGGCATCAGACAAAGATAAAAGTTTAGATTTCATGCGAAACCTTCAGCAAAACGACAAATATAATTAAGCTACAATTGTACATTTAAACACGATTCCAATTTAAATTCTAACAAATAGAATCTTATTGACAATTATAGGTGAATTGCCTACGCTAGTTGTTGTTATAGTCTATTGGTTTATTGCTTAATCCGCCACCCCCCTAATCTTGGGTAAGTAAACTTGAAAGAAACAGTTCATAGTAATTCGACTTCATCTCCAGAGATAAAAAAACCTGTCCTGAAACAAAAAAGAGATGGGAATTCTCAAGATATTCATTCTGAGGATTGGATTGAAAGTTTGCATCAAGAACAACAACCTTCAATACAGCTTTCATCTAGAAATGTTGATCAACCTGAATTTCTTACTACAAAAGAAGAAAATAAATTCAGAGTAAAATTGCAAGTTTTCGAAGGTCCTCTAGAACTACTTCTTAACTTAGTAAAAGAACATGAATTAAATATAAACGACATTCCAATTACATTTATAACAAACCAATATATGGAATATGTAAACTTGATGAAAAATTTAAATATTAATCTTGCATCAGAATATCTAGTTATGGCTTCTTGGCTTATTTACATTAAAAGTAGAACCTTACTACCTAAAACTGATGGTGAAGAACTTCTTGAAGAAGACCCAGAAATGCTTCGCCAAGAGTTACAAAAACAATTAATAGAATATCAAAAATATAAAAATTTAAGCGGTTACTTTAAAATTGCCGAAGAAGAACAATCACTCCATTTTGAAAGAGGTGGTGATCAAGAAATAGAATCTATCATAAGAAAAATTGACCCTGAAGAGGACGGGAAGATCATTCTGACAACTTTTGAACTCATGAACGCAATGAAGAATATGCTTACCTTAGAAGATGGAGAAAATGTACATTTAGTTGAAATAGACGAATTAGAAGTAGCTGACAGGCAAAACTATATCTTGGATTTCATAAAAAATTTAGGCTCTGATGGCATAGCTTTCGAAAAAATTCTAGAAAACAAGAGAACTTTAACAATCGTTGCCACATTTCTTGCTCTACTTGAACTCATAAAAAGAAATTTGATCATTGTTTTTCAAAATCAAAGTTTTTCAGAAATCAGAATTAAAAAGGCGGTGCTTAATGAATAAAGACGAACAATCGAAATTTGAGTTAGCTTCAGATCATACTTCTTCTCCTGAAGAAAGTGCTAAGGCTCTTGCAGACCATCAAATGGAAGCTATGGAAGAGTTGCCTACTCATGCTACTTTCGATCTAGTTGCCGGTGAAGAAGAAGTAAAAAAATCAGAAGAAATTCCTCTAATTATAGAAGAAAGTGAAGCGAAAAAAATAGTAGAAACTCTTCTTTTTGCTTCAAAAGAACCTCTCCGTGCACGTGATATTTCTGCCGTATTTAGAGGAGTAGAAAATATTGATGTAAAAAAAGTAAGAAAAATTCTTCTGGGTCTGGTAGATGAATATAAAGATAAAACCTTTCAAATACTAGAGATAGCCGAAGGTTTCCAAATTAGGACTAGATCCGAATTTCATCCTTGGGTGAGAAAACTTCTAAGAAAAGAAAAAAGCAAAAAATTGTCTCAAGCTGCACTCGAAACACTTGCAATTATTTCATACAAACAACCTATTACTCGGATAGAAGTTGAAGAAATCAGAAGAGTGGATTGTAGTGGTGTTATGAATACGTTATTAGAAAAAAATATAATTAAAATCATGGGAAGAAAAGATGTCCTTGGGAAACCCATAGTTTACGGCACTACTCCTTTATTTCTTAAACACTTTGGATTTAAAAGTATTTCTGATATGCCAAATCCAGAGGAATATCTTTCTGAAATTGGTTTAGAACAAAATCTCCAAAGTATAAATGTTATGGATACTAACGGTGACAAAAACGACAATCAAAATAATTGATTTCTTTTATTTCAAAACCACTTAGAAAAAAATCACTTTGATTAAATTCTCAAATAGTATTCGGAGATTCTTAACTAGGCATCTATCTAATATTGGTTATTACACAAGTAGAAATAGATTAGATAAGAGAATCGCAGAACTTTTTTCCTATAAAAAGAATGGCTTTTTCATAGAAGCTGGTGCAGCAGAAGGTTTTATTGAATCACATACACTTTTTTTAGAACAGAATTATGGCTGGACTGGTTTATTAATTGAACCAACACCAGAACAATTTAATTATTGCAAACGATTCAGAAAAAATTGTATCGTTGAAAATTTCTTCCTTACTGATTTTTCAAATACTTCTTCAACAACGCAAATGAGAGATGCACAAAGAAGTTCAAGAAAAGTCGGACATAATTTACATTCGGATTCAACTTACAATCGATATAATCAAGAAATTATTGAAGAAACAAAGAACAAAACTTTTTTTGCAAAAAATACACCTTTAGATTCTCTACTAGAAAAACATTCTATTAACCACGTCGATATAATGATACTTGACGTTGAAGGGGACGTTTTCGAAGTACTAAATGGATATGACCATAACTCGAAAATTATTGATTTTTTATTAGTTGAAGTTTGGAAAGATGATTTTCCATATTTTTTACAAATGGCTGAAGAAAAAAAATGGGAATATATTGCACCTTGGAGTGGTTCTGATCACCTTTTTAAGCTGAAATAAGATTTTTCTTACAAAAAACCTTTCTAATGCAGGGCAAGAAATGAAATTTGGAATTATGGCATGTGGCGGTGTTGGTGGATATTTTGGAGGTCTCCTTTCTGCTTCAGGAAACGAGACTCACTTTGTAGCACGCGGAAAACATCTCGAATCTATGAGTAAAAATGGTTTGCATATAAAATGTATCGAACCCAAGGATTTTGTAATTAAAAATGCCTCCTTTACGGAAGATCCCAAAAAAATTGGTACTTGTGACGTAATTCTTTTTTGTGTGAAAACTATATCTAACAAATCTTTAATTCCTGCAATAGAACCGATGGTTGGAAAGAATACAACAATAATTAACTTACAAAATGGTGTAGATAATGAGAAACAACTTGCCGATTTTTATGGTAAAGAAAAAATTATGGGTGGGGCTGCATATATTTTCACTTCTGTGACTAGCCCAGGAGTAATTTCTCAGATTGGAGGTCCCAGAAAATTAGTTTTTGGGGAGTTAGATGGTGTTCATACCGAAAGATCCGAAAAAATACTAAATGTTATGAAAAAGGCAAAAATTAATGCATTTCTTTCTCAAAATATTCTCAAAGAATTATGGACGAAATTTATTTTTATTTGCGCTGTTGGGGGTATGACGGCCTTAACTCGCTCCTCAATTGGAGAGATTATGAAATATGAAGGCACGAAAACTATGACTCGTTCAATGATGAAAGAAGTCTATGATATTTCAAAAGCCGAAGGAATCAATCTTCCTATAGGAACAGATGAAGACAGATTCAATTTTATTAAAGAACAAGACCCTTCAAGTAAAGGGAGTTTGTGTCATGACTTAGAAGCAGGGAAAAAAACAGAAATAGATTCTCTTTGTGGATTTGTTTCTAAGTTGGGAGAAAAACATAAAATTCCTACACCCATCAATGATTTTGTTTATCATACAATTAAATTTCATGAGACCAAATAGGTAATAAAAATAAAACATGGCTGTTCACTAGAATTTCTCCTCTTAATTTGAATATAATGATTTAAACAAAATTTCTAATTGAAATTGTTCTTTTCTTTTTTTCAAAGGATCGTTGCATGAAAAAATCAGATTCTAAAAAAAACAAAATTCAATATTGGCTAATGAAAAGTGAACCAGAATCATATTCTTTTGACGATTTACTCTCTGAACCAAGTAATCAGGCTTGTTGGGATGGGGTCAGAAATTATCAAGCACGAAATCTAATGATATCGATGAAAATCGGAGACCAAGCCTTTTTCTATCATTCTAATTGCAAACCCCCACATATCGTTGGAATTGTGGAAATAGTTCGTGAATCATATCCTGATCATACAGCTCTAGATAAAAAATCTATCTATTATGACGTAAAAGCATCTAAAGAAAATCCAAGATGGTTTATGGTAGACGTTCAACCAATAATGAGACTAAAAAAAATTGTCACTTTAGAAGAACTTAAATCAAATCCAAAACTAAAAGAAATGCGTGTGACTCAGAAAGGACAAAGATTAAGTGTACAGCCAGTAGAGAAAAAAGAATTTGATGAAGTTATTAAAATGTCGATTTCATAGATAATATTTTTAACTAATGCTTTAAGGAGGAACATATGTCTGGGAAAAATGCAAAATATCGCTTTTTATTAGTTCAAGCATTCGAGATACCAGGTAAAAGTAAATATTACGCTTCAAGAGCAAATCTTCCAAAAGAAGAAGCTTTAAGAAATTATAAAGATATTTCGCATTTACTTGAGGACGTAGATTGGGAAATACATCTTGGTGGAGTACCTCAATATGGTGATTGGGCAGTAGAAAATAGAGAAGAATTTGCATATGCCGCTTCAGCTCGCCTTCCTGCGGTTCGTGAGGCTGCTGAAAGTGGGAAATATAACGGAATAATTCTCTTGGGAGGTGGAGAACCCGGTTTTCTTGAATCTAGAGAAATCTGCCGAAAAAATAACGTTGTCGTTACATCCTGCGGTTTTTCACAAATGCATATTGCTACTATGCTTGGTAATAAATTCAGCGTTATAGATTTTGCCGAACCACATAACATGTATTACTACAATCTTGTTGTTCAACATCGTTTTGATAGAAGATGTGCTTCAATAAGAAACATTGGATACTACCACCCAAGACCTGGTTATGATGGGGAACCAGATCTCACACAGGAAAACATTAAAGCCTTAAATGGTGAGCATTCAGATGCAGTTGAAAGAGCTGTAGAAGAAGCGGAATCGGCTTTAAAAGAGGATGGCGCTGAAGTTTTAACATTTGGATGTTCTGGTATGTTCTGGCTTCAACCTTTTTTACAAAAACGATTGTCTGAGTTGGGATGGGAAGTTCCTGTACTCGAAGGATACAGTTGCTCAATCATGTTAGCAAAAATGATGGTGGATATGGGGATTAATGCAAGTGGTATTACCTTTCCAGGAGATAGACCAAAGAAAAGTCCTAGAAGAGTACTTTTTTAAAGAATACTTAATGATAAATTCTATCCTCCAACAGGAGGAGAGAATTTATCGAGAACTCCTTTTTTTATTTCTAAACCAATACCAGGTTCTTCAGACAGAATAATTTTACCTTTTGAAATCTGATGATTTATTTCAAAAATACAATCCCACCAAGGCATATATTCACACCAAAATTGTGTATTTTCATTACTCATAAGATGAGCAGAAACTTCATGAAATAAATGAGAAGTAAGTTTTACAGAATATTTTTTAGCTATTTCAGAAACTTTTTGCCAACCAGTAATTCCAGAACATCTTTGTAAATCGGGCATTAAAAAATCTACGCAATTCTCAGAAAGGAGGCGAAGCATACCTCCAACGTTATAATTTGTCTCTCCGCTGCAAATAGGGATTAAACTTTTTTCTTTAATTTCGCTACAAAGCAAATAGTCCTCATGATCAACAGGCTCTTCAATCCATGTCAAATTAAAAAGTTTTAAACTTTCAATCGCTTTAAATGCTTCTTCTCTATTCCAGCCTTGATTTACATCAATCATCAAATTCATTTTCTCACCAATAGTTTCACGAACAGCAACAATTCTATCAATATCCTCCTGTAACTCGTTCTTTCCAACACGCAATTTCATTCCTTTAAATCCTTGACTTTTGAAAAATAAAGCCTCTTCTTGTAATTGTTCTATTGAATAGTTCAACCATAATCCTTCACTTGCATAGCAACGTATCTGCGTCTTTTTCCCGCCCAAATATTTCCAAAGTGGCATTTCGCTAATTTTAGAACTTATATCCCAACAAGCTGTATCTAAAGCTGCAATGGCCATTGCACTTATCCCGTCTCTGCCGACAAAACTTACAGAACTCCTCATAGCATTCCAATTATCCTCGAGTTTTGTAGGATCTTTTCCTACTAAAATTCCTGACAGATCTCGAACCATTGCGACTATTGCTCGAGCGCGCTCTGCTCCAAAAGCAAAACTCCATCCCAATCCCTCCAAACCGTCTCTCGTCCTAACCTTGACGAGACACGTCTCCACCGACTTCATATGAAAAGTCGAAACATAAACAGGTTTTGTGAGAGGAATACTCAAATGAATCGGAGTAACACTTAAAATTTTAGAATCAAAAGACAAAGTTCGACTCCTTTTTAAAAAGTCTCTGTTTTATTTGATTTGTTACCTTAAAAAGAAAGATCGATTAAAAACTAAAAATATTATAATTATTAATTTGCAAAAAAAACATGATAGCATTTATGTTAGCTTAGTTTTTTTAATCGGATACAATTAAATGACCTCCTTAAGATTACAGAAAATAATCGCACAAGCTGGTGTTGCTTCAAGGCGCAAAGCTGAGGAACTTATTTCAAGTGGAGTTGTTAGTGTAAACGGTAAGATTATTCGTGCCTTAGGAACAAAAGCTGAACCCTCGATTGATTCTATTAAGGTAAATGGAAAACTAATAACAAAACGAGAAGGTTTGCTATATTTAGTCATGCATAAACCTCGTTCTGTTTTAACTACTATGAGTGAAGACGAAGGCGAGACCCGTTTGCGGATCCCTGACTTTCTACCAACCAAAAAAGCCAGAGTTTTTCCTGTAGGACGATTAGATTTTGATGCAAAAGGCACCCTTGTTTTGACAAACGACGGAGAACTCGCGAATCGCCTGATGCATCCTAAATATGAAATTCAGAGAGTTTATATGGTAAAAATAGAAGGTATCCCAGACAAAAAAGATCTAGAAAAAATGGAATCAGGGGCTTGGTTAGCACTTGAAAAAAATAAAGAGGGTTCACAAAAAAGAAAAACAAAACATCTTTTAAAAAGCGAAGTAGAAATTCTTCCTAAAAAAACAAAAAAAAATACATGGCTTAGAATTAAACTTAGAGAAGGCAAAAATCATCAAGTTAAGAGAATGTGTCGTGCAGTGGGTCATTCCGTAATTCAATTAAATCGTTATTCATATGCAGGAATAACGATTAAAGGTCTTTTACCTGGAAAAATCAGACCTCTAACACCTGAAGAAATCCGCAAACTAAAAAAACTTACCAACTTAGAAAATTAAGCTTTTAATTAACGACAAAGTATTTTAGTAGAATAGTGTTATTACCTGACTAAAAATTTTACCAGAATTAGGGTAAAATAACTTTTTCTAAAAACAGTTTTCGGATTTTTCATGAATAAAAATCTTACCTTAGCAAATAAGGTTACACTTGGAAGACTAATTTTGGTCCCCTTATTCATTATTTGCATCCTTAATGGATTTGAGGGTTGTGCTTTGATATCGTTTGCAATAGCTAGCATTGCAGACGGTATAGATGGTTTTTTAGCAAGAAGCAGAAAGGAAATTACATCACTAGGAAGTATTCTAGATCCAGCAGCAGATAAAATTTTAATGCTTACCGCTTTTCTATTATTATCCTCTTTTAATTATCTTCCCGTTTGGCTTGCAGTATTAGTAATAGGAAGAGATATAATTTTAGTTTCAGGGTTTTTTATTCTTAGAACAATAACAAGTCCTGATATTATAAAACCATCGTATCTAGGAAAAACAACAACAGTATTTCAAATGTCTACTATCATTATTGTACTTCTGGTATCATTATCATCAGGTTTAAAAAATCTTGATACTTTGTACATTTTATTTATACTAACAGGAATATTTACTATTGTTTCTGGAATACATTATCTTTTTTTCGTTGGTTTGCGTTTAATTAGAAAAGATGTTTTAAAAACTTAACTTTTTAAAGAGATTATCTTGGATAAAAGTTCTCCATTTATGACCTGGAAAAGAATGTGGCTAGTAATAATTTTTGGTTTTAGTCTATGGCTCATTTTTTCTGCCCGTTCTGCTCTTACTCCCATTATATTTTCTT
This sequence comes from uncultured Nitrospinaceae bacterium, assembly GCA_964558115.1. Taxonomy (GTDB): domain Bacteria; phylum UBA8248; class UBA8248; order UBA8248; family UBA8248; genus UBA3496. The sequence goes on along the minus strand of CAZLCI010000001.1, from coordinate 33,361 downwards.
TTATTTTCGCTTATGCAACACAACCTATTGTTGAATTTCTCCATAAAAGAAAGATACCCCGAGGATTTGGTATTTTGATAGTGTTGTTTATCTTTGCTCTTTTGCTAGTCCTACTTTTTGTAGGTCTGAGTCCTCAGGTGAAAACCCAGATAGAATCATTTTCAAGCAATATTCCAAAATATATAAAGATTTTAGAATTATGGATTTTAAAATTTCTTATGAAATTAAAAATAAGTTCACAGGCAGAATTACAAAAATTCATCTCTGAAAATTTAAATCTATTCGCGTCTGTTCCCTTAAAAACTCTTCAAGCCTCGAGTAATTTTTTGCTTTCTACTACAAAAGGTATTTTCTCTATTGCCATGAGTGTCTTATATATAGGCCTTATTCCGGTAATTGTTTTTTATATCGGAAGAGATATGAAAAGAATTTCTCCTACTTTTTTACAATATGTACATCCAGACTATCGGAAAGAAGTTGAAAAACGTTTTTTCCGTTTGGACGAATTACTGTCTGCCTTTATCAAGGGGCAACTAATTGTAGGAATAATACTTTCTGTACTATATATGTTAGGTTTTTATTTTATGGATGTACCTCTTTGGCTTCTACTCGGTATTCTAACAGGTCTCGCAAGTATGTTTCCTTATGTTGAATGGATCATAGCATTTCCTATAGTAGTTCTTCTTACTGCACTCCAACATCAAGATTGGACTCATTTCTTTGGAGTACTCTTAATCTTTGGAGTTTTATCAAGTTTAACTGGCATGTTCCTTGTTCCAAAAATTCTTGGAGAAAAAATTGGGTTACATCCGGTCGTAATTTTGTCTGCAATTTTAGTTGGCGGCGAATTACTTGGTTTTATAGGAATACTGCTAGCTGTACCTTTTGCAGCAACAGCAAAAGTCGGATTAGAAGCTGTCTATGACTATTATATTATCTCAGACGAAAACTCTTCATGAAGAAATCTCAATATCCTGGTCACAAGATCTTGCCATAAGAAATAATAAATCTGAAAGACGGTTCAAGTAGATCATTAAATGCGGATTCTCTATATATCCCTCATCTCGTATTTTAACTACCCAACGTTCTCCTCGTCTAATAATTGAAAGTGCGAGGTCAAGTGCTGAACCACTGGCAGATTCTCCGGATATATACCAATTTTCTATTTTGATAATTTTTTCATATCTTTCGATCTGAGAATCAATCCATTGCTCCATCTTTTTATCAACTCTTTCCTTAAGCAAAGAATTTTTTCCTCGAAGAGTTGCTAACTCTGCACTAATAACAAAAATATCTTTCTGTATTTTTAAAATTTCAGGTTTTAACCATTCAGGAGCATTCGATCTGGCTAACCCAAGAGCTCCCTGAGATTCATACATTGCACCATAAGCTTCTACTTGAGGGTGGTACTTAGAAACTCTATCTGCAAACCATAAATCAGTTTTCCCATCGTCCCCACGTCTTGTAACAAGAGACATAAATTAATTCCTTTTATTTATAAATTTTTTATAATTTCGCTAGCAACAGATTTAGTAGAACCTGAACCTCCCAAATCCGGGGTGGTATTTCCTGAGGATAAATGTTCACGAATTGAAGCATCTAAACGGGAAGATGCTTTTTCTTCTCCAAGAAATTCAAGCATCATAGAAGCCGAAAAAAGTGTTGCAACAGGGTTTGATATTCCTCTTCCCATTATATCTGGGGCAGAACCGTGAACGGGCTCAAAAAGTCCTGGAACTTTTCCATTAGGATTATAATTCGCACTTGCTGCAATTCCTAAACCTCCTACAATACCAGCACCAAGATCTGTTAAAATATCAGCGAACAAATTCGTCGATACTACAACATCAAAAATTTCAGGCTTTCTCACAAAATCTAAAGCTGCAGCATCTACGAGAAGTTTATTTGTCTTGACTCTTTGATATTTTTTTTGTTTAGCAACTTCGTCGAAAATTTCATCCCACAAAACTAAAGTATGTCCTTGTGCATTTGATTTTGTTACACTGGTCACATGCTTTTTTCTTTTCAAAGAAGCTTCGAATGACTCTTCAATAATTCTTTTACAACCTAAACGTGAAAAAATAGCTATTTGAGTCGCAATTTCATTAGAATGGCCTTCATAATGACGTCCTCCCATAGGACTATATTCACCTTCAGTATTTTCACGAAAGAAAAGAATATCTATATCTCCAGGAACATAATCCCTAAGAGGAGATTTTAGACCTTCGTAAAGAATGATTGGCCTCTTATTAACATACAAATCAAAACCTCTTCTTATAGGTAAAAGCAATTCATTAAGCGTAATATGATCAGGAATATCTGGTCGCCCAACCGCACCCAGTAGTATGGCATCAAAAGATTCTAAAGTAGTCAAAAAATCGTCTGGGCACATTTTCCCATGCTTATGATAAAAATCACTGCCCCATGGAAGTTTTCTAAAATCTAATTTCAATTGTTTGTCAATCTTAACAAGCGCACGAAGAACTCGAACAGTTTCTCCTATGACTTCTGGACCTATGCCATCTGCAGGAATTAACGCTATCGAATGCTTCGCCATATCATGTTCCTAAAAGAAAAAATTAAAGATTAAGTATTTATACCCTTCAATTTATCATAATTTCAGATTATAAATAGATAAATAAAAAAATATTTGTTTCATTTATAGGTTTATTAATTTTTGTGAAAAAAATTTCAAAAAAAAAGATCATTTCATCATCTTCAGAAGCAGTTTCTGAAATCCAAGATGGATCAATAGTCTCAATCGGTGGGTTTGGGGGAATAGGAATTCCTGAAAACTTATTAGAGGCATTATTGGAACATGATGTACATGACCTAACAATAGTTTCAAATCATGCTGGACAGGGAGAACAAGGATTATCTGCGTTAATAAAGCAAAAAAAAGTAAAAAAACTGATATGTTCTTATGCTTTCCATAAAAATTCTTATATTTTTCGTGATCTTTTTATATCCAAAGAGATAGAACTTGAGCAAGTTCCTCAAGGAACACTTGCTGAAAGACTAAGAGCTGGTGGTGCAGGAATTCCTGCCTTTTATACTAAAACTGCAGTTGATACAGATTTTGAACAAGGAAAAGAAACAAGAAGTTTTAATGGCGAGAAAACCGTTCTGGAGTTTTCCCTGCAAACTGACTTTGCTCTAATTAAATGTCATCAGGCGGATAATCTTGGGAATCTAACTTACAAAGGAACTGCAGGCAATTTTAATCCTGTAATGGCAAAAGCTGCAAAAATAACTATCGCAGAAACCGAATTATTAGTAGAAACAGGAGAAATAGAACCTGAATCTGTACAAACACCTAGTGTATATGTTAATAAAATTGTCGTAGGAGAAAATATTGAGCTTCGATCCGAAATATAGTGATCTTTTGTTGACTCCAACAGATATAGCCAAACGTATTGCAAAAGAAATTCCGGATGGATCTACTGTTAATCTTGGCATTGGTATCCCTACTCTTGTCGCAAATTATGTCGATCCATTAAAAGGAATTTTATTTATGGCAGAAAACGGAATCTTAGGGACTGGACCTAAACCAAAAGAAGGAGAAGAAGATTTAAATTATATTAATGCGTCCAGAGAACCCATCGTACCAATAAAAGGGGCATCAATCTTTGACCATGCGGAAGCGTTTTCCATGATAAGAGGAGGGCACATTGATATTGCCATTTTGGGTGCTCTTCAAGTATCTGAAAATGGAGATCTTGCAAATTGGACTGTTCCAGGAGAGGCCAGAGGTGGTATCGGAGGAGCTATGGATTTAGCTAAGGGAGTAAAGGAAGTATATGCTGTAATGAAACATATCACTAAAGATGGAATGCTCAAATTTCTCAAAAAATGTTCTTATCCACTTACTGCAAAAAAAGTGGTAACGAAAATTTTTACTGATATGGCACTAATAGAAATTACTGAGAAGGGTCCTATACTCAAGGAAATTACGACTGGACTTAATCAGGAATTGATCGAAAAATTCTCTGAGCCAAAATTAATTATTCCTAATAAAACAAGTTTCATTTCAAAGGAATAAAAATAAAATAGAAATGAGAAAATATTATTTGACCATGTAAAAAAGACAATTAAACTGGAGTATATGAAGATGCCAATACATAAAATTTTTGAAATGGAAAAAAATCGAGAAGAGTCTACCCCTGAAGCAGAAATGCAAAGAGTTAAAGGGGATCTAATGAAGGTTGGGATAGTTGTTTATCAAAAAGACAAAGGTGCACCTCCCCATTTTCATCCAAATGATGAACAGTTCAATTTAATTTTAGAAGGCCGTAGAGTAATGATTCTAGACGGCAAAGTAGTATATGCTGAACCCGGTGATTTAATTCATATTCCTCGAAATTCTGTTCATGGAGGAGGACAATCTCTCGATGATAAGTGTGTGTTTTTTGCAGCAAAAAGTCCTGCAGGTAGCGGAGTCATGGGAGAAGATTACAACCCTGTTGATAATGCAGAAGAACTCATGCAGTTAGTTGAAGACCGCGTAAAAGAAATTAGAGAAAAAGAATAAAAGTTTATTATAATTGTAAATCGTAATATAATAAGAATTGGCTATCATAATTTTTTATCGAAAGCCCTTTAAAATTTAATCAATTTAGGAGTTTCCAACCATGGGATATAGTACTGGGAACATAATTGTCACAACTTTGCATGTAATATGCGCAATCCTATCAGTGGGTGGAGTAGCTTTTCTCAGATTTGTAGCATTACCCTTTTCAGAAAGCCTTTCAGATGAAGAAAAACAACGATTTCAATTAACACTCAGAAAACGTTTTGTTCCTATTCTTCATACTTCGTTTTTACTTCTTATTTTAACAGGAATACACCATATAACCCGCCTCATCAGAGAAGGTATGACTATCCCAACTCCACTTATAGTGAAAATAGTTCTCGCTCTGATTATAATTTTTATAGGGGTCGCATTAACAATCCCAAAAGGATTTGATGCTTTAAAGAACAAGAAAAAATCTTGGCTCTCATTCAACTTACTTCTTGCAACTATTGTCGTTTATCTTGGGATTTTGGTAACTCACGGTTAAAACTAATTAATTTTATGTAGGATTTAAAATGCTAGCAGCATGGTATGAAAAAAAAGGACAGGCAAGAGATGTTTATAATATTGGCGAATTAGAAAATCCAGAACCAATGCCAAATGAGGTTAGAGTCCGTATTTATGCTTCTGGAGTAAATCATACTGACTGTAAAAGAAGATCTGGACATGGAGATAAAGACTGGAATTATGCGCATCATTTTCCTGACTTTCCAATTATTATTCCAAATAACGACGGTGCTGGAATTATTGACAAAGTAGGTAGCGATGTTTCAACTTTCTCTGTTGGAGATAGAGTTTGGGTTTTCAATGCAAGGTACAGGAGAGCATTCGGTACTGCAGCAGAATTTATTACGATTCCCGCAACTTTAATTTCTCGCTTACCAGATAATACTTCATTTATAGAAGGAGCTTGTCTTGGAGTTCCTGCTATGACTGCCCATCGTTGTCTTTATTCAGATGGAGATATCGCAGGGAAAAATATACTAGTAACCGGCGGTGCTGGTAGTGTTGGGAACTATGCAGTACAACTTGCAAAACTAGGCAAAGCAAATGTTATAACTACTGTAAGTTCTTCTGAAAAAGCAGAAAAAGTCTTAATGGCTGATCACATTATTAATTATAGAGATACAGATGTTTTTTCAGAAATTATGCGTATTACTGATGGAGAAGGAGTGGATCGGATAGTTGACGTGAATTTAGGAGTACATTGGGAAATAAATTATAAAATTCTAAAAGAAAACGGAACCATTTCTTCTTACTCATCTATGGGAGACAGAAATCCTAGTTTTCCACACTATGAGCTCATGTTAGGCAATGCAAATATTCGTCTAGTAATGATTCACTGTTCCCCTTTTGAAGCCCTTCAAAAAGCAGCTGATGATATTACAAACGCACTCAAAACCAATAGCTTAAATCATAACGTTGCTAGATTATTTGCGCTCGATAAAATTCACGAATCAAATGAAGCTGTTGAAAGTGGCGAAATGATTGGGAACGTAATTATTCAAATAAGTGACAATTAGTTTTTACACAAAGAAATTTTTAGTTTCTTAGAACCTATCTCTAATGCATCCAAAAGATTATCAATATGTTCTTTTTTGTGAGTAGCCATTAAGCTAATCCTAACTCTACTTGTACCTTCTGGAACTGTAGGGGGTCTAATAGCTAGAGAAAATATTCCGGCCTTCATTAAAAAATTAGACAGTCTTAATGTTTTTTCTGTATCTCCGATTACCAGAGGGAAAATCGGGACATCTTTACAACTTTTTTCTTCGTTTACAGAAAGTCCTATTCTCTCTAGACCACTTGAAAGATAATGACAAAGGTTTAAAAGTTTTTTTCTTCTCTTTTCTCCCTCTCTCCCTTGAACTAGACGAACTGTTTTCAGAGCACTTGCAACAGCAGAAGGTGGGATACTAGTTGAATAAATAAATGTTCTTGCTTTATTCGTTAAAAAATCTATTACATCACTATCTGCAGAAACAAAAGCTCCATAAGAAGCTAGTGATTTACCAAGTGTTCCCATCGAGATATCTACTTCATCTTCAACTTTATAAAGTGAAGCAACTCCTCTTCCTCTTTTTCCTAAAATTCCAGTTGCATGCGCTTCATCAACCATTAGAAGAGCATTGAATCTTTTTGCAATACTAACAATCTCATCTAAAGGAGCTAGATCACCATCCATACTAAAAACTCCATCTACGACTATCAAACGTTTACTTTTCTTACTCGTTTGGTCTAAAAGTTTTGAAAGAACAGCAAGATTATTATGTGGATATATTTTTACTTCTGCAGCACTTAGTCTACACCCCTCTATAATACTCGCATGATTTAGTTCATCGCTAAAAATCACATCTCCCTTACCCATTAGAGCAGATATTGTCCCTATATTTGCAAGAAAACCTGAACCAAAGAGAATTGTTTTTTCTTTCTCCTTCCAAGATGAAATTAATTTACACAAAGATTCATGAATTTGCATAAATCCAGAAAGCAAAGGACTTGCCGCAGAACTACTTCCATATCTTTCAGCAGCAAGAGCAACTGAACGAATTACTTCTGGATGATCTGCTAATCCTAGATAATTATTCGACGACATCATTATTATTTTTTTTCCTTTAAATTTCATCATTGGAGATTGAGAACCATGAACTGTTCTAAGAGAACGGAAAAGAGCGTCTTCTCTCATTGAAGAATTATTTTTACTAATAAAATTAGACCATTCTTTTTTATAAACTTTGTGATTTTTAAGATTCATAATAGAATTCTCGGTAGCAAAATTAAATAAAAAATTAAAGATATAAAAGCGAAAACCACGATGAATATTATCATACTAGTTGCATTTGGAGGCGCTTTAGGTAGCGTTATACGCTACTTTACAGAGTTGGTTTGCAAAAGATTTACTCTCAATGCAATACCAATCGGAACTATAATGGTCAATATTATTGGCTCTTTCTTAATTGGTTATAGTATGCAATATCTACTATCGAGAAATATTGCAACCGAAGAATATAGACGTTTTATAATGACCGGTTTTCTAGGAGGACTAACTACTTTTTCATCTTTTAGCCTAGAAATACTTCAAATGTTGCAAGACGGAAAATTATTTCTCGCAGTTTCTTATGTATTTCTTTCAATTACTATTGGATTATTAGCTGTTTGGCTCGGGATTTCAATTGCTTCAAATTCTAGCTGAACGCTTTAGATACTTCTCAATTCTCCACCATCAACCTGCATATTGATTCCAGTAATAAAACTAGCTCTTTCGCTAGCAAGAAATGCAACAGCAGCTGCAAACTCTTCTGGCTTCCCAAGACGGCCTATTTTAATATCTTTAATAACATCGGAGTAAATTTCATTTCTAGATTTTCCAGTTTCTAAAGACATTGCGTTAATCCTCTCTTCCCAATGTGTATCAAAACGTCCCGGGCTTATCATATTCACAAGAATCCCATCTAGAATAAATTCATTTGCTATAGATTTCATAAAATTTAAAAGTGTAGATTTCGTAACATTCGCGACACTTCTTTTTTCTCTTGGTTGTTTGATGCTAGTTGAACCGGTAAAAATAATTCGACCCCACTTTTGTCTCTGCATGTAAGGAATAATTTCTTTACATAATTGAACTCCAGCATAAAGATTAAGATCCATCAATTCTTTCCAGTCTTTGATTTCAAGATCCAGAAAGTTTTTTGTCAAACTAACACCAGCATTACTAAGTAATATATGAATTGTACTGAAATGATTTATTACCTCCTCCACTATTTTTTTTGTATCAGAAATAGTAGAGACATCACTTTGAATTGCCAAAACTTCAGCATTTGCAATTTGTTCGATTTTGTTTTTTGCGCTCATAAGTCTCTCTGAGTTTCTTGCGCAAATAGCTACATGACAACCCTCTTTTGCCAATTCACATGCAGATGCTAGACCAAGACCAGCACTACCTCCAGTTATAATTGCAACTTTGCCCTTAAGTCCCAGCTCCAAATTTCACCTCTTGTTAATTTTTAGTAAAATTATTTGATGAAAATATTAAAACTCGTTTAGGATAAATGCTAGTATTTCATTTTTATCCATAATTTCACCAAACCTCTTACAAAGGACTAATCATGTCAGACAAATCAGATTTCCGAAAATTTTATCGTGATGCACACAGTTCCGATCTGTTGACAGAAAGAGAAAAAATTCTAATAGGTCTCTCAGTAGCTATCACGAGAAACTGCCAACCCTGAGTAAACCACCGTCTAGCAGATGCTAGAAAAAAAGAAATATCAGAAGAAACTCTAGACTCAACTTTCAACGTAGTTTCAGCCGTAATAGGTGGAATAGCACAAAGTATGAATCAACGATTTAAGAAATCTCAAAAATCATCTGACGAAAAGGAAACTACCTAACTCCATTAGGTTTAGGACGTTTCTTTCTATCAGAAATAGCTTTTTTTACTTGAGTAGAACTTTTTCCCTCAAGTTCGATTCCATATATTTCGCCTACACGTGTATGCTTATCCATCAGTCTCATAAAATCAATACCATCAATCTCTGCTATCACCATCTCGCAAGTACTAAAAATTTCACATCCTTCAACAAGATGGCCTCCGAAGCATGTCGCTTCTGGCCTTCCCATAGAAATAGTTACATGCGCATGAAGATAAGGTTCTCCATTTTCTGTCTGTGTAATATTGCCGCTCATTTGCAAAAGTTCTAATGGTCCATTGATAGGAGTAAAGATTCTACATTCATCATTAATAGGGAAAGGTTCTGGAAATTTCCATACATTTCTTAATGTCGCTTTTCTAAGACTAGCTGCTACACTCAATATCACTCCTGATTTTAATTTTTTTTCCTTGCATATTTTTACTGTGGTTCCGAATAAATCATCTCCCGGTGCCATTCTCACCGTTAGCACCCTTCCGATTTTTGCCTCTGCTACATCATATCTTGGTTTTCTAGTTCTCCAATTAGTTTTATCAAATAACATTTCTTTTTTTGGCATCAGAAAAAATTCTCCTCTCTGGACTATCTAGGCCCATAAATTAATTGATTACAAAATTCTTACTTATTCAAACCCATTAATATTTATTTTTCAAATCGTATCATCCCATTTATAACAGTACATCCAACAACCGAACGTTTGTCGAAAATATGTTCTATATCTAAATATTTATGGTCTTTGGATACTTCTACAACTGCAAAATCTGCAACACCTCCAGGCATAATTGAACCAATTCCTTCATTTTCAAATCCTAAAGCCTTTGAACCAGAGAGTGTGCAATACATAAGAAGTTCACTTGCTTCGATAGTACTATCTGCTTCTCTTAAGGCTATTGCTTCTTCCAAAACAGATAGAGAAGGAGAACTAGCAAGACTATCTGTCCCTAGACACAACATTACTCCTTGATTCCTCATTCCTCGAATATCTGCTAAAGCATGATCAAAAAAAGATGCAGACCTTGGACAAACACAAACATAGACTCCGTTTGTCCGTAATAATCTCCAATCATTTTCATCCGTTTGATTACAATGAATAGTTAGATGAATATTTCGAAGAATCCCCTTTTGATTAAAAAACTCTATGGGACTGCAACCGAAAGGTTCAAAAAAATCTATATCACTTTGTAATCTTTCGAACATCTCTTGAAAATCACCTTCCCCAGTCTGCAAAAATTGCAACTCATCTGGACTTTCAAGAAGATGTGTTGCTACTTTGAAATTATTTGAACTTCCATGAGACACAATTCTATTATAAAGATCGAAAGAAGCAGAATAAGGAGAATGAGGACTAAGACCATTACGAACAAATTCGTTCGATTCTCCTTCGTAATCCTTAGATTCATAAATTTCTGCTATTTTTTTATTAAAAATTGATTCAGCTTCTTTTTCATTAATTCCTAAAAATTCATGAAAAATTATGCCCCTCATTCCTGCATCAACAATAGCTGTCTTACTCTCACCCGAGACGCTAATATCTCCAACACAGGTTACGCCTGAAGAAATACTTTTAGCTGTTCCAATCCTTGAGGAAGAAAGAAATAAATGACTCGGCCACTCTCTTGTTTGCGATACTAAATTTGGAATCCATTCCGACAGTTTCGATGGTAAAATTTGCATACCACTTAATTCAAGATGTGTATGTGAATTCACTAGTCCTGGAATAAGAATCGAGTTTTCAAAGTGTCTCTCGGTTACAAAAGTGCTGTGAGGACGAATAAATTCTTCCTCTCCTACTGCTAAAACTTTACCATTTGAAGTTAAAACTGCTCCATTTCTTATAGGTAAATCGTTTACCGGGCAAATAAGATCGGCTGTCCATAGTTGAAATGTATCTTTAGTGTTATCCAAACTTAATTCTTTCACGAAAGAAAAATCAGACTAAATCATAGAAAAAATTTCGTCTTTTCGGCACTAGACCAGCATTCTTTGCCATGACACTCAAATCTTCTTCATTCAGGCAATAAGTCGTGCCCGCAGAACTCACGACATTCTCCTCAATCATAGTAGACCCCATGTCATTTGCACCATAGTGAAGGGAAAGTTCTCCAATCTTCATTCCTTGAGTCACCCAAGAAGATTGAAAATTTGGAATATTATCTAAAAAAAGTCTGCTGATAGACAATGTTTTTAAATATTCACTACTACCTACTGTGGGAACTCTTAGAGTTGCAGAACCGTCATTCTGGAAAGTCCAACAAATAAATGCAGTAAAACCTTTTGTTTGATCCTGCAATTCTCTTAAAGAATTTAAATGTTCAACTCTCTCTTCTAGAGTTTCCACATGACCAAACATCATTGTAGCAGTAGATCGCAAACCAAGACCGTGTGCTACTCTCATAATTTCGAGCCACCCTTCTGTATTGACTTTTAATTTTGAAATCTTGTTTCGAACTCGATCTACTAAAATTTCCCCACCACCTCCTGGAATAGAATCAAGACCAGCTTGATGCAACCTATTTATTACAACTTCAAACGGCATATCTTCTAGTTTGGAAATATGATAAATCTCTGGAGGGCTCAGCGCATGTAAATGTAGATCGGGATATTCAGCCTTCATCCATGAAAATAAACCTTCATACCATTCTATTCGCAGATCTGGGTGGTGTCCTCCTTGTAATAGAATCTGCTTTCCTCCCAAAGAATATAATTCATCTATCTTTTCCTTGATTTCTTCTTTTGTTCTTACATATGATTCGGGATGTCCACCTGGAGGTCTATAGAATGCACAGAATGTACAATAAACATCACATACATTCGTATAATTTATATTTCGATCAACGCAATAAGTAGCAATACGCCCTGGGTGATAAGAATTTCTGATTTGATCAGCAGCAGCGCCGAGCGCAACTAAGTCATCACCTTGAAACAATACAAGACAGTCATCTGAAGATAATCTTTCACCAAGTAAGGTTTTCTCTATTACCTCGTAAAATCTTTTTTCTGCCATTATTAAATCATCTCCGTAATAAATTACGAAAAAATTATGCCATAAATAACAAAACTAACCATTCTCTCTAAGTATAATTTCAGGAATAACATTTCTATATGATGAACTCTCTTTTTCAAAAGCATGCGCAATCTGGAATAAACTTTCCTCTTTCCATGGACCAGAAACAATCTGTATAGAGGTAGGCATCCCAATTTGGTCAAATCCCGTAGGAGAAACTAATGCAGGAAATCCTGTTACATTATGAGGAGTTAAAAATGGTCGATGCAGATAATCATAAACTATTTCTTTTTTGTCTATATTAGCTTTGAGACCTTCTATTGTTGGAGCAACACACGGAAGAGCCGGAGAAATAAGAGCATCAAAAGTTTTGAAAAATTCCTCCATTTCTCTTTGGAAAATTTCACGTTCACGCAAACCTCTAACGTACTCGTCCATTGAAATTTCAAAAGACCAATCAAGACGTTTTAAAATATCTTCTCCATAACTTTTTGGATTCTTTTCAAAAAAGGATCTATGAAATTCTGAAAACTCCGGTCCAGCTATCTTCGGAAAAATATTCATTACTTTTTCAAAATGTGGGAAAGGGATCTCCTCTACAATTGCTCCTAGACTTTCAAAAACCAAACATGCACTTTCAAAATTTTCTCGTACTGCAGAATCGACATCAGAATGATTATAAAAATCCGGACAGATAACAATCCTCTTATCCTTGATTCCCTGATCAATGGTTGAAGAATATTCTGGAACAGGAATATCTTTAGATTTAGAATCTTGAAAATCATACCCTGCCATACTTTCAAGAATTATAGCTATATCTTCTGTACTTCTTGCCATCGGTCCTACATGATCAAAGCTCAAAACGTTTGGACAAACTCCAGATAAACTTACTCTTCCATGAGTAGGCTTAAGACCTACAACACCACAAAAACCAGCAGGAGTTCTTATCGAACCGCCTGTATCGGTTCCCAATGAAAAAGTCGTCAAATACGAAGCTACGGCAGCCGCAGAACCTCCACTAGAACCTCCTACTATCCTCTCGGTATTCCATGGATTTTTAGTAGTACCATAGAATGGATTGATGGTTGTTGAACCCCCAGCAAACTCATGAGTATTCACTTTACCCAACAAAACAGCACCTGCATCGTAAAGAGAACTTATTACAAACGCGTCCTTGTCAGGGTAATGATCTTTAAAAAAATTAGAACCATTTGTAGTAAGGATTTTCTCCGTATTAATGATATCTTTTGCCGCAAAAGGGATACCGTGCAAAGGGCCTCTATAATTTCCTCTATTGATTTCTTTCTCTGCCTTTGTCGCCTTTTTTAACGCTTCTTCTTCTGTAACAGTAACGTATACGTTCAATTTACTATTTATTTTTTCAATTTGTTTCAAGAAAGACTGTGTAAGATCTAAAGGTGAAATTTTCTTTTCTCTAATCATGGAAGACACATCAGCAATAGATTTAAAACAAAGTTGCTCGTCTTCTTGAGAATTAGAAGAATTAAAAATTTCTAAATCTTCCTTTTGATTTTCTGCTCCTTCTTTATGGAAACGAATGTCTGGTACAGGTAATTTCCTCGCAATCCATCCTTTTTCCACAAGACCATCTTTCTGTAAGTAATCGTAATATAAATTTAGCCCTTCTTCCTCTTTTTCTCCCACATCGTATAAAATACAATTTGTTAAATAATTACGGATATCTCCTTCTTTTATAAATAAATTCTCACTTGCAAGAACAGAAGTAATTTTATCTAGATTCTTAATCCCTTCTTCTTTTGATTTAATTAATTCACACGCGATATCAGAATTTCCTTTACCTTCCGGGAAAACCCAGACTGCATACACAAAAGGAAGCTTTGTGAACGCAGTCCATTCATCTCCTAAGTCCACCACATAAAAATCTCCTGGAGGCTCTCTTAATGCATTGTCACCAATTAAAAGAAATGCATCTAATTGATTATCTTCTTTTGGAGGTATTTTGGGATTTACAGGAACGAACTTTGGTTCTACTCCCCATCGGTGTTTCAGCAGAACGCGTAACATATTGCTTGCGGAAAGAGACCAAGAATCTAGACCAACCACCTGCAATGTATCCGCGGGTTTTCTACAATACAGGCGAATACTTTCTACTGGACCATTACTTACTATCCCAATTTTAGGCACATATCTAGAATTCTTTAATCTAAATAAAGAAAACGAAGAAACTAATGCACCATCTAACTTATTATCTTTTAAAAGTGAAGATAGTTCACTAGGAGGGAAACTAACAATTTGAATGTTTTCATTATTTTCGAGACTGAATGTAAGAGGTCTTGCATTAATGAAAGGAACTGTTCCGAGTCTTAAGCATGAACTGCCCATTTCTCTCCTTCACGAATCACCTCATTATAGAGGGTATCTCTTTCTACTGGCTCTCTACCAACTTCCCTAATAATATTTCGTATATAATCAACCGTTAATTCAGATGGAGTTTGAGCTCCAGCCATATGATAAATTTTTTCTTGAACAACAGTCCCATCTAAATCATTTACTCCATATTGTTGACTTAATTGAGCAATAGGAAGACCAACCATAATCCAATAAGCTTTAATATGTGGAATATTATCCAATAAAAGTCTACTAACAGCATAATTCTTTAAATCTAAAATGCCACCAGAAGGACGTACATCACTCATTTGTGTATTATCGGGGTGAAAGGATAGTGGAATAAATGTTGTAAAACCATTGGTCTCATCCTGTAATTCTCGAAGTTGTAACATATGATCTACTCTATCAGCATCAGTCTCAATATGGCCATATAACATAGTACATGTACTAGATAATCCCATGTTGTGTGCAATTCGGTGAACTTCTAGCCAATCCTCTGCAGACTGTTTCCCTTTGCATATTTTCGATCTTGTTGGCTCTGCAAAAATTTCAGCCCCTCCACCTGTAAGGGAACCAAGTCCTGCTCTAACCAATGTTTCCAAAGTTTCTTCAATACTCATCTTGGCAATATGATCTGCAATCCAACGTATTTCAGTTGAAGTAAAACATTTCAGATGAAGATGAGGATGAATTTCCTTAATACCGTGAATCATCTCTAAGTAATAATCAAACGGTAAGTCAGGATGAAGGCCTCCGACCATATGAAATTCCGTACGGCCTTTCCCCAGTTCTTCCGCCTGTTTAAAAATTTCTTCTAACGAATAGGAGTACGCATCTTGCTGCCCTTCTTTTTTTCCAAAAGCACAAAATTTACAAGCCTTCCACAAGACACAAACATTCGAATAATTAATATGACTATTCACATTGTAAAAAGTACGATTACCATGAAGTCGTTCTCGAACTTTATTAGCTAAGTATCCTATCGCATTAATATCATTTGAAGCGTATAAAGAGAGACCGTCTTCAAATGATAATCTATCTCCTTTATCTACTTTCTGCAAAACTTCTGACAATGAAGTCTTTCGAAGATATGTTTCATAGTACTGGTTATCCAATTTTTACCTACCTTATAAAAATTTAGGGACCTGGAACATAATTTGGTCCGTTATTTTCTTTTCTTTCTCTTCTTTTTGCTCTAATTTTTTTCTTCGAAGAAAATGTTTTTAGACGATCCATATTTTCTTCTCCATCATTTCTAGTCCCAGCTTCGTATACATTACTCTTCTCGAAACTCATCTGACCAAATATTCTCCTAAGATTTCTCTCAACAGGACTATCGGAAACATTTTCCCTATCTTCTTTTCCTAAGCTGTCCTTTTTCAAAAACCACTCCTTAAAAAAAAGAAAAATAAAGTGAGTGAAACTATCGTCAAACAACATTATCTTCACTCTTCGAATATAAGCAACTTCATTTCTTGAAATTTTCCCGAGTATCTAGAAAATCTTACACCTTTTTTATTACAAAAACTCTCAAACATTAAGATTATTCAACTGGAAGAACTATCTTACCCTTTACGTGTCCGTCTTCCAAAAGAGTGTGTGCATGACTTATATTCTTGGAGTTCATTGGACCAATTATATCCAGCTTACCAGGTCTTAAAACTTCATCCGCTAACCAGTTTCTAATTGTTTCCAGAGACTTCATATACACACCGTAGTAATCAGGACCTCCACCTCTTACAGGAGATCTTAAAAAAACGCTGTGAAAGGATGCAGATTTCGTATACATAGGTCCTGTTTTCGATGAGAAAAAGTTATCAATAGGCGCTCCCTCTTCTGGAGCAATCGAAACGACTCGACCAAGAAAATCAACAAGGCGCATACAAAGTTTTTTCATATCCTTTCCAACAAAATCACAAGTAACTCTTGGCAATTTACCATTATTCATCGACACAACTTTTTCATATACATCATCCAGAGACAATCCAGAATATAAAACAATTTTGTCGGGTTCTATTCCGAGTTCTTCAAGATAAACCGCACTTTCATCACTTCCCGCTGTAACTATTAAAGGATCTGCCTGAAAGAAACGAAGCATCTGTACTGCCATACTCCCCACTCCTCCAGAACCTCCTGCCACAAAAACAGATTCGTTTTTTTCGACATTTGACTTTATAGAAACTGCTTCATACGCAGTTAAAGATACCAAAGGAATCGAAGCTGCCTCCTCAAAAGTTAAATTGCTAGGTTTTTTCGCCACAAATTCATGGGGAACGCAAACAAATTCTGCATAACCGTTTCCCCCGCTATCACCAAAACGAGGCAGATAAGCCATTACTTCGTCTCCAGGAAAAAAACGATCTACATTCTCACCAACTTCTTCTACGATACCAGCAGTATCTCTTCCTAAAATAATAGGGACCGCGCCTTCATTTCCGCCCAAACGTGCTTTATAGTCCGTGGGATTTACAGAAACTGCTTTTGCTCTGATCTTGACTTCCCCAGAAATAGGGCTAGGCTCAGGCCATTCTCCATCCTCAAAATTCTCACTGCCACCAAATGCTTTGAGAATTACTGCTCGCATAATTCCGTTCCTCTCTTCTAAAGTAATAGAAAAAAAACTTTACAAAATAGTAATGTTATAATATAACACCTTTTGTATTTTTTACCTTAAGAAGTTGTAGCAGTTTTTTTATAGTTATAAAACATATTTCGTTAATGAATTTTGTGAAAGCCACGTAACAAATTAGAAACATAATAGTAATTCTAAAGAAATTTGGACTTGTTAGTTTTACTTTGTATTATTTTTTTATTTTTTTGTTTTATTATTCAAAAAAAGGAAAGAAAGGAGTTAGCAATGCGGAAAGTCTTATTAAGTGTTGGAATGGCTTTTTTAGCCTTAGCTATTGTGCTTCCTGAAGCATTTTCGGCTAGTTTTAAATTCTCAGGTGCTTATCGCTATAGAGGCGTATCTTATGACAATGCAGATCAAGATAATACATCCGAAGATGGAAACCAAAAATCTGATATGTTGTTTCGCCCTCGGTTTACAGCTATTTCAGAAGGAGGAAAAGTAAAAGCCGTATGGGAATTAGATTTAGGTTCTTCTGCATGGGCCACAGGAAAAACTGCACCTAAGGTCAATAGGCATTATGTAAATTTTGCTCTACCTGGAAGTAAGTTAAGATTACAGTACGGTAGAGATGATTATGACACCATGGACGGAGTAGTCGTTGCTGCAGTTCCTAACAGAACTCAAGGTTGGCAGATTTCAGGAAAAATATCAGGTATGGACATGATGGCCTGGACTACTAAAATAAGCGAAGGTAGTGCAGGTGGTTCAGCAGGTCCTTGGGGTGGTTCTACCGATGCAGATCTTTATTACCTTGGGGTATCTAAGGATGTAAATTCTAATTTAAATTTACAATTAGGTCTTGTTATAGAATCAGATAATAGAGGTGCTACAACAGCAACACCTGACCGCGATATAAGATGGTGGTCAGTCAACGCATCTACTAAATTCGCAGGATTTGATATTACTGCACTTTATGTACTTCAAGAAGGTGATTTAGATTATCCAACCAGTTCCACTTCTGTCTCTGATATCCAAATTAGGGCTCATATGATGGATATTCAGGCTTCGACAAGCTTTGGAAAAACTGGGGTAACATTCAGACTATTCACTACATCTGGTGATGATTCAACTCTGGACGCATCTCAAAGCCATGGCATGACAGCACAAGATGATGATAATAAACTAAAAAGATATACAAGTCCGAATTCAGATGGTGCGAGTGACACAGATTTGCCTCAGTTAGTAAACGGAAGGTACGTGGGAATCGGTATTGGTTCTTCCATTGAATCTGCAACTGGTGCAGGAAGCGGTGGAACTGTGGCAAATGGAATGAAAATCTTTGAAGTTATTGTTTCTCATCCAATTTCTAAAAAATTAACCTTTGATGGCAATATTTCATCGATTCACTCCTCCTCTTCTGCCCAAGATATAACGAGTGGAACCCAATATGTATCAGATAAAAATATTGGTACTGAATTCGATGCTCAATTGAAGTACACCATCTATAAAGGTCTTTACGCAAAAGTTGCATATGCTTACCTGAAATCAGGTGACTATGGTAAGTCCACTAGTGCTACAACAGATAAAGACGACATGTGGGCTTGGTTTTTTGAAATGAAACATACGTTCTAATTACAGATTTAATTTTTAATCTGAAAACGGAAGAGCATTTGCTCTTCCGTTTTTTTTTCTATATATAAATTAACACTTCTATATAACAAAATTTTTAATTGGAGGATTCAATCTTGAAAGTAGCTTACGTTTTCGCAACATCAGGTAATACTGCTCATTATAAATTAGGGCAAATGATTCTTCCTCAACTAGAAGAAAATCGTCATGGAGTTGATGTGGTAGGTCTATTTTTTTTCGACGACAATACACTGATTCTTCAAAAAGGAAATGAAATTGGAGAAAGACTATCAAAAGTTGCGGCCTCTCAAAATATTTTACTCATGATGTGCGATCAATGTGCACTTTCAAGAGGCTTAGCGGAAGGATCACCAGGCGATAAAGATAGTATAATGACTAACGCTGCTCCTAAAAATACGGTTGATAATGTTGCTGTAGGTTGTTTCCCAGATTTATACACAGCTTTATCAGGAAATATGCCTGATCAAGTTATTACAATTTAGGAATCCTTTATTGACATAAAACGAGTGTAATTTATGCCTCAACCTCTAGATGGAATTAGAGTAATTGACTTTTCGACGCTTCTTCCAGGACCTATGGCAACTCTGTTTCTTGCAGAAGCAGGTGCAGAAGTTATTAAAGTAGAACCTCTGGATAGAGGCGAAGAGATGCGTTTGCAGTATCCCAGATGGGGAGAAAGTAGCATCAGTTTCTCTTTGTTAAATCAAAGCAAAAAAAGTTTAGAAGTGAATTTAAAAAATTCTGATGAACTTAAACGTATTTTTGCATTGATTCAAACTGCAGATGTATTGGTAGAACAATTCCGTCCTGGAGTGATGCAACGACTTGGTTTAGACTACACTACGTTATCGAAAAAAAACCCTAAATTGATCTATTGTTCGATAACTGGATATGGACAAAACGGACCTAAAAAACTGAATGCAGCACATGATCTAAATTATATTGGAGATACAGGGCTATTATCCCTAAGCATGGGAAACGAACAAAATCCTGTCATTCCTCCCACATTAATTGCTGATCTCGCTGGAGGTACTCTTCCAGCTTTTTCTAATATTCTTCTTGCCTTAAGACAACGAGACCAAACTGGAAAAGGTTCTTTCCTTGATATTTCAATGACAGACAATTTATTCTTTATGATGTATTCATTAATAGGCAATGCTCTCGCACATAATATTTGGCCAGAAAATGGAAACGAAAAATTAACTGGCGGCAATCCACGCTATTATTTGTATCCTACAAAGGATAATCGGTTTGTTGCTGTAGCTTGTTTGGAAGAAAGATTCTGGAAAAATTTTGTGAACATAATTAAACTCGAACCAGAGTTTACGAAAGATACCGAAGACCCTAATAAAACCAGAAAACGTATTAAAGAAATCATAAAAAGTAAAAATGCAGGCGAATGGGAAAGTCTTTTTCAAACATCCGATTGTTGCTGCACCATTGTAAAAACAATTAAAGAAGCGCTTACAGATCCTCATTTTATTAATAGAAATTTATTTTCAAAATATATTGAGAACGACAAAGGTGAAAAAATACCTTCGATTCCGATTCCAATATCTTCAAATTTTCTTTCTAAAAATAAAATTAAAGGAAAAGCACCTTCGCTTGGTCAAGATAACAAAACTCTTTTAAACTAATTTTCAAATTAACTTTCAGCGTATTTTTTAAATCTATAATAAGATGATATCCTTTTTGTAATTTAATCGACGTAGAACCGAAAACTATCAGGGAGTAAAATTCAAAATGGCATTAATAAACATGGTCAAGGATTCCATTGATATAGGAATCGTAGTTGCAGATCTTGAAAAAGCGTCTCATTTTTATGGAGAAATTTTAGGTCTCCCTGTTGTTCGTGAAGTTGAAATCACTGCTGATAAAGCTGCACAGGCAGGATGTGCTTCAGGACGTTTCCAATTTAAGGCTTTTCAAGCAGGTGAAGTACAACTAAAAGTAGCACAAGCAGATTCCAGTCCTGATAATGGTGGTGGAAAAGTAGATGCTTCTACTGGTTTTCGTTACATCACATTTACGGTTGATAGTGTTGAAGAAACATATAACAATCTTAAGAATGCAGGAGTAAATATTCAAGGAGAAGTAACAGAAGTTATTCCTGGACGCTTCATTGTGTTCTTTGCAGACCCTGACGGAAATATGCTTGAATGTGTAGGCCCTAAATAATTTTTCATTGCCTAGTTTTAGGAAACAATAGCCCCAGCGATTGATGAAATTTTATGTTCCCTTTTTTTATTCACTACATTTCTGAGTTCACATATTTTGGAATTTTTTTCGTTCTACTTCTTTGTGGTTTAGGACTCCCTTTACCCGAAGATATTATTATTTTCACATCTGGGTATCTCTCCTATCTTGGGACTATCGAACCCATCACAGCTATTTTTGTTAATTTAATTGGTATTCTTATAGGTGATTTGATTATTTATGGCATTGGCTATTATTACGGAGAGCAAATTTTTAAATTTCATTTTTTAAAAAAAATAGCTACTGATGAAAGATTAAAAAAATCAAAACGTTTCTTTGATACTCATGGGAAAAAAGCGATTTTTTTCGGCCGGTTCCTTATGGGATTACGAGCACCTCTTTTTCTTGTAGCTGGAATAACAAAATTTCCATTTAAAATCTTCTTCTTAATGGACCTAGTCGCAGCAGTTATAAGCGTCCCTATTCTCTTTTCGCTTTCATTCTACTTCGGAAGTCACATTGAATATGCTCTTGATATTTTAAGTTCTCTTCAAAAGATATTTTTTTTCATTGGGTTTATAATCTTTTTTTATATTTTTTGGAAAGGATTTAAACTTATAAAACGAAAAAACACTAAATAGAAAAACTCTCAGAAAATGATAAAATAGAATGTGCTCCTAAAGGATCAGAGCGAAGATGGTGAATTCTAGAATTTATTCCATGTTCGGTATATATTTTCTGCATTGCAATTCCAATTTGTTTTGCATCATCTTTACAAATAGCCAAAACACAAGGACCAGCACCGCTAATACAAACTCCAAGGGCACCTGCATTACGACCAGCTTCAAAAACCTCGTCTAAAGGACCCATTAGTTCTTTACGATAAGGTTGGTGTAGACGATCTTCCATCCCCTCAGAAAACAAGTCATTCCTACCTGAGGAAAAAGCAGCGAGGAGCATCGCAACTCTTTGAACATTAAAAGTAGCATCAGAAAGAGTGACTTTAGATGGAAGTTTTTTTCTTGCTTCAGAGGTATTTACTTCAAAATCGGGAACAAGGATAACCCAATTATAATTCTCTTGGACGGGAACTCTGGTATATATTGTCTTTCCATTTTTACCTATCGCAGAAACACAAAAACCACCTACTAGTGCAGGAACAACGTTATCTGGATGACCTTCCATTTTTACAGCTATTTGTACCAATTCATCCAAACTTAAAGGCTCTCCAATTAATAAATTACCTGCAACTATTCCTCCTACTAGAGCAGCAGAACTACTTCCTAATCCCCTAGATAAAGGGATATGATTTCTTTGTTTCATCCATAATCCTTTAAATGGGATATTCGCTTTTTTATACACTGCCTTTACAGCATCTACGCAGATATTAGTCTCATCCTGTGGAATGATTCCTGCTCCTTCTCCTTCCACGTGAATGGATAAACCCCAAGGGAGTTCATCTAATTCAATACGATTATAAAGATTTAAAGCGACTCCAATAGTATCAAAACCTGGACCAATATTTGTCGTACTAGCCGGAACTTGTACCCTAACAAGCGTCAAGTTTTTCTCCTTAGAAATCTGAATTTCTCATGTTAAATCATCTGAGTCCAATATAACACATCCAAATTCTACCATCTCTTTTAATGCTTTCTCTCCGTCACTTTCTTCTATATTAACAGATTCAACACAGTCACTTATCAAAATTACTTCGAACCCTTCTTTTCTCGCATCTATTGCAGTTGCTCGAACGCAATAATCAGTAGCAAGTCCACAAATGAAAACTTTTTTTACTCCGTGTTCTTTCAAAATTTCAGAAAGTTCTGTCCCTTGAAATCCAGAGTATGCCTCCAAAGATTCATCTGCTCCTTTTGAAACAACTTTATCTAATAAATGAGTATGCAGAAAATTATGAAATTGTGCTCCATATGACCCTTGTACACAATGTTCGGGCCATATACCCCCCTGCTTTTCAAAAGAAATATGATTTGTGGGATGCCAATCTCTAGTCCCAACACGGAGCCACGTATCAATAGAAAGTAATTTATTGATTTCTGAAATTATCTCATCTCCCCTATCAACAGCCAAAGCACCACCGGGACAAAAATCATTTTGCACATCGACTACTATCAAAGATTTTGAAAATTGAGGAAATTTATTCATTTCATCTTTTAAATGTTAGAAATAGATTTTAATTTTCTATGTTTTTTTTATTTAAAAACACATTCTGGAATTCCCATATCTACTGATTCTCCCGGTTTCTCTTCTATCTTCGTTTCAAAAACTCCATCACAATTTTGATCTAGAAAAGTAACATCAAATGGGTACTTCCCATCCAAATCAAGATTAATTGCAAATACAACTTTATTAATAGAAAAAGTCTCAAATTGAAAGCCCCATTCATCAAGAAACTGTTTGATTATAGTTTCTTTTCCAGGAATCCTTTTCGAAAAATCACGTTTGTCCCAACCAAGAAAATTAGAAGTAGCAATTTCAGGAATATCAAAACCAGATAAATTTTTTTCAACCGAAGCAGAGCTTGATTTGCTGGTCTGAGCATTCACAAATTCTGAAAAGGAAAAACTAGATATAAAACTCAAGGATACAATCAATAAGAAAATCAGACGAAAATACATTAAAGACTCCTAGGTAAATCGAAAAGAATTATCAAACTGACTTACATATTGAACATAAAGTAGAACTAAAAATCAAATCAAACTTAGTTACCTAACAAATAATTATTCTAAAAAATAAAAAATTACGGGAAATATATAAAAGGATTCTTTTAAGAGTGACAAAAAAATAGTATTACGCCAAAATACATTCTATGAAAAAATAATCCCATATTTTAAATTAGAAGGGGAATTAATATGAACTTAGATCACAGAAAAGCTCGTCTGATTGATCCTGCAAAATTAGATTCTGAAGGTATGGCCGGTGGTGCAACTCACAAAGGAATCATCTCCAAAGAGGCAGACGGGATAGATTTAAATGTATTTTACTCACGAATTCAACCCGGACAAACTCACGATTGGCATCATCATGAAGAAGATGAAGTTATATTTTGTATCTCAGGAAGTGGTCGCTACGACCTTGACGACGGAGAAATAGTATATGGTCCGGGACAATTTATATTTATGCCTAAAGGAACTAGACACTGTAACCACTGTACTAGTGAATCTGACACTATGCTAGTAGCGATTTTTCAACCCGCTAGACATTAAATACCATTTGTTCTTTAAGAACTAATCCAAAAAGAAATTATCGGACTGTGTCTGCAGGGAATAAAATTTTTTCTTTTCCGTTCTAAAACTGGATGGCATATGCTAATCCTCATTTGTTTTCTGTCAATTTTTACAGTTTATACTACCGGATTCCTTATAGGTCCAATACTTGAAGAAATGTCTTCAGAGTTAAACCAATCTATTTCAAATTTAAGTCAGCTTGCCGCCATTACTTTTCTCGGTTGGGGAATTGGTGGACCCATAGCAGGAATAATGACTGATAAATTAGGAGGAAAACGCGTTCTGCTTTTTGGTCTCGTAGGAGTAGTACTTTCTAATTTTTCGATTTTATTAACGAGCAATTACACAATACTTCTCTGCCTACGCTTTGCTGCTGGATTATTCTGTGGTTCCGTTCCTGCTACATGTATATCTACTTTAGGAGAACTTCTTTCAGGAAAAAAACGTGTCATAGGCATGGGGCTTGCTACATCGGGAATTGCCATCGGTATGCTTATCGGTCTGCCAAGTGTTGCGTATATCACTTCTTTTTTTGGGTGGAAAGGGGGATTTGTTGCCTTAGGAATTTTGTGCGCTTTCGTAGTTCTTTGTGTATTTATTCTTTTTCCAAATTTAAAAGGAAAAAAAAATCATACAATTTCAAGACAATTTTCATGGGTAAAAAATCCAAAAACATGGCATATTATTGGAGGAAATATATGTGAAAGATTTATTACAGCAGTCTTTTTAACATATATTTCACTTCTTCTAATAGAAAAATTCAAACTACAAATTCAGGATATTTCAACATTACTACCCTATATTCTTTTAGGTGCGACTCCAGGAGCACTATTAGCAGGTCCTTTCGGATCACTTAAAAATTGCTTTCAATACATTTCTTTAATGGCCTTACTTCAAGGATTCTTGATGGTATTTGTTTTCACTATAGAAATAACATTTTTAATGACTACAATATCTGGGTTTTGTTTAATGTTTTTAAGTCAAACAAGCAGACCCATGGTTATGAATAGTCTTACCAACGTCGCCCCCAAAGCAAAAGGCTCTATAATCGGATTCTATTCGACTAGTAATCAACTCGGTCATATGCTAGGAGCCTCAATCATGGGATTTGGTTATGCAATAGGAGGCATAAAAACGGCAGGTCCAATTTGTATTTTTGTGTCTTTAATTGCATGTATTCTATACTTTAGAATACACCTATCTGAAAAATCAGATTAAAAACTATACATAAAATTTAGGTAAAATTACTTTTTGTTCTTAACAGCATCTTTTCTTCTTGGACCTGGAAAAACATCTTGATCTACAATAACTTCTACGATTACAGGAGCATCCTGTTTCAAAGCTTCACTATATGTATCTTCAAGATCTTGTACATCTTCAACACGATATCCTTTTGCACCAAAAGAGCGTGCATAATCATCAAAACGCGGATTCCCTATTTGATCGGCAACATAACGACCATCGTAAAAATGTTTTTGATAGGCCCTTTCAGAACCAAGATTAAAATTGTTTAAAACTACACAAACCGTATTTAGACCCTCACGAATAGCTGTTTCAATTTCAGAACCATTACACAAAAAAGCACCGTCTCCACTAATAGTAACAACTGGTCGATCAGGACACGCAAGTTTTGCACCAAGTCCAAGTGGATAACCTACTCCAATTGCAGCAAGATCCTGTGGAGAGATAAAACTATGAGGTCTATCAAATCTCTGATATTCGTATATATAACCAGCTGCGCTTCCAGCATCATTTGTTAAAATAGTTCCTGGTTCCAAAACCTTTGATAAGGCCATGTGTGCCCTTCTGGGATCTATAGGTTTCGCATTGAGTTCAAAAGCATTAGTTCTATGAACTTCCTGATTATTTTTTACTTCTTCTGCTCTTCTTCTCCAATCTGGACGAGAATTATTTTCCTGTCCTAAACATGTATTTAATCCATCTATAGCTAACGAAGCATCAGAACAAATCCCTATATCTGTTTTAAAGTTTCTTCCAATCACACTTTGGTCAACGGCAATATGAATAAGTTTTGAGTTTTTAGGAATAAATTCGGATTTAAGAAAAGTACTAGAATGTGCTAATCGAGTACCAATTGCCAAAACAAGATCAGATTCTTCAAATAGTTGTCTTGCCTCAGGAATGGTTCCTCTGCCTATAGAACCTAAGAAAAGAGGATGTCTATTATCAACAACATCATCTCTCCCAGTAGAAGTCATGATAACAGCATCAAGAGACTCAGCAAGAGCCACTAACTTCTCGCTAGCTGCTGACCATAGAACCCCGCCCCCTGCAATAATAACAGGCTTTTTTGATTGATTTAGAAGACTAGCGGCATTATTTATAAGACTAGGATCAGGGGCATGATTTGGTCTGTTCACTTGCCAAAGATCTTCTGAAGGTTCAAAATCCACCAATTCATTCATAACATCTCTTGGAAGATCCACGTGAACAGGGCCAGGAACACCAGAAATAGACATCATATATGCCTCTTGGATAATTTCGCCAATCCTATCTGGCCTTCTTGCCTGAACTGACCATTTTACCATCGGTTTAAACATGGCTATTTGGTCTAGTTCTTGCGTGGAATCTCTAAATGTATCTTTCATCATTGGTGCACCAGTAATAACAATAACAGGACTCTGTGCACCTTGTGCATGTGCTACTCCTGTAACTAAATTTGTTGCACCTGGACCATTGGTTGCCATACAAACACTTGGCTTTCTTGTTAAACGTGAATAAGCATCTGCCATAAGTGCTGCTGATTGTTCATGACGGACAGTAAGAAAATGAATATCTTCTCTACCATACATGCCGTCAAGAATTTCAATCATACAAGAACCTGCCATCCCTATTACATGCTTTACTTTTAATTCAACTAGAGCTTCAATTACTGCATGTCCTGCTGTTATTTTGGCCATGAATTCAAAATCTCCCAAAAACTAGAATTTAAATTTTAAGATTATTGATTGGATCTAATTTTAAGAATAATTAGTTTTTTTCTCAACTTACAAAAAAAAAAATGAAATAAATACTTGACAAATGTATTCGTTATTTGTTTGTATTGTAATCGTATTATTTTCGCTTTATAGGAGACAAGTATGTTTTTAACTAAAAGACAACGTCAAATATACGACTACATTAAAAATTTTATAGAAGAGCAAGGATACGCGCCTAGTATTGTAGAAATAGGTGAAAATTTTAATCTTACTTCACCAGCAACGGTTCATAAACATCTTCAAAATCTTGCACAAAAAGGAATGATTAAAAGAAGTTGGAATAAAAGCCGAGCAATTGAATTAATCCCTGAAGTACTTCAGATAGAAAATACTTTTCCTGAAGAACACACAACAGAATTGCCACTTCGAGGTGTAATTGCTGCTGGTGGACTCTTGGAAGCAATAGAAGAAACTGAAACAATTCCTCTTCCATGGGCATCAGAAAAAAATAATCTTTATGTTTTAAAGGTCAAAGGAAATTCCATGATAGAAGATCATATCCAGGATGAGGACTACGTAATTGTGGAGCAAAGACAAACCGCACAAAATGGAGAAACCGTAGTTGCGCTTGTAGACAATCTAAGTGCTACCCTTAAGAAACTCTACTATGAATCCAACGGATGGGTTCGTTTACAACCATCAAATTCTTCGATGGAACCTATTATGATTGAAGAAGAACGTCTTCGTATACAGGGGGTTGTAGTAGGAGTACTAAGAAGATATTAATCTACTTTTAAAAAATTTAGAACGATAAAAGAATTAAAATAGTTCCGATCACAGACATTAATGCTCCTGCTATTAACTTCAAATTAATCTTTTCAATTTGATCCAGAAAGATCTTAGAAACTAAAATTACGACTAGAGGTTGTAGAGCAGTTATAGAAGAAACATTCACAACTAAAGTATAAGATAAAGCATTCGTATAACATGGAATCGCTATCGTCTGACACACAGCAGCACAAATTAACCATTTCCAATTTTTTTTGGGAAATATTCTTTTATTTTTTTCCTTAGGTTTGAAAAAAACATACAACAACCAAGCAAATAGACAACCTATATTTATTACGAACATCGAAGTAGCAAAAGGACCGTACTCTGGAGGAAGATCTTTTGATATAGCCTTCAACATTGTGCCACACAAACTCCAATTCAATGTTGTAGCTCCAGCAGACAAGTACCCTAACAAGATTCTTTTTTTTGATTTCAAATCTGCAGTATCTTGAAGAGAAACCGAGGAACGAACTACATAAATTACTCCTACCATCAAAACAGCAAGTCCTAACAACATTTTGAAAGTAATGGGTTCTTCCAAAAAAAGGGAAGCTAAATAAGCACTGACTGCTGGAGTACTAGCAGCAATCGGGATTGTTCTGCTAGGTCCTATTTGTCCAATCGCGTAATAATATGAAAGCCTTGAAAGAGCAATCATCATAAAGCCAGTAACAACTATTAATACATAAGTTGTGATAGAAGAATAAATCAAACTATCTAAAGAAAAAGTAAAGAAGAATAAAATCGTAACAAAAATTCCGTTAAAAGTAGAAGCAAGTGCAGCTACTTTTAATAAAGGAGCTTTTTGCATCGACAATCTTATAAAAAAAGAAAGAGCAGCCCACGCAAAAAGTGCACCGCTTGAATAAATAAAACCTAACGTTAAATGACTAATTATAACCTCCTGAAATTTACTTTTTAAGAAACGTTCTTCAAAAACTCTTTCAAGAAAAAACCTGTCTTAGATAACTTATTTTGCTGTATTTCCTCTGGTGTCCCTTGTGCAATAATACAGCCCCCATTTCCTCCGCCTTCTGGTCCTAAATCTATTACCCAATCCGAACGACTTATCATATCTAAATTATGCTCAATAACAACAACTGTATTTCCTAAAGAAACAAGTTTATATAAAACTTTTATTAAACATTCGATATCTTGAAAATGAAGTCCAGTAGTAGGTTCATCCATTAAATATAAAATATCATTAGGAGGCTTAGAAGAGAGTTGACCTGCAATTTTTAAGCGCTGCGCCTCTCCACCAGACAAAGTATTAACTGGCTGACCGATCCGCAAATAACCTAATCCTACATCCCTCAAAATATAAAGTTTTTTTACAATCGAACTAATATTGTGAAAAAAAACAATAGCCTCATCTACTGTTAATTGCAAAACCTGATTAATGTTTAAATCTTTATATCTTATTTCTAAAGTGTGGGAGCTAAATCTCTTGCCCAAACAATCAGAACAGGTGACAAAAAGATCTGCCATAAAATGCATCTCTATTTTCTGAACTCCACTACCAGAACAACTAGTACATCTTCCCCCGGGCGAATTAAAAGAAAAATGCCCGGGAGTAAAACCTAAACTTCTTGCTTTTTTTGTTTCTGCAAAAAGTTTACGGATTATATCGTAAGCTTTTAAATAGGTAACCGGATTACTTCTTGGGCTTTTTCCTATAGGACTCTGATCAAGCAAAACAACATCATTGATGTTTTCATATCCCTCTATTCTCTTAAACCGACCCACTTGGTCATTAGAATTTTTTAATATACGGGTTAGAGCAGGATAGAGAACTCCATGAATCAAACTGCTTTTACCAGAACCCGAAACGCCAGTAACTGAAATAAGTTTGCTCATTGGAATGTGTAAGTCTACTTTCTTAAGATTATTTTCTTCTGCGCCGTATAGAGATAATTTTTTGTTTGTCTTTATACGATTAGAATTTCTGTGAACAGATATTTGTTTATCTCTTGAAAGATACAACGCTGTTTTTGATTTTTTATTCTTATGAAATTCTTTTTTAAAACCATCAAAAATAATTTCTCCTCCTTTTTCTCCCGCTCCTGGACCAAGATCAATAATATAGTCAGATTCTTCAATAACATCTCTATCATGTTCTACGACCAAGACTGTATTTCCCTGCTCAACAAGACCTTTCAGAATTTTAATTAAACGATGATTATCTCTCGGATGAAGGCCTATAGTTGGTTCATCTAAAACATATAAAGTTCCTGTCAAACTCGCACCAAGTTGTTTGGCAAGATTAATTCTCTGGTGTTCCCCCCCACTTAGTGTCTTTGTTTCTCTTGAAAGGGTTAAATATTCTAACCCCATATCATGTAAAAATTGTATTCTATCTTGAATTTGTCTAAAAAGATCGGATGTTAAAACCGTATTCCTATTTGTTTTAGACAATTTATCAAAAAAAGTTTTCAAATCCACAATAGACATATCGCAAATTTCCCCTATCGTTTTTTTATTCACCTCAAAATAATGTGCTTCTTTCTTGAGACGACTACCCTCACAACTAACACAGCGATAGAGACTTTGGTATCTCCTAATTAAAACCCTAACCCAAACCTTATATTTTCTTTTTTTTAATTTTTCAAAAAAAGAATTAATTCCCATCAAACTTTTTGAACCATTGAAAATCATTTTTTTATGTTTTTTACTGAGTTCTTTCCATGGTTTATATATATCCAAACCTTCATTTTTTGATGAATCCAGAAGTTGCTTCCCAAATCTTTCCCTATAACGCGGCATTTTCCATGGCTGAACCGCACCTTGAGCTAAAGTTAAACTCGAATCTGGAATTAACAAAGATTCATCTAATGCTAGAGTATTTCCAAAACCTCCACATTCAGAACACGCTCCATTTGGATTATTGAAACTAAAAAGAGTTGGCAAAGGTAATTCAAATCTGATTCCACAACATTCAAGTCTTTTACTAAAACTAAGGAAAGGACCATCAACTATCTTAATTTGTGCGTACGAATCTCCTTCCAAAAAAGCCATTTCAATTGATTCGGTAATTCTAGATTTATTTTCTTCTGAGAATTCCAATCGATCTACTACAACATGAAAATTCTTGTTTTTTTTTGGGAAAATACTTTTCATATCTAAAGACGTGTCGTGTAAATCAAGTGAATCTAATTCAATAATTTCTTCATTCACAAGGATACGAAGATATCCCTTAGATAAAATTGTCAAAAGATATTCCTTGATTTCCTCTATAGAACTAATAGCTTTTTCAAAAAGTATGAAACCTCTAGAATTTTTATGTTTTGAAAGAAGATTATTAATAATTCTATCCTCTGTATCTTGCAAAACAATCTTTTTACAACTAGGACATCTCAGATCTGCCGCCTTTGAAAACAATAGTCTTAGATAATCATAAATTTCAGATGCAGTACCAACCGTAGATCTGGAATGAGTGACCGGATTATGCTGCTCTATAGAAATCGAAGGATTAATCCCATCTATAAAATCAACGTCAGGTTTATCAATTCTCTCCAGAAACTGTCTTGCGTATGTAGAGAGACTTTCGACATATCGACGATGTCCCTCTGCGTAAATCGTATCAAAAGCAAGAGAAGATTTTCCTGAACCACTTGGCCCTGTTAAAACAATTAATTTTTCACGTGGCAAGTGTACAGAGATATTTTTGAGGTTATGTTCACGAGCACCTCTTATTATAATTTCATCGCTCATTATTCAAAACCTCTACATCAAAGTTTGCTTAGATTGCATGGAGACGTCCACCATCTACCAACAGAACACTGCCTGTAACATAACTAGCATCAGGAGAGGCTAAAAATGCTACCATCGACCCAAATTCCTTAGGTTCTCCATGGCGCTTTAAGGGTATACCTACAGAAGAATTTTCCAAAGCTTCCTCCAAAGAAATTCCTTCTTTTTCAGCAGCTTTTTGTCTTCCCGAAATAAGACGATTCGTAAGAATTGTTCCAGGACAAACAACATTTACTAATATATTTTCTGAACCAAGTGACTTTGAAAGTGATTTAGACAATCCCGCAACGGCAGGACGCATCACATTTGAAAGTAACAAGTCTTCTATAGGTTCTCTAACGGAACTTGATAAAATGAAAATGATTCGACCATAATCTCGATTTCTGATATGCGGCAAAGTTGCACGAACTAGGCGCACTGCACTTAAAACATTAATTTCGAATGCAGAAATCCAAATATCATCTTCGAATTCATCAAAATATCCTCTAGGAGGACCTCCAACATTAGAAACTAAAATATCTATTCCGCCAAAATGTTTTGCAGCGCCGGAAACAAAATTATCTACTCCTTCTCTTGTTCCCATATCTGACACACAACACCAAGTTTCAGATCCGCTAATATCGCGAATTTCTTCTGCGGCCTCATTGATTTCATCTTTATTCCTCGAACAAATAGCTACTGATGCCCCTTTTTTTGCTATTTCTAAAGCAGAAGCTTTACCTAAACCTTTACTCGCAGCTGAAATAAGAGCAACTTTTCCTTTTAAATTCTCCATTTTTAAACTCCAGATTTTTTAAACTAACATAAAAAATATTTTATCTTTTATAAAAAACAATGAATGCAGGAACAGACCTGCCATAAATATTTTTTTTGAATTTTTCAGAATTAATACTTAATTGTGAGCTAGAACCGCCATCAAGATTTATCGCATCTATAACAGAAAAACCTACATTTTCATGAGCAAATATTTGTTGTAGTTCACACCAAGAAACACCTCTGTCATTTTCTTGACTAACAAGAATAACGATCGTCCCATCTTTTGAAATAGATACTATCGTCCTTCTGTTTGCTCTATTATACTCTCTATATTTTTTTAATCCTTTAACCGGCTTTCCATTTTTAAAAAGATATGGTCCTGCCTGCAAAACATCTCCGGCAATAGTCTTCTTAAAATAATCACGATGATGAATCGTAATACGATTTGTCTTTTTATCTATATGCAAAAGAGCACCAAAATGTAATGAACGACGAGAACCTTTAAATAAAACTCGACTGTTATACGTTTTATTATCACTTCTAAAAAAACCCATCGGGCGGTAATTATGATTATAAAATCCGGCATTAATTATGATAGTAGCATTTAATCTTTTTACCAATTCTGACGCATTTATCATTGAATCTTTATTCTTTTGTAAATAAATCTGAGATCTGAAGTTTGCTGTTGATAAACGAACTGCATATAAACGAGAAATAGACAAATCTGGGAAAAGAATCTTAATTTCTCGAGTTTCTAAATTTCCGAGAAGATTCTTAGTCCAAATTTTTTTTTCAATAATTAAATCTTTTTCAAAACAACGTGCAAATGTTTTTTCTGTAAACGATATAAGAAGAAAATGAATTGAAATAAAAATGAAAATGAATTTCATTTTGAAAAAACTCCTAAAAACCAGCTGCACATCCATCTCTACGATGATCAGAGCCTGCCGCATAGACACGATTTGGTAATACCATTATACCTTGACCCCCTCCAAAACCCTCATAACCCCCAGCACGAGAAACATTATGTCCAAATTCTCTT